>NZ_JAVCWL010000018.1:0-168911 GCF_030846505.1 Massilia pseudoviolaceinigra | reverse complement strand
CAATACTGCCAATTAGTCCGACGCCGACTTGATTTTTCTTACAACCGGGGTCAGAGCTTTAACTCGAAACATTGTCAAACCCGCTGCGGCGGGTTTTGCACTTTTGCTAGGGTGCGGGTACGGCGGCGGCCTGGCTCTGCGCAGCGTCCGTGCGACGGCTCAGCATTGCCAATCCCGCCAGCCCGGCCAGCGCCAGGGCCACCGCGACGATCTCGGCCTGGCTTGCTTGAATACCGCCGAAGTCGAGCACCGGATTGACCCGGATTTGCTCGATCAGCAAGCGCTCCAGCCCCGCCAGCACCAGGTACACCGAAAACAGCCAGCCGCTCCGGAAAGCGTGCCTGCGCAGCGCCCACAGCAGCGCGAAACAGGCCAGCGCCATCACCGTTTCGTACACCGACGTCGGATACACGCCCGGCGCCGCGAGCACTTCGCCGAAAATATTGTTGTCGTAGGTTTGCGCCCAGAACCAGGTCGGCAGCCAGTCGGGTTTCAGCGCCATGTTCGCCGCCGTGCCCCAGTCGCCGTCGCCGGAGATCTGGCAGCCGACACGGCCGAGCGCGTAACCGAGCATCATGGCTGGCGCCACCGCGTCGAGCAGGGGGCGGATCGGCAACTGCCAGCGCCGGATGCAGATCACCCCGGCCACCGTCCCGAGGATCAGCCCGCCGAATACGCTGAGCCCGGAGCGGCTGAAAATCATACTCCACGGATCGGCCATGAACTGATCGGTATGCTCCAGGATGTGGAACAGGCGCGCGCCGACCACGCCCACCAGCACCACGACAAAGGCGAGATCGTTGACGATGTCCTGGGGCGGCACCGCCACCTCGCTCACCACCCCATCGTCACCCTTGACGCGCTTGTGGGCCGGACCAATGCGGCCGGCCGCGTACAGCCGGGCCAGCTCGCGTTTAAGGCACTCGGCACCGGCCATGATGGCGCAGGCGACCAGCAGGCCGAAGGTGGCAATCGGCAGCGGCAGGTCGATGCCGGTGAAGTCCCTGATGACATCGCTTAAATACGGGTAGGACATGCATGTTCTTTCTGCAATGTTTCGAGTCAGAGCTCTGACCCCAATTAAGAAATATTTCGAGTCGGAGGTCTGACCCCGGTGTGCTGAAATGCAAAACGCCTTCCGTCAGACCCGCATCAAGTGGATGCAAGCCCGAGGGAAGGCGTTGTCGCTACGGAATGCGGGGCACTCCGTACGCGTCAATTACGCGGAATCGCGGCCAGCTTTTTTACGCTCGTGCTCTTTCAGGTAGCGCTTGCGCAGACGGATCGATTTAGGCGTGATTTCAACCAGTTCGTCGTCGGCGATGAATTCCACCGCGTATTCGAGCGACATCTGGATTGGCGGTACCAGGCGCACCGCTTCATCGGTACCCGACGAACGCACGTTGGTCAGCTGCTTGCCCTTGATCGGGTTGACGACCAGGTCGTTGTCGCGCGAGTGAATGCCGATGATCATGCCTTCGTACACCGGGTCGTTGTGAACCACGAACATGCGGCCGCGGTCCTGCAGTTTCCAGATCGCGTAAGCAACCGCTGCGCCGTCGTCCTGCGAGATCAGCACGCCGTTGCGACGGCCAGCCATTTCGCCTTTCGAGTTGTCGACCGGTGCGTATTCGTCGAATACGTGGCTCATCAGGCCGGTGCCGCGGGTCAGGGTCATGAATTCGCCCTGGAAGCCGATCAGGCCACGCGCAGGAATCTTGTACTCGAGACGAACACGGCCCTTGCCATCCGATTCCATGTTCTGCAGGTCGCCACGACGACGGCCCAGTTCTTCCATGACGCCGCCCTGGTTGGCTTCTTCAACGTCAACCGACAGTTGCTCGAACGGCTCGTGGCGCACGCCATCAACCATTTTGAACACCACGCGTGGACGCGATACGGCCAGTTCGAACCCTTCGCGACGCATGTTTTCGATCAGAATCGTCAGGTGCAGCTCGCCGCGGCCCGAGACTTCGAAAATCGTGTCGTCGTCGGTCGGCGCTACGCGCAGGGCAACGTTGGCTTTCAGTTCGCGGTCCAGACGGTCGCGCAGCTGGCGGCTGGTGACGAACTTGCCTTCGCGGCCGGCCAGTGGCGAGTTGTTGACCATGAAGTTCATGGTCAGGGTCGGCTCGTCGACGGTCAGCATTTCCAGCGCATCCGGGGTGTCCGGCTGGCAGATGGTCGAACCGATGCCGATTTCGTCGATACCGTTGATCAAGACGATGTCGCCGGCAACCGCTTCGTCAACCAGCACGCGCTCGAGGCCCTTGAAGTTCAGAACCTGGTTGATGCGGCCCTTGATCGGGGTCGAATCAGGACCGTTCAGGACGATGACGTCCTGGCCGGACTTGATGCGGCCGCGCGAGATACGGCCAATGCCGATCTTGCCGACGTACGACGAGTAATCGAGCGAGGTCACTTGCATCTGCAGCGGGCCGTCAGGATTGTCGTCACGCACAGGAACGTGCTTGAGGATGGCTTCGAACAGCGGGGTCATGTCGCCTTCGCGCACTTCCGAATCGAGGCTGGCGTAGCCGTTCAGGGCCGATGCGAACACGACCGGGAAGTCGAGCTGTTCGTCGGTGGCGCCCAGTTTGTCGAACAGTTCGAACGTCTGGTTGATCGCCCATTCAGCGCGCGCGCCCGGACGGTCGATCTTGTTGACGACGACGATCGGCTTGAGACCGAGCGCCAGCGCTTTACGCGTCACGAAGCGGGTCTGTGGCATCGGGCCTTCTTGGGCATCGACCAGCAGCAGTACCGAGTCGACCATCGACAGCACGCGCTCGACTTCGCCGCCGAAGTCGGCGTGGCCTGGGGTGTCGACGATGTTGATGTGGGTGCCTTCGTATTCAACCGCGCAGTTCTTCGACAGAATCGTAATGCCACGTTCTTTTTCGAGGTCGTTCGAATCCATTACGCGGGTTTCGACTGCCTGGTTTTCACGGAAGGTACCGGATTGGCGCAGCAGCTTGTCCACGAGCGTGGTTTTGCCGTGGTCAACGTGGGCGATGATAGCGATGTTACGAATTGCGCGTTTTGAATTTGACATGGTCGTAAGGAACGGAAATGTACGTGGTGTACGAAGGTGTACGGTGCTGCTTAAATCAGGAACCGACTAGTATAGCATGCTAAAGCGGTGTATTGCGCACCACCAATTTGAAAAGCCCTGCAATTTCAATGGCTTGCTGCTTTTTTCACCACAGGTCCCCAGCGCTGATGCACCGCTTTGGTGAAAGTCTGACGCTATTTTGTGTCGTCCGCATGACATGCGCCGCCCGCCCCCCGCCCCTTCCCTTCTACTCGTACAAGGGGCCGATCGCCAGCGGGCGCGTGGCGGCGCTTACTTTGGCCCCGCTCGGTAAGCCGCCTGCCGCTACCAGCGCCGCCGGCGGTTTTCGTTGTGATGCCGCCAGGCGGCCACCGCTCCCCCCACCACCGCCAGCACCAGGCAAGCCAGATGCAACGTGCCCAGCGACACGAAGTCGAGCAGTTGGTTGGCATCTGACAGCGGCCGCCACGGATGCATATCGCTGTGCATGATGGCGTCGAGCACGATGTGCGACAGCGTGCCCAGAAACGCTCCCGTGCACGAGGCCAGCCAGCTGATCCGTTGATGAGGAATATTCAGGAGCCTGAGCACGAATTCGCTGACCGGCTTGCCGGTGAGCGCGGCCACGCCGCCGATGAGCAGCGCGCCAGCCAGGGTATGGGTCGGACCGTGCAGGATGTCGGCGTCCTGGATCAGGCCCACCAGCGGCTCGATGTCCATCAGCACTTGCGCGCCGCCGAACACCATGAAGCTGAAATGGCGCCCGCCCACGGCTTTCATGGCCGCACCGGGACCGAGGTGGAAGGGCGTGAACGCCATTTAGGCGTGCGAAGCGGCGATCAGGCGCTCGGGCGCCAGGATCGCGTATTCCTGCAAGTTCGCCGTGCCCAGCAGGCGGGTGTCGTGATACACCCTCACCCGGCCCAGGCTGTCCGGCAAAGTGAGTGCTTCCTTACCGAGCGCCAGGCGCTGGCCCTGCAGGAAGCGCTTGGCCAGTTCCTCGGTCAGCTGCACAGCAGGGAAACTCGACAGCAAGGCATCGACCGGCGCCAGCAGGGTAAGCGGTTCGGCGTGCGCCTGCAATGCTTCCAGCGTCACCATGCCATCAATGGTCAGCGCGCCGACCTGGGTGCGGCGCAGCTGGATCAGGTGGGCGCCGCAGCCGAGCGCGTGGCCGATGTCTTCGCCCAGCACGCGGATATACGTGCCCTTGCTGCAAGTAACCGCTAACTTCAGCAGCGGCGTTTCGAACGAAATCAGTTCCAGCTTGAGGATGGTGACCGGGCGCGCTTCGCGCTCCAGGGTGATGCCTTCGCGCGCGTACTCGTAATAGGCCTTGCCGTCGCGCTTGAGGGCCGAATACATCGGCGGCACTTGCATGATGGGGCCGCGGAACTGCGGCAGCACGGCTTCGATCTGGGCCAGGGTGACGTCGACGTCGCGCATGTCGATCGCTTCGCCTTCGGTGTCGCCGGTGGTGGTGGTGATACCCAGGTGGACCGTGGTTTCGTAGGTCTTGTCGGCTTCGAGCAAGTCTTGCGAGAATTTGGTCGCTTCGCCGAAGCACAGCGGCAGCAAACCCGTGGCGAACGGGTCGAGCGTGCCGGTGTGGCCGGCTTTCTTGGCGTTGAGCACACGCTTGGCCTTGATCAGCGCGTCGTTGGACGACAGGCCGACCGGTTTGTCGAGCAGCAGCACGCCGTCGACCAGGTCGCGCACGCGTTTGATATGGGCTTGTTTCATGCTGGCTTATTCGGCGTCCGGCTTGGCTTGGTCTTCCGGCACCGGATCCGGCTCGGCATCGGCCGCGCGGGTGGCGTTGGCCTGGTCGATCAGCAGCGACATTTCCATGCCGCGCGAGGTCGAGGTGTCGTGCACGAAGTGCAGCATCGGCAAGGTGTGGATGTGCAGGCGCTTGCCCAGCTGGTTGCGGATGAAGCCGGCAGCGGCGCCGAGGCCATCGACCGTGTTCTTGATCGATTCCTTGTCGTCCTTGAACATGGTGAAGAACACCTTGGCGTGGGCGTAGTCGGGAGTGATCTGCACTTCGGTGATGGTGATCATGCCGATGCGCGGGTCTTTCAGACCGTACGCGACGATTTCGGCCAGGTCGCGCTGGATCTGGTCGGCCACGCGCAAGCCGCGGGCGGGAATGGTTTTGCTGTGTTTAGCCATGGTCGTATACTACTCTTTATGATTTTGTAAGGTGGAAAAGCGCAGCGCCGGAGCCGGCGTCAGGGCCGAATACCACAAACTTAAAAACCGTCATTCCCGCGCAGGCGGAAATGACGGTTTTGTGGGGCGGTGGCCGCAATAGCGTCAGCTGGCGGCCACCGGTTCGGCGCCCCGTTTCCAGGGCGCCTCACAGTTGTGCATCCAACGATTACAGCGTACGGGCGATCTCTTGAACTTCGAACACTTCGAGGACGTCGCCGACTTCGATATCGTTGTAGTTCTTGAGCGACAGGCCGCACTCCAGACCGGCGCGCACTTCTTTCGCGTCGTCCTTGAAGCGCTTGAGCGAATCGATCTCGCCAGTCCACACCACGATGTTGTTGCGCAGCAGGCGTACCGAGGACGAACGCTTGACCACGCCATCGGTGACCAGGCAACCGGCAATCGCGCCCACTTTCGAGACCAGGATAACCTGGCGAATCTCGACCTGACCGGTGATGTGCTCGCGCTTCTCCGGTGCCAGCATGCCCGACAACGCCGCCTTGATCTCGTCGATCGCATCGTAAATGATGTTGTAGTAGCGAATGTCCACGCCGTTCGACTCGGCCAGCTTGCGCGCCTGGGCGTCAGCACGGGTGTTAAAGCCGATGATGACCGCTTTCGATGCCACCGCCAGATTGACGTCCGATTCCGTAATGCCGCCGACCGCCGCGTGCACAACCTGTACCCGCACTTCGGAGGTCGACAGTTTCTGCAGCGAGCCAACCAGCGCTTCCTGCGAACCCTGCACGTCGGTCTTGACGATGACCGGCAGATTCTTGACTTCGCCTTCGCCCATGTTGTCGAACATGTTTTCCAGTTTCGCCGCTTGCTGCTTGGCCAGTTTGACGTCGCGGAACTTACCTTGACGGAACAGACCAATTTCACGCGCTTTACGCTCGTCGGCCATGACCATGACTTCTTCACCGGCAACCGGCACTTCGGTCAGACCCTGGATTTCGACCGGGATCGACGGACCAGCTTCGCTGATCGCCTTGCCGTTCTCGTCCAGCATGGCGCGCACGCGGCCATACGAGGAACCAGCCAGGATCACGTCGCCGCGACGCAGGGTGCCGGACTGCACCAGGATCGTCGCGACAGGACCACGGCCCTTGTCCAGACGTCCCTCGACCACCAGGCCACGCGCTGGCGCGTCGACCGGGGCTTTCAGTTCCAGCACTTCGGCTTGCAGCAGAACCTGTTCCAGCAGCGCATCGATACCTTCGCCGGTCTTGGCCGACACCGGCACGAATGGCGATTCGCCACCGTATTCTTCCGGCACGACTTGTTCGGCAACCAGTTCCTGCTTGACGCGGTCCAGATTCGCACCCGGCTTGTCGATCTTGTTGATCGCCACGACCAGCGGTACGCCGGCAGCTTTTGCGTGAGCAATTGCTTCCTTCGTCTGCGGCATCACGCCATCGTCGGCGGCAACCACCAGAATCACGATGTCGGTTGCCTTGGCGCCACGGGCACGCATCGCGGTAAACGCTTCGTGACCCGGGGTATCGAGGAAGGTGATGATGCCGCGCGGCGTTTCGACGTGGTAAGCGCCGATGTGCTGCGTGATCCCGCCCGCTTCGCCCGACGCCACTTTGGCACGGCGAATGTAATCGAGCAGCGAGGTCTTGCCATGGTCGACGTGCCCCATGACGGTGACCACCGGTGCGCGCGAGACGGCTTCGAAGTGGGCGTGTTCGCCCTGGTCGGCCAGCAGTGCTTCCGGATCGTCGAGTTCAGCCGCAAATGCCTTGTGGCCCATCTCTTCCACCAGAATCATCGCCGTTTCCTGATCCAGCACCTGGTTAATGGTGCACATCTGGCCCAGCTTCATCAGCTGCTTGATCACTTCCGATGCCTTCACCGACATCTTGTGTGCCAGTTCGGCGACCGTGATGGTCTCAGGAACGTGAACGTCCTTGATGACCGCTTCGGTCGGCGCCTGGAAATTGGTTTCGCGGTCATCGCTGTGCGATGGGCGACGGCCCTTGGCGCCACCGCGCCAGCTGTCACGGCCACCCGGCGAACCGGTGTTGCCACGTGGCTTGATCGAACCCGGCGCGCCGCGCTTTTTCGCGTCGTCCGACCAGGTCGACGACACATTGGCCGACTTGATCGACTTCTTGTCCGCCGTAACCGGCTTCTTGTCGCCCGGCTTGTCGCCCGGCTTCTTGTCGGCTGGCTTGTGCAGCGTGCCTTCGGGCGGCTTCGGCTTCAATGCCGCGACCGGTGGAGGAACTGGCTCAGGCGCCTTGATCGCGCGCCGCGGCGCATTCATCATGGCCTTGATCTGCGCCACTTCGTCGGCCACGGCCTTGCGGGCGCGGTCGTTCGCTTCGGCACGGGCCGCAGCTTCTTGCGCAGCAACGGCAGCCTTCTTCTTGGCTTCTTCGGCAGCAGCTTTCTTCGACTCGTCGGCGGCAGCCTGGTCGGCGCCAGCGGCGGCGGCGGCGGCGGCAGCGGCGGCGCGCTTCGCTTCCGCATCCGCTTCTTTCTTGGCGTCGGTCTCGGCCTGCTTGGCCTGGGCTTCCTTTTCGGCGTCGAGCTTGGCGAGGCGCTCCTGCTTTTCACGCAGGTCGGCTTCCTGGCGCGCGATCAGCTCTTGCTGGCGGCGTGCCTCTTCCTCGCGACGGGCCACTTCGGCCGCGTCGATCACTGGTGCAACGGGCGCCGCGGCCACTGGCGCTGGCGCCGGTGCCGGATCGTCGCGCTGCACGAACGTGCGCTTCTTGCGCACTTCTACCTGGATCGTGCGCGACTTGCCAGTGGCGTCAGCCTGCTTGATCTCAGTGGTTTCCTTGCGCGTCAGCGTGATTTTCTTCTTCTCGGTGTCGGTCGCCGTGCCGTGGGTACGGCGCAGGTGATCCAACAACTTATCCTTATCATCTTTCGACAATGGATCTGACGTCGAACTTTTATCGACGCCGGCAGAACGCAGCTGCGTCAGCAGCAAATCTGCAGGCATCTTCAGTTCGGTGGCAAATTGGGCTACGTTGTTACTCGCCATTCAGTCCTCTTTTCTTTGTGTCGAGACAGATGATAAGGTTACTCAAATTAAGCCTTGGCCACTTCTGCCAGGCTCCAGGCTTTCGCCTGCAGCGCCTTGGCGCGGTCGTCATACTTTGAGTCGACCAGCTTCATCTCGTCGTCGGTCACATCATTAAATTCATTCTTGATCAGATCACGTGCACGGTCCGACGCCAGCGCCAAAATAGCGCCAAATTCGTCGTACGCGAGCGCCGCGAACGCCTCAACGTTCTTGATACCGGCCAGGCCCAGCTTGCCCGCAGTGTTGCGGTCCATGCCTTCCAGGTTAACCAGCTGCTCGTCCATCCCTTCCAGGCCTTCTTCCGAAGCAATTGCTTCAGTCACCAGCGCATCACGGGCACGGGTCCGCAGTTCGTTGACGGTATCTTCGTCGAAGGATTCGATATCGAGCATCTCGGAAATCGGCACATACGCGATTTCCTCCAAGCTAGCGAAGCCTTCTTCCACCAGGATGTCGGCCACTTCCTGGTCGACGTCGAGTTTTTCCATGAACAGCGCGCGTACTGCCGCGGTTTCCTGAGCCGATTTATTCTCGGACTCTTCCGCCGTCATGATATTGATCTTCCAGCCGGTCAGCTCGGCAGCCAGGCGCACGTTCTGGCCGGAACGGCCGATCGCGATGGCCAGGTTTTCCTCGTCGACCACGACGTCCATCGCATGCTTTTCTTCGTCGACCATGATCGACGACACATTGGCCGGAGCCAGGGCACCGATGACGAATTGCGCCGGGTCTTCCGACCACAGCACGATGTCGACGCGTTCGCCGCCCAGTTCACCGGTCACGGCCTGCACGCGCGAACCGCGCATGCCGACGCAAGTACCGATCGGGTCGATGCGCTTGTCGGCCGTATACACGGCGATCTTGGCGCGCACACCCGCATCGCGGGCAGCCGATTTAATTTCCAGCAAGCCTTGTTCGATTTCCGGCACTTCCAGTTCGAACAGCTTCATGATGAATTCCGGCGCGGTGCGCGACAGGATCACCTGCGGGCCGCGCATATTGCGGTCGATGCGCAGGATATAAGCGCGCACACGGTCGCCGATACGCAGATTCTCTTTCGGGATCATCTGGTCGCGTGGCAGGCGTGCTTCGATCTTGCCCGATTCGACGATCGCGTCGCCGCGTTCCATGCGCTTGATGGTGCCGGTCACGAGCGAGTCGCCGCGCTCCAGGAAGTCGACCAGGATCTGTTCGCGCTCGGCGTCGCGCACACGCTGCAGGACCACCTGTTTGGTGTCTTGCGCGAAGCGGCGGCCGAATTCGACGGACTCGATCGGTTCTTCGATATATTCGTCGACTTCGATGTCGGGGATGTTTTCCTTGGCTTCGAAGTGCAGGATTTCCTGGTCGGGCAGCTGCAGGCCGGCCTCGTCGGGCACGACGTGCCAGCGGCGGAAGGATTCGAACTCGCCCGAATCACGGTCGATGGACACGCGAATGTCGACTTCGCCCTCGTAACGCTTCTTCGTGGCTTGCGCCAAGGCGAATTCGAGCGCCCCGAAGACCACATCTTTATCGACATTTTTTTCGCGCGCCAGCGCATCAACCAATAACAAAACTTCGCGACTCATGCTTTGCGACTCCTAAAATCCACCTGCGGCACCAAGCGTGCCTTATCCAAGTCGGCGAGCGTAAACTCCAACAGCGCCGGACCATCCTTGCTTTCAAATTCCAATGCGATATTCTCGCCCTCCGGGGCCTGCAAGATACCGGTGTAGGTCTTGCGGTCGGCCGTACCAGGCATGGCCACGCGCAGCTTCACGGTGCATTCGCAACCGGCGAAACGCGCGAAATCGGCCAGGGTACGCACCGGGCGGTCGAGCCCCGGCGACGAGATTTCCAGGCGCTCGTAGCTGACGTTTTCCACAGTCAGCACGTGCGACAGCTGGTGACTCACGGTGGCGCAGTCCTCGACCGTAATCGGGCCTTTTTCGGCCGCGTCGGCTGCAGTGAAATCGATATACACGCGCAGGATGCCGCGCTCGCCCCGTTCGACATCAACGAGTTCGTAGCCCAGGCCACTGACTGTCTTGGCGATTAATTCAAACTGCTGCAAACAAGTTCTCCAGATCACGGTCCCGCGGGACCACTAAAAACGATTTACCAAAAAAAAAATGGGCATCTGCCCATCTTCCTATACTCCCAACCAGATGAAAGCACTTGCACCAGTCTGTGGTGGGAAGAACTTTTATTAGGCTGCAGATTATAACCTGTTATCGGGCTGCCCGCAATCCGATGACGGGCAAATGAACAGGCATACAACACTTATCAATTTTAAAACAAAAGCCGCAGGGCGGGTGCCGTGCGGCGATGCGTGCGCGGGGCGCGGATCACAAAACAACACCCCAAAGCCGACACTTCCGTCGTCATCGTTCCCGCGCCGGGCCAGGTAAGCGCAGCGCGAGCCTGGCGGGAAAATTAACCCCGGCGACCGCGACGCGGCATGCCGTGATCGGCGCTGCGCGGGCCTTGCGGACCCTGCGGACGGCGATTACCGCCACCTGCATTGCCGAAACCGAAGGTCGTTTGCAGCGGATCCGGCTGGCGCGGCCCCTTGGCCCCGCCACCATTGCCACCATTGCCCCCGGGACGGCCGGTGCGCGGCTGCGCATCGCCCTGGGGACGAGCCGAACGCGGCTGTCCATCACCCTGCGGGCGACCCTGGCCCTGGCCACGGCTCTGGCCATCGAAGCCGCCGGCACTGCGCGCCTGTCCACCCAAGCCGCCGCCCATGCCACCGCCCGCACCACCCGGACGTCCTTGCGGACGGCCGCCGGCGCCGCGTCCCGCACCACCACGCCCATTTGGCGGACCAAACGGATCGGCATTGCGGTTGGCGTCGACGCGGTCGATGCGGTTGCCATCGGAACGCTTGTCCTCGTCGGTGCGCGGCTTGGCGTCGCTGCGCCCTTTCGGACCGCGCGCGTCATTGCCGGCGCCTTTTTTCTCGACGCCGAACGCGGCCAGCAGGTCGCGCACGGTGTTTTCTTCCATCTCATCCCAGCGACCGCGCTTGAGGTTGCTTGGCAGGGTCATGATGCCGTAGCGGGTACGGATCAGGCGCGAGACGGTCAGGCCGATCGCCTCGAACATGCGGCGCACCTCGCGGTTGCGGCCTTCGCCGATGACCACGCGGTACCATTTGTTGATGCCTTCACCGCCGCCATCGGCGATCTTGGTGAAGGACGCCACGCCGTCGTCGAGCTCGACGCCGGCCAGCAGCTTCTGGCGCATGCCCTCTTCCAGCTCGCCCAGGGTACGCACCGCGTACTCGCGGTCGATGTTGTAGCGCGGGTGCATCAGGCGGTTGGCCAGGTCACCCGAGGTCGTGAACAACAGCAAGCCCTCGGTATTGAAGTCGAGGCGGCCGACGGCCAGCCACTTGCCGGCCTTCATGGTCGGCAGGCGGTCAAACACCGATGGACGGCCTTCCGGATCGTCATGGCTGACGATTTCGCCGGCCGGCTTGTGGTACACCAGCACGCGCGGCGGCTTGCTGGTGACCTTGCGGTGAATCAGCTTGCCGTTGATGCGCACGGCGTCGGTCGGCAGGATGCGCTGGCCGATGTGGGCCGGCTCGCCATTGACCGAAACGCGGCCGGCGATGATCAGCTCTTCCATGTCGCGGCGCGAACCGAGGCCGGCTTCGGCCAGCACCTTGTGCAGCTTCGGTGCGTCGTCGTCGGAGGTCAGGTCGCGGCGCACCTGCTTGACTGGCTGCGCGCGGCCGCCGTCGTTGGCGTCGAACGCGTCCGAGGTCACGTACGAAAACGCGGCATCGGCATCGTTCATCTTGTTCTTGCCGTGGTGCTGCAAGCCTGGATTGCCTTTTTTGTTCTTTTTCACGCGCGGCTTGGCATCCAGGCTGCGCTCCGGGCGTGGACCGCGCTCAGGACGGGCAACCGGCTCGGCCGGTGCTTCGGCGACCACTTCCGGCTCGCCCAATTCGGCGCGCTCCATCTGGATGCGGGCTTCGCGCTGGCCGCGCAGTTCGCGCATCTGGCGCGGGCCGCGTGGCGGACGTGGGCCGCGTTCGTGGTTCGCAGGCGCGGCGCCGTCGGCGGCCGGGGCGGCGGCATCGACGGCGGGCGCTGGCGCGGCATCGGCGACGGCTGCTTTCGGCGCGCGCGGCTTGCGGGCGGCCGGGGCCGGCGCATCTGCTGCAGGCGCTGCGGCGCTGGCGGCTGCCGGAGCGGACTCTGCCGCTACCACGGCGGCCGCTTCAACTGCAACGACCTTCTTCGCGCGCGGCTTGGCTGCCGGCTTGGCCGGCACCTCGGCGGGCGCGGCGGCCTCGACGTCGGCGACGGCCTTCTTGGCGGCGGCGCGCTTCGGTTTCGGCGCGTCGGTGCCGGCGGCGGCGTCCGCCTCTATCTGTGCCTTGGTGCGGCGTTTTGGCTTGGCCACGGCCTCATCCATGCCTGTTACGTCGGCGGTACTTGTCTCTGTCGATTTAGTTGGATTCATTATTCGTTTCTTGGTTGTGCTGACCTGGCGCAGCGTCAACCGTTATTTCTGGCGCAGGGTCGTGGATGAGGACTTCAAGAGATGAAGTATCGGAGCCGGCCGCATCCGCGACGGCGGAAGGAATATCCTCCTGCGCGTCGCCGCTACCTGCACCATCGTCGTTTGCGGCCTCCGAGGCCGCCGCTTTATCAAAATTTTCCTGCAAGGCCGCCTCGAGTGCTTCCATTTCGTGACCGCCCTGCATGTCGCTGATTTGCTGCAACGGAGGCAGCTGGGACAGCGAATTCAACCCCAAATCGTCAAGGAACTGCTTGGTCGTGCCCAGCAAGGCCGGGCGGCCGATCACTTCGCGGTGGCCGATGGCATCGATCCAGCCGCGGTCTTCCAGCATCTTGATCGTCTGCGAATTAACGGCAACGCCACGTATTTCTTCGATATCGCCGCGTGTGACAGGCTGGCGGTAAGCGATGATCGCCAGCGTTTCCAGGGTGGCGCGCGAATACTTCTGCGGCTTTTCCGGGCTCAGGCGATCGAGGTACTGCTTCATTTCCGGGCGGCTCTGGAAGCGCCAGCCGCTGGCCAGGCTGACGATTTCGATACCGCGCTCGCTCCAGTCGCGGCGCAATTCCTCGAGCATGATCTTGATGGTATCGGCGCCGACCGCGGCGCCCATCGGGCGGCCATGGTCATCGACATCGACGAACAGCTTCTTCATGCCGTGAATCGACATGGGCTCGCGCGCACAGAGCAAAGCGGTTTCGAGGACCCGTTTGGCCTCATCAGTATTCATAACGATGTCGTGTGCGGATGTTGCAATTAGGTCTGCAGAGAAAAAATCAAACAAATACCACTCAACGCATGGCAGCGCGCGTCACAGAATGACGCCGATTTGCAGAGAAACACGTTGAAACTGGAATCCGTCGCCCGGGACGAAGCGCGCTGGGCGGGAATGTTACTGGTGGCGAGATGCGAACCCTGCCACACGGTTACCTGCATACCTGGCGAGGCTAAACCGTTGATTTTCAAGAGAAACGCTGGTTCGCCGCAGCGGCAAGGAGGCCAAGCTCCGGGCGCGCACTACACGAACGATCGACATCGTTTCCTCCAACTGCGGCCATTGTACCTGATAAAAGCGCGAAAAGGACAAGCACCGGCGTCAGAAACCCCTGCAAATGCTTGCACCAAAATGGCCCGCGCCCCAAACCGGGGTCAGAGCTCTGACTAGCAATTAGTTGCCCACTGGCTGCAAAACAAGCCTCAACCGGGGCCTGACCTCTGATTAGCAATTAGTTGTCAGGCGGATGCCCGATAACGGTGCTGCCCAAGCCCGGCCCTGCCTCGGCTCTATGAAAGCGAAGCGCCATCACCGAAATTTTCAGACAGTAATCGTGCTGAAATGCCGTTTACCGCGCTAGATGTCGCAACTAATTGCTAGTCAGAGCTCTGACCCCGGTGCTGGGAGCATTTTAGATGCAACTAATTGCTAGCCAGAGCTCTGACCCCGGTTGTAGGAATTAAGTGTCATAACCGGGGCCAGACCTCCGAATCGAAACACTTTTATTGCTAATCGGAGGTCTGACCCAGGTTAGGAAATTTTTTAGCTGCCGAGTTTTTCGGCGAGGATGGCGGAGACGCCGAGGAAGGCGGGATACTCGGCCGTGATGACGAACGTCGGCACTTGCGCCAGATAGTTGACGAAGCGCCCCTTTTGCTCGAAGCGGCTGCGGAAGCACGACCGCGCAAAGCGCTCGCCCAGCCGCGGCACAATGCCGCCACCTATATAGATACCGCCCTGCGCACCGAGCGTAATGGCCAGATTGCCCGCTACCGTGCCCAGCATGCCGCAGAAGGCTTCGATCGCCTGGTCGCACAGGGCGCACTCCCCCGCCAGCGCGCGCCGCGAAATCTCGGGAGCATCGAGCTCCTGCGCCATCTGCCCCGCATGGTGCGCCAGCGCGCGGTAGATCAGCTCGATGCCATCGCCCGACAGCAGGCGCTCGGCCGATACGTGCTCGTACTGGCACCACGCGAATTGCAAAATCGCAATTTCGGTCTCGTTGGCCGGCGAAAACGTCACGTGTCCGCCTTCGCTGAGCAACGCTGTCCAGCTGTCGCCGGCCGGAATCAGTCCCGACACGCCCAGCCCGGTTCCGGCCCCGACCAGCCCCAGCGGCGTACGCGCACGCGCCACGCCGCCGCCGATCTGCCGCTTCTGGCTATCGGCCAAGTGCGGCAAGGCTCGCGCCAGCGCGGTAAAGTCATTGACCACTTCCAATGTTTCGAAGCCGCACTCGAGCCGCAATGCGGCGATCGAGAACTCCCAGTGATGGTTGGTCATGCGCACCAGGTCACCCGTAATCGGATTGGCAATGGCCAGCGCGGCGTGACGCAAGGCACCCACGCCGGCGGCAAGCACCTTCGGCGAGCCGAGGTAGGCGCGCAGGGCATCGGCCAGGGTCGGATAGTCGGCACAGGGCAGAACCGCGATCAGCCCGGTCTGCCCGGGCGCAGTCTCCAGCGCGAAGCGGGCGTTGGTGCCGCCGATGTCGGCCAGCAGGCGCGGCCCGTCGGCATAGCTTGGGGACGGGGAAACGGAAGATGGCGCGGTGTAGTGCTGAGTCATGGTGGCGAGTGTTCTATGGACTCGCCAAGCTTAATGGATCACATGCCCGAGGTGCAAGCTTTCTTTGTAGTTTTAGTACAATCCAGCGATAAAATCCTGCTTGCAGGCGAGCTTGGACACCATTGTGCGTAGTATAGCTACGCGCAACAGCGGCAAAACAGTGTTGGAAGTCGAGAGATCAGCCCGCGTGGACAGTGAGGGGGTCGCTCTGCCCGGCGTGGTGGGCGTTCCACGCGTCCAGTCCGCCGTGCAGGGGACGGGCACGGTGATAGCCCTTGGAAATCAGTTGCTTGGCGACCTGGGCCGCCGTGACATCGTTGGGGCAGCTGCAATAGACGACGATGTGGCGTTCCTTGTCGAGCAGCGCCATGAAGCTCTCTGGCGCGCAGGCGTTGTAGATCAGCGCGCCGGGCACGGCTTGTTCGAGCTGCTGGGCGGTAATGCTGCGCGCGTCGATGATGATCGGCTGCTGTCCGCCGTGGATCAGCTGGACCAGCTCGCTCATGCTGATGCGCTCGATCTGCATGCCCTGGCGGAAGCGGCGCCGTTCGATGTACTTGTACAAGACGAACAATGCGAGCAAGGTCAGCAGGACCATCAGGGCGGTGCTGCCCATGTCTTCGAGCATGACCAGCACTTTGTCGACACTCTTGTGGAAGATGGCGCCGATGGCAATCCCGGTGCCGCTCCACAGCAGGCTGCCGGTCATGCTAAATGCCAAAAAGCGCGGCGTGCTCACGCCCAGCGCGCCGGACATGGGCGAGGCGATGATATTAAAGCCCGGAATGAATTTGGCGACCATCAGCGATTTGGGACCGAAGCGGTTGAAGCGGTCTTCGGTCTGGCTGACGCAGTAGTCGGGCGAGAGCGAGATTTTGCACAGCAGCCGCAGAATGCGCTTGCCGTAAAAGCGCCCGGCGTTGAACCAGAACACGTCGCTGATCAGGCACGCGCCGACGCTGGCGGCCAGGCACACCGGCCAGCTGATCTCGCCGCCCGCGGCCAGCGCACCGGCCACGATCAGGATCGGGAAAGCGGGAATCGGCAGTCCGATTTGCTCGACCAGTACGATGGCAAACACGATGAGCACACCGTAGAGCTGAAGCAATTCGATAAGATTGGGCATGGCGCTATCTTAGCCGAAAATGCGCCGCAATTCGCCCGGACCCTTCATCGCCGCAGCCGCCCGTCGCGCAGCGGCGTCTTTACGTGCGCGCAATCGCTCCCAGCAAGGCCCTGGTGTACGCATGCTGCGGATTGCGGTACAGCTCGTCGGAATCGGCCATCTCCACCACGCTGCCGGCGCGCATCACCATGACCCGGTCGGCCATGTACTTCACCACCGACAGGTCGTGCGAAATAAAGATGTAACTCATGCGGTATTCGTCCTGCAGATCCTGCAGCAGATTGAGGACCTGCGCCTGCACCGAGACGTCGAGCGCCGACACCGATTCGTCGCACACCAGAATCTCCGGACGCATGGTCAGGCAGCGCGCAATGGCGATGCGCTGGCGCTGCCCGCCCGAAAACTCGTGCGGGTAGCGCTGCATCGCCTGCGCCGGCAAGCCCACCTTGTCGAGCAGTTGCAGCGCCATGGCCGTGCGCTCGCCGTCGCGCGCGCCAATGCCGTGAATGCGCATCGGTTCGAGCAGGATCTGCCCCACCGTGAAGCGCGGATTGAGCGAGGCGTAGGGGTTTTGAAAAACGATCTGGATGCGCCGCTTGTACGCCATGAATTGGCGCGCCGGCATGCCGATCAGGTCCTTGCCGTCGAACATCGCCGTGCCCCCGGTGGCCTTATGCAGCCGCAGCAGGGTCAGTCCGACCGTGCTCTTGCCCGAGCCCGACTCGCCCACCACGCCCAGCGTCTTGCCGCGCGCCAGGGTGAACGACACGTCGCTCACGGCGCGCAGCTCGCGCTTGCCGAACAGCCCTTCGCGCGCATAAAAACTCTTGCTCAGGTTGCGCACGACCAGCACTTCCTCGTCGCCGGCCGCGTAGCCACGCTCGCGCTGGGCGCCGGCGGCTTGCTCGCGCGTTTCCGATTGATCGTCCAGATAATCGTCCAGCACCGGCAGACGCAGCGGACGCTGGTCCAGCCGCGGGCGGCAGTGCAGCAGCGCGCGCGTGTAGGCATCGGCCGGCTGGTCCAGCACCTGGCGCGCCGGGCCCTGCTCGCGCACCTCGCCGTGGCGCATCACGATCACGTGGTCGGCAATCTCGCTGACCAGCCCCAGGTCGTGCGTGATGAACAGCACCGACATGGCGCGCTGCTGTTGCAGGCGGGCGATGAGGGCCATGATCTGCTTCTGGATGGTGACGTCGAGCGCGGTGGTCGGCTCGTCGGCGATCAGCAGGGCCGGCTCGCACGCGATTGCCATCGCGATCATCACGCGCTGCTGCTGGCCGCCCGACAGCTGGCCGGGATAGGCATCGATCTTGTGCGCAGGGTCCGGCATGCCCACTTCATCGAGCAAGGCCAGCGTGCGTGCCCTCGCCTGCCTGGCGCTCATGCCCATGTGCAGGCGCAGCACTTCGCCGATCTGGTAGCCGACCGTCAGCACAGGATTGAGCGAGGACATCGGCTCCTGGAAGATCATCGCGATCTCCTTGCCGCACAGGCGGCGCCGCTCGCGCGCCGGCAGCGCCAGCAAGTCGCGCCCGTCGAACACGATGCGCGAGGCCGGATCGATCAGCGTCGTTTCGGGCGCGAGCAAGCCCATCACCGCCAGCGAGCTGACCGACTTGCCGCTGCCCGATTCGCCCACCAGCGCCACGGTGGCATTGCGCGGCACCGCGAACGACACGCCGCGCACCGCTTGGACCGTGGTGTGCTTGTCGACGCGAAAGGCAATGCGCAGATTGTCTACTTGAAGCAGCATGCGGGCCTTCTACTTGAGTTTCGGATCGAGCGCGTCGCGCAGCGCATCGGTGAACAGCGAAAACGCCGTCACCAGCAGCGCCATGGCGGTCGCGGCGGCGGTCAGCTGCCACCATTTGCCGAGGATCAGTTCGTTCTGCGCTTCATTGAGCATGCTGCCCCACGACACCACGCCGACCGGCACGCCGAAGCCGAGAAAACTGAGGATCACTTCGGCCTTGATGAAGCCGACCGCCAGGATCGACAACTGCACCAGCGCCACATGGCTGATGTTGGGAAAAATATGCGAGAACATCTTGCGCCAGTGCGAGGCGCCGATGGCGTCGGCCGCCATCACGTATTCGCGCCCCTTGTGCTTCATGTATTCGGCGCGGATCAGGCGGTACGGCCCGGTCCAGCCGGTCAGCCCGAGAATGAGCACGATGGTGGTGACGCCCTTGTGCTGCAGCACGGCGGCCACCGCCAGGATCATCAGGATCGAGGGGATCGAGGTGAACACGCTGTAGAACCAGTTGAACAGGTCGTCGACCACGCCGCCGAAGTAGCCGGAAAACGCGCCGAACAAGGTGCCCAGAAAGACCGCCAGCAGCGCCGCCGCCAGTCCCACCACGATCGAGGTTTCGCCGCCCTTGATGGTCTTGAGCAGGACGTCGTGGCCCCATTTGTCGGCCCCGAACGCCAGCGTGGCAAGGCGCGCGGGCGGCGGCGCGGTGATGGCGGCGCCCTGCGCTTCGATGATGGCGGCGATGTCGCCGGCCAGCGGATCGAAACCGTTCGGCGGCGGCGCCGTGCGCGCCACGCCGGCGCCCTGCTCCATCACCGCGTCGGGGCCGATGAACGATGGCGGCGCGTAGGTGACCGCCACCTCCTGTTCCCAGCCGGCGCCGATCGCGCCCATGAGCGAGAGCGCCAGCATGGCCAGGAACAGCGCGACCACGGCCAGCGAGACCATCGCCACGCGGTCGGCGCGCAGGCGCCGCATGACCAGGGTCCACAGCCCGGCCGGCGCGTTCGCTGGTGCGCCCATCCTCATGCGAGCTGCACGCGCGGATCGACCGCCTTGTACAGCAGGTCGGCCAGCAGATTGAACACCATGGTGGCGGCGGCCACGTACACGGTAATCGCCTTGATCACCGGAAAATCGCTGCGCTCGACCGCCAGAATGACTTCGCGCCCGATGCCGGGAATGCCGAAGAACCGTTCCAGCAAAAACGCGCCGATCAGCAGCGCCGGCAGGTTCGCCATCACGTGGGTGATGATGGGAATGGCGGCATTGCGCAGCACGTGCACCCACATGATGCGCCGCTCGGACAAACCCTTGGCGCGCGCCGTGCGCACATAGTCCTGGTGCACTTCGTCGAGCACGAAACTGCGGTACAGGCGCAGGGTCGGCGCGATCGACACCGCCAGCCCGATCAGCACCGGCAGCGCCGCATAGCGCAGCAGATTCTCGCCCAGCCCCGTGCCCCAGCCCTGCACCGGGAACAGGCCCAGCTTGTAGGCCAGGCCGTACTGGAAGGCGATGATGTACACCAAAATGCTGACCGACATGCCGACCGTGCAGGCCACCATCACCGCGCGGTCGGTCAGCGAGCCGCGCACGAACGCCACGGCCAGCGCCAGCGCGATGCCGATCACGGTCTCGAGCACGGTGAGGGGAATGAGCACCGTCAGCGACGGCCCCAGCCGGCTGGCGATGATGCGCGAGACCGGCTCGCCGGTACTCCATGCGTTGCCGAAATCAAAGGTCACGATCTGCTTGACGAAGATCCACAACTGCACGTGCAGCGGCTGGTCGGTGCCGAGCTGGCGCCGGATGTTCTCGATCTCGGCGGCATCGGACATCTTGCCGGCGAGCAGATACGCGGGATCGCCGCCAATCCAGTTAAACAAGATGAACACCAGCAGCACGACGCCGGCCATGGTGGGCAGCATCTGCCACAGGCGGCGCAGGATATAGGCAAGCATCGGGTGTGGCGCGGTCTTTCCTGGTCGTGGTTCGGTTCAGTGGCGCCGTTGCGCAGGCCATCACGATAGCGCATTTCGGCCGCGCGCGGTCATGACGGGCGAACAATGTCCGAGCGCGCCATGCCTTCCCCGCGCCCCTGTAAACACAGGCTAACGACAGACTACGCCCACAAATTCAAGTACAAATTTGTAGCGCCCAGAAACTGTTGTTTCGCTGCCAAAATGAACGATGTGTACATTGACAGTCCGACACCCAGGTGTTGATATATGTGCGCTTGGAAAATGTTCTCACCAACTATTTCCCAAGAAAACGGGAGACTGCATGTGTTTTCTGCCCATTTCAGCAAGCCTGTGCTGGAAATGGCGCAAAAAGCGAAACAGGCATGCAGGTACAGACGTCTTTAACATTGATACCCTCTGGAGTTACACATGTTTAGAAAAACCGCAATTGCGCACGCCGTCTCTCTGGCGATCGCTTCGGCAGCACTTTCCGTGGCCGCACCGGCCATGGCGCAGGACGCACCAACCGGTCCCATCCAGCGGGTCGAAGTCACCGGTTCCAGCATCAAGCGCGCCAGCGCCGAAACGGCTTCTCCAGTACAAGTCATTACCGCGCAAGACATGGCCAAGTCCGGCAAGGGCACGGTCGCGGAATACCTCCAGACCCTCACCGCCGATGGTGCCGGTTCCCTGCCGACAGGCTTCGGCAACGGTTTTGCCGCCGGTTCGACCGCCATTTCGCTGCGCGGCCTGGGCGCCACGTCGACCCTGGTGCTGCTCAACGGGCGCCGCATGGCGCCGTTCGCGCGCGCCGACGATGGCCAGAAGAGCTTTACCGACCTGTCGACCATTCCGATGGAAGCGGTCGAGCGCATTGAAGTGCTGAAAGACGGCGCTTCCTCGACCTATGGCGCGGACGCGATCGCGGGCGTGGTCAACATCATCCTGCGCAAGGATTTCACGGGCCTGATCGCCAAGGGCACGATCGGCCAGTCCAAATACAAGGACGGCGAAATGGCCAAGGGCTCGCTGACCTGGGGCAAGGGCAACCTGGAAGCCGACGGTTACAACGTGCTGGTCAACGCCGAGTACTACACCAACAACGAACTCAAAAACAAGGACCGCGCCAACCGCGGCTGGATCGGCCACGGCGACCTGCGTCCGTACGGCTATGCGATGGATACCCAGTTCGCTTCCGGCTATCTGGCGGGCAGCAACAACACCGGCGCCAGCCCGACCGGCTCGATCCGCAATCCGGCCAACAATACCTACGTGTCGCTGCCCGGCTGCGCCGCCCTGTCGAAGACCGTCAACAGCGATCCGCAAGGCGGCTGCCTGTGGCACCACGACCAGTTCCGCTCGATGCAGCCGCAGGTCGATGGCCTGAATCTGTACACGCGCGTGAGCAAGAAGCTGGGCGAGGACCTGCAGGTGTACGGCGAAGTCGGCTACTCGAAACGCGACACCTCGTTCACCCTGGTGCCGGGCGAAATCACACGCACCTATGCCGGTCCGCCGACGGCCGCCAATCCGACCGGCGTGACCAACTGGGGTTCGGGCGCCGGCACCACCATGCAGCTGGCCGCCAACCACCCGCAAAACCCGTACGGCGTGCCGGTGCGCGTGCGCTATTCGGCCTTCGACGTCGGTCCGAGCGAGCGTTCGGTCAACAATGAATTCAACCGCCTCGTGGTGGGCCTGAAGGGCGCGGGCATGGGCTGGGATTTCGACACGTCCTACGTGCATTCGGAATCGAAACTCGACCTCAAGTACAGCAATATGCTGAACCTGCGCGTGGTCCAGGCCGCGCTGGGCAATCCGGCCAGCCCGTACTTCCCGTACTATATCGGCGAGCAGGCCGGCAAGAACCCGGCCTCGCTGTACGCAGCCATGGTGCGCACCGCCACCTCGCATTCGACCACCCAGCTCGACATCGTCGACTTCAAGGCCTCGCGCGAGCTGTTCCAGCTGCCGGGCGGCGCCATGGGCCTGGCCGTGGGCGGTGAGCACCGCCGCGAAAAACTCGACAATCCATCCCTGTCGGGCACCGAGGACGGCAGCATCAACTCGTCCTACGTGGCCGCCAAGGGCGAAGAGAAAATTTCGGCCGTGTTCCTCGAAGTGGCGGCGCCGGTGCTGAAATCGGTGGAACTGTCGGCCGCGCTGCGTTACGACAAGTACACCAACTTCTCCTCGACCACGCCGAAACTGGGCGCCAAGTGGACTCCGCTCAAAACCTTCGCCCTGCGCGGCACCTACTCGGAAGGTTTCCGCGCGCCGGGCGCCGCCGAAGCGAGCGCCTCGTCGCGCTCGACCGGCACCGCCACCACGCGCGATCCGATCCGTTGCCCTGGCGGCACGCCGGCAGCCGGCGGCGGCAGCGCCACCGATTGCGCGATCTCGCTGGCCGCGGTCAAGGTCGGCAATCCGGCCCTCAAGCCGGAAACCTCGAAAGGCATGACGCTCGGCATGGTCTGGGATCCGCTGAACGATACCAGCCTGTCGGTCGACCTGTGGAAGATCAAGCGCAGCGACGAAATCAATCCGCTGCCGTACAACGAAGCGGCAGCCCTGCCGACCGCCGTGCGCGCCGATAACAACCTGGTGGTCGGCGGCGTCGCCATTCCGAACACCGGCACCATCCTGATCTCGAACGCGCCGTACCGCAATTCGAGCTTCACCGAGATCAAGGGTGTCGACCTGGACATCAAGCAGAAGTTCCGCCTCGGCGACATGGGCCGCGCCAACCTGGGCCTGACCTGGACCTACATCGATTCGTGGATCCGGGCCGAATCGGCTGCCGTCAAGTACCAGTACGCCGGCACCCACGGCAATTGCGACACCTCCAACTGCGCCGGTACGCCGAAGCAGAAGATCAGCTTCGTGGCAGGCTGGGACTGGCAAGACCTGAACCTGACGCTCACCACCAACTACCGTTCGAAGATGAAGAACGTGCAGTTCGAGGGCGACCTGTGCGCATCGAAATTCGCCAACGGCACCCCGGCGCCGAACGCCGAATGCACGCTCGGCTCGTTCACCGCGACCGACCTGTCGGTGCGCTACAACCTGTCGAAGAACTTCCAGCTGTTCGGTTCGATCAACAATCTGTTCGACAAGGTGGCACCGCTCGATCCGCTCACCTACGGCGGCATGAGCTACAACCCGATGGACGCCAGCGGCGCCATCGGCCGCTACTTCAAGGCCGGCGCGCGCTACCAGTTCTAGCCTGAACCGGCAGTGAACGCATGACACCGGGCGATGCGCAGGCATCGCCCTTTTTTACGCCCGCCACGATGTGCATATGCATACGCCGATCGTCGGCACGCTGTTCAACAGCAGCAATTGCTGCCTGCAGGAACATGCTTGCTGACTGGAAGCTTACTTTGTAAATCAAGCTAAACAATTTAGCCATTTCCGTTGTATTTTGATCAAACGGAATCTTGCACGATTGACACCCGCAGCACCTGATGATTCTATAGTCCCCTCTCACTTTTGGATGGAGTTGAACAGCATGATGAAGCCAACCGTATTATCCCTGTCGTTGGGCGCGATTTTCGCTGCCGGCGGCGGACTCGCAGGCGCGGCGTTCGCACAGGACGGCCAGCCAATGCAGCGCGTCGAGATCACCGGATCGTCGATCAAACGCATGCAAAGCGAAACCGCCACGCCGCTGAGCGTCATCAAAGCCGACGAGTTCATCAAACAGGGATTGACCACGGCCCAGGAAGCGCTGTCGCGCATTCCATCGAACCAGACCACCATGGGCAGCGGCAACGTCGTTGGCGGCAACAGCAGCGGCTTGCCGACCGGGGGCCAGGCCAGCGCCGACTTGCGCGGCCTGGGCGGCGACAAGACGCTGGTGCTGCTCAACGGCCGGCGCCTCGCCAACCACCCGTACGACAGCTCCAGCGTCGACCTGAACATGATTCCCCTCTCCGCCCTGGACCGCGTTGAAGTGCTGCGCGACGGCGCGTCCGCCATCTACGGCACCGACGCCATCGGCGGCGTGATCAACTTCATCACCAAGCGCTCGGTCAACACCACCACCATCACCGGCGAACTGGTGCGCCCACGCAAGGCCGGCGGCGACGAAGAGCGCGTCAACCTGTCCACCGGCTTCGGCAACCTCGACAAGGACGGCTTCAACGTCTTCGGCGTGGTCGACTGGCACAAGCAGGAATCGATCAACTCGCAGCAGCGCGAATTCTCGAAAACCGGGATCGTACCGAGCCGCGGACTGAACCTGACCAGCGGCACCACCTTCCCCGGCAATTTCTATGATGCCGGCGCCGACAAGTCGGGCAATCCGGGCTGGGCCAGCGGTTGCAACCCACCGTTCTCGGTCCCGAACGCGGCCGGCATCTGCCGCCAGGATTACACGCGCCAGATCGACAGCATGCCCGACCAGGAACAACTGGCCATTTTCGCGCGCGCCAGCATGAAGCTGGGCGCCGACCATCTGGCCAGCCTGGAATTTTTGCATTCGCAAAACGACGTGACCTCGCGCACGGCGCCACCGCCGCAAACCGGGCTGATCATGCCCAACACCAGTAAATACTATCCGACCAGCGGCGTGTCCGGCGGGCCGCTGTCGATCAACTGGCGTCCGCTCGAATCGGGCCAGCGCACCATCGATTCACAAGGCAAGGCCGACCGCATCGTGTTCGGCATGGAAGGCTTGCTGGCGGGCTGGGATTACAAGGGCGGCCTGTCGCACTCGATGTCGAAGTCGAGCGAAGACTTCGTGGGCGGCTACGTGGCCGACGCCGCGTTCGCGGCCGGCGTGGCCAATGGCATCCTCAACCCGTTCGCGCTGCAGGATGCGGCCGGCAAGACCTATCTGGAGAGCACCGCCCTGCGCGGCCGCGTGCAGAGCGCCGAAGTGAAGAACACCGCGTTCGACTTCAAGGCCAGCCGCGACCTGATGCCGATGGGCGGCGGCCAGATGGCGGTGGCGGTCGGCACCGAAATCCGGCGCGAGACGGCTGACTTCAACGTCAACCGCGCGATCGCTTCGCAGGCGTCGAGCTCGGGTCTGTCGGGTTCGCTGTCGAAGACGGGTTCGCGCAACATCCAGGCCGTGTTCACCGAACTGAACCTGCCGTTCACCAAGGAACTGGAAGTGCAGCTGGCGGCCCGTTACGACCGCTACAGCGACGTCGGCAACACCACCAACCCGAAGATCGGCCTGCGCTACCAGCCGACCCCGCAGCTGCTGGTGCGCGGCTCGGCCAGCACCGGTTTCCGCGCCCCGACCCTGTTCGAGAAAAACGGTCCGCCGTCGCGCAACGATACCAACGACAGCTACAACGATCCGATCCTGTGCCCGGGCGGCAAGCCGCAGCCAGGTTCGAATCCGCTGCGCGATTGCGATCTGCAACAGTTCAAGCTGCAGGGTGGCAATATCAACTTGAAGCCGGAAAAATCGAAGTCGTTCTCCTTCGGCGCCGTGATCGAGCCGATCCCGAGCGTGACGATCGCCGCCGACTACTGGAATATCCAGTTGAAGGACAAGATCGCCGCCCTGCCTGAGCAAACCATCTACGGCAACTACGAGAAGTACAAGGCGCTGTTCCTGCGTAATCCGGACGGCTCGCCGAATGCGATCGAAAACTTCCTCAACAACCTGGGCGAAGTCAAGACCGACGGCGTCGACGTCAGCATGACCTTGCGCCTGCCGCGCACCAGCGTGGGCAACTTCACCGTGACCATGGACGGCACCTATGTGCACAAGTACGACTACCAGAACGAGCGCAACGGCGAATTCGTGCACAACGTGGGCCGCTACGCCGACATGGCGCCGGTGTTCCGCTGGCAGCACACTGCGTCGCTGAACTGGAACAGCGGCCCGTGGGGCGCCAACCTGTCGCAATCGTTCAAGTCCTCGTACCAGGATCAGAATCAGGTCGCCGACGAGTTCAAGCACAAGGTCGAAGCGTACAGCCTGCTGAACCTGTCGGGCAGCTACAGCGGCATCAAGGGACTGACCCTGACCGCCGGCCTGAAAAACCTGCTCGACGAACAGCCGCCATTCTCGAACCAGGGAACCCTGTTCCAGAAGGGTTACGATCCGCGCTTCAGCGACCCGATCGGCCGCGCCGTGTATCTGCGCGCCAGCTACGCGTTCTAAGCGTTTTCAGCTGACAAAAAAACCGCCGGAGCCCGGCGGTTTTTTTTCGTCCTTGCAGGATCGATCACTGATCGGCGTCTCAGGAACGGCGGCCCGCTGCTGTGCGGATTGCGGTTGGCATGGGGGTACCGTGCTCTGCGCTACCCCTTACGCATGCGTGATGGGAGCGCGGCTGGATGTGGCTGCTTGGCATTGGCCGGCGGTCATCTGTTTCTCGTCTGCGCACCGCTCTTTCCACAGCGGGATCGTGACCTCGGCGCGGTCCGCCAGCGTTTTGAGAATGTCCGGACGGGCAATGGCGAGCTCGATCAGAAGTCGGGTCGAGGTATCCGGATACG
Organism: Massilia pseudoviolaceinigra; assembly: GCF_030846505.1. Taxonomy (NCBI): domain Bacteria; kingdom Pseudomonadati; phylum Pseudomonadota; class Betaproteobacteria; order Burkholderiales; family Oxalobacteraceae; genus Massilia; species Massilia pseudoviolaceinigra. The sequence continues at coordinate 142,186 of NZ_JAVCWL010000018.1, read as the reverse complement.
AGTCCTCGTTCTCGTATCTGGAAAATGCGATCAGGCCCTTGCCGAATATCTTCGATGCCTGCTGCTGCGTCAACCCATAGCGCTTGCGCAGTGCAATGTACTCTTCGCCCATCAACTGCACGCCGTATTGCGGCTTGCGCGCGGCCAGCCTGCGCAGATTGTCCGCGTGCTGCGCGGACAGGGTGCTGACAACACCGCACGCGTCGCATTGCGATCGCAGCAGCTCCATGCTGACAGTGGTCTTGTTCGGGAAAAATTCGCGACGAGACACCACCTCGCGCAAGGTGCCGCGTTTGCAGACCCGGCAGATCATCGTTGTCGTCATGGCAGCCTTCATACATTCGTTAGAGGTGGCAGGAAACCAGCACCAACATCAACTCGCCGTGCTCATCCAAGGAAAATTTCATAGAGATGGACAGGCCGTTGGGATTTCTTTCCCCTCTCAATTCATCAAAGGGCAAATGGTAAACGTCACAGGGGAACATGCCGCCTCCGTCCACTTCGCACCACTCGGACTTTTTGTAATCACCCTTGGGGTGACGCCCGGGACGAAGCGCGCACAACATGCGGCCTTCTTGGGCATGGTCCCAACTGTACTTCTCCAGATCGCGACGTCATTTACGCGTAGCAACCCACATATGCTCATCGTTCTCGACAGCCACACTTCCGTTCGCAATAAGCTGTTGCAGCTTCGCCAAGTCAATCAACGGCCCTTCCGCAATTGTGCGCTTGCCTATCGTAAAGGCAGGAACACGGGTAGGTTGGACTGCCCACAGTATCGACATATTTTATCACCATGATAAATTTTAGCCATGTAAAATGTCAATGCGCAGGTGTCCCAACCTTGATGGACGCATTGCAGTGCAGCTCATCGACCGATCCGATTAGCAGGTCCGAAATATCCTGGGTATGGATGCGTCAATTGGACGCGCGTCTGGTGTCAGTTGCCACTCGGGAAAACTGTACGCTTTAGCACGGGCGGAAGCGGGCCGCCAAAGAAAAAACCCCGCCGGACAGAATGTCCGGCGGGGTTTTTTACGTCATACAAGTTTCTTACAAGAGTACGCGATGGCTGTCTGTCAACCGCCGCGCACTCCGGCAATTACAGGAACTTGTAGTTCAGACGTGCGTAGAACGTGCGGCCCAGCGGGTTGGTGAAGGTCGCGTCGTAACCAACCTGGAAGTTGGCGGCGTTACGCGACGATGGCGGATCTTCGTCCGTCAGGTTTTTCACGCCCAGAGTGACGCTCACGTTTTTCATCGGCTTCCAGCCCAGCGCCGCGTCGAAGGTCGAATAAGCATCGACCTTGCGCACCAGCGGGTAGTCCGGGCCCACCGATGCCACATCGGTGTAATCCTTGTAGCCTTTGGTGTAGTTATGCGTGAGCGAAGCATTCCACTGGCCGATGGCGTAAGTGGTGCCCAGTGTGTGGCGGTAGCGTGGCGTCGGACCGAAATCCTTGTAGTCGCCCAGGTCGCTCACTTCCGGCGAACCTTCATACTGATAACCGTGGTCGGTGTAGTAGGTCACATCGTAGTTGGCGCCGATGGTGCCCATGTCGCCCATCTTCTGGCGATAGTTCAGGTTCAGGTCGACGCCGGCGGCGAAGAATTTACCCGTGTTCACGCGTGGCAGGGCCACGTACGCGAGCGGGAAATCCTTGTTGGTGCTGGCTTTGTACGGCAGATCCATACCACCGACCGGTACTGGCGGCGGCGGCAGATTGGCCTTCTTCGCGATCTCAAGATCTTCCTGGTATTTATCCTCGATTTGCGGATCATAACGATAGAACTGGGCCACGTTACCGACCGGATCGTTGAACACCGTGGTTTCGGACATGGCATTGATCGACTTGTCGATCTTTACGTTCCAGTAATCGATCGAGCCGCTGAAATTGGCGGTCGGCTGGAATACCAGGCCAAGGGTGAACTGCTTCGATTTCTCAGGCTTGAGGTCGGGATTGCCGCTGTTTTGGGTGCTCAGCTGAACGTCGCACTCGTCCTGCCGTTCGCCGACCGATTCATTGATACGCACGCCATTCGGGCAGCGCACCGGGTCGCTGAAGTTGGCCGAGGTATTGTTGATCGCCTTCGGATTCAGGTTGTCGACCAGGGTCGGCGCGCGGAAGCCGCGGGCCACCGAACCGCGCATCATGATGGCGGTGCTTGGACGGAAGGTGAAGCCGAGTTTCGGGCTGATGTTGTCGAACTCGGTGCCGAAACCGTTCTTGTACTTGTCGTAGCGTGCGGCGGCGGTCAGTTCGAAGTTCTTGAAAACCGGAATGACCGCTTCGCTGAACAGGCCGAACACCTGGCGGTCGCCCGAGACGCTCGGGATTTCACCGGCGCCGCCGACTTCGTCACCCGAGGCCAGCACTGGCGAGGACACCTGTTTCAACTCTTCCTTGCGGAACGAGGTACCCACCGAGAATCCGACCGCGCCGTGCGGCATGGTAAACAGTTCCTTGGACATGCGGTAGTCGAACTCTTTCGAAACCGAGGTGCCGCCGTTCTGGAAGCCGGTCAGCTGCGAACCGAGCAGGCCGGCCAAGCTGGCCGCGTCTTGCGTGCCGAACACGTTGATTTCGCCGGAATCGACCAGCGGTTTCAGCTTGGAGTAGCTGAAGCGGCCTGGACCGAAGGAAATCTCGACCTCGTTCTTGCCGTAGGTTAAGGCGGTCTCGTAATCCCAGCCCACCAGATTGCCCTTGGCGCCCACCACGATGCGGGTGTTCTCGGTCGTGGTCAGGTCGTTGCGCCCGCCGCCCGGGACGGTACGCCAGGTGCCGGTGATCGGACCGGTCGGCGTCACATCCATATCGGCAGCCAGTACGGTTTCGGCCGTGGTGACGCTGCCGTTCGGCATTTTGTAGCCGGCGGGCAGAACCAGGCCCTTAGGCAGCTTGACGCTCTTCGGGTAGAAGCGGCCGTTGGCCGGATAGCGCATCGTCTCGGTGTACGGTGCCGGCGACGAGGCCGAGATCATCTTGTCGCGGGTGTAGGCCGCTTCGGCGAACAGTTCGTGGTTTTCAGTGAGCTTGAAGACCGCGCGCGTCACAAGGTTCGAGTGCTTCGCTTCCGGAATCAGGTCGATGTATTTGACGTAGTCGGTGCCGCAGCCTTTTTCGCTGATGACCACCAGGCTGAATTCGGGATTGTCGCAACCGTTGTAACGGTAAGGATTGACGCCGACATACTTGTTGCCAAGCGTGTCGTTGAAATTCAGGTTGGGCACGCCGTTACGCGGCGAGGACTTGTTGATGCCCAGATCGGGACGCACGGAGGTGGTGGAAAAGCTGCGCTGGCTGGCGGTCAGCTTGTCGTTCTCTTCGTGGTTGGCGCTGACCAGCACGTTGAAGCGGTCGGTCGCGAGGTCGCCGAAGCCGGCCGTGATATTGAAGCTCTTGGTGTCGCCGCCACCCTGGTCGACATGGGTCTTGAAGGCGGATACTTCCACGCCCTTGTAATCCTTGCGCAGGATGAAGTTGATCACGCCCGCAACCGCATCGGCGCCGTACACGGCGGAGGCGCCATCGCGCAGCACTTCGATGCGTTCGATGGCCGACAGCGGAATCGAATTCAAGTCGACCGGGTTGTTACCGACCGCATAGTTGGCCACGCGGCGGCCGTTGAGCAGCACCAGCGTGTAACGGGCGCCCAGGGCGCGCAGGTTGGCGGTCGATGGCACACCGGACGCGCCGACGTTGTTGGCGGTGACGCCGCCACCGAAGTTACCCGGGATCAGGTTGACCAGATCCTGGGCCGAGGTGGCGCCGGTGCGCTCGATGTCTTCGCGGCGAAGAATGGTGACAGGCAGTGCGGTTTCAGCGGCGACGCGCTTGATCGAGGAGCCGGTGATCTCGACGCGCTGCATCGAGTTGTCCTGGGAAGCGGTCTGCGCCACGGCAGGCAGTGCTGCGAGGCCAAGGCCGACGGCGATACCGCCCGAGAAAACCAGGCGCAGTGAACGCGATAAAACGGTTTCTGTCATCATGTGTGAAATCCCTTGATTTTATAAAATATTAGTATTAACACCATCTTTTGGAGGGTGCATCAATTTAAGTAGCGAACCTTGCGGTGGCCGGATCCGGATTGCGGAGTCTTCCGTTGCAAGGTACAACCAGCCGAGTTCTTGGTAGCGCTGTCTCCGTCGGCTGAACTTCTTCACTTCGCATAGAGCGACTTGTCAATTGGCGTTCGGCTATGCCTTTTTGCCAATCAAGCCCAAGATAGAAACATACGGGAATAATTGATGTCAACGGTAAATACCGAATATGCATATAAACAACAGGCTTGGTGTCCTGCATACGTTTCCGGGGCATTTTTTTACGTGCAGGCCAGGAAATTGTGATTGAATAAAGGTAATTGATTGCCGTGGTTTGCAATGCGAAGCCGTGCCCGCTCGTCGCGGAGGCAAATTTGGCACGTTTGAAGCGCGCCTTGCGGGCGCTGGCGCCGTTCGATACGCCTGCCCGCGCGCGCCGGCACCGCCGCCGGCGCTTCGGGAAAACAGCGGGGTGCTGGCGCAGCCCCGCGCAACAGTCGGCGCAACCGTCAGCGCGACCCTCGGTTAACGCTCACAGGTCCTGGCGCACGCGGCGCTGGCGCACAGCCGCGGCCAGGCCTTCGAGCACGGCCACGCTGCTGTCCCAGTCGATGCAGCCATCGGTGATCGACTGGCCGTAGACCAGTTCCTTGCCCGGCACCAGATCCTGGCGGCCGCCCACCAGATGCGACTCCACCATCACGCCGACGATGCGCTCGTCGCCGCCGGCCACCTGGGCCGCGATGTCGGCGCACACCGGCACCTGGTTTTCCGGCTTCTTGGAACTGTTGGCATGCGACGCGTCGATCATCAGTCGCGCCGCCAGGCCGAGTGCCGCGATTTGCTGGCAGGCCAGTTCCACGCTGGCGGCATCATAGTTGGGTGTCTTGCCGCCGCGCAGGATGACGTGGCAATCCTCATTGCCGTTGGTCGAGACGATCGCCGAATGCCCGCCTTTGGTCACCGACAGGAAATGGTGCGGGTGCGAGGCCGCCTTGATCGCTTCGACCGCGATCTTGACGTTGCCGTCGGTTCCGTTCTTGAAGCCCACCGGACAGGACAGCCCGGACGCCAGTTCGCGGTGCACCTGCGACTCGGTGGTGCGCGCGCCGATCGCACCCCAGCTGATCAGGTCGGCGATGTACTGCGGACTGATCACGTCCAGGTACTCGGTCCCGGCCGGCAAGCCCAGTTCGTTGATGTCGCGCAGCAGCTCGCGCGCCATGCGCAGCCCGTCGTTGATGCGGAAGCTGTTGTCCATGTACGGATCGTTGATCAAGCCCTTCCAGCCGACCGTGGTGCGCGGCTTCTCGAAGTACACGCGCATGACGATTTCCAGCTCGTCCTTGAAACGTTCGCGCTCGCCGATCAGGCGGCGCGCGTATTCCATGGCCGCCTTGGTATCGTGGATCGAGCACGGGCCGATCACCACCATCAGGCGGTCGTCCTGGCCGTGCAGGATGCGGTGCAGCGCCACGCGCGACGCGCTGGCGGTCTGCTCGGCGCGCTCGCCGCAGGCAAACTCGCGGATCAGGTGGGAGGGCGGCGTCAATTCCTTCATTTCGCGGATGCGTAGATCGTCGGTGCGTGGCATGCTTTTCTCCGTGGCTGGGTCATTCAAAATGGATGGGCTAAAAAAAAACCGCCATGGCTGGCGGTTTTTCTGGATATTGCAAGATCTCGTCATTGCTACGTGAACCTGCCGCTACTCCACCGCCTTAGGGTTGGAATTGCTAAAGTAAAAGTAGCAGGTAAAGAAAAAGACGTTGTGCATGGCAAGAATCCAAATGTGGTGCAACGACTATAACAACGATTCCTGCAATTTGGCAAGCTGTTTTATCGGCGTTCGTCAAGGCGATACGCCACAAGCGGTTGCGCCTTCCCCACAATGGGCGCCCGGATGCTTGTCACGTTTGATCCAGATCAGTCGTGCCGGCGCGCCCGGTGCAAAACTCGGTCCATCCAGTCCTCAGCCGATCCTTGCGCCAGATCAAACCCCGGTCAACTTTTCCAAATAGATAGATTGACCTAGATCATGGTCATCCCGGGGCGAAGCGGGCGGGGCAGTCAACCGTTTTCCGGAGTCCGCAATGAAAGAATCCGTCATTTCCTGTCCGCTAAGGCACCTGCTCGCCGGCGGCGGCGGTGCCAGCCTGGCCCTGCTCTCGCTGGCCGCCCAGGCCCAAACCCCGGCGCCGCCCGGCCCCATGCCGCGGGTGGAAATCACCGGCACCCACATCCCGCGCGCCACGGCCGAAACCGCGGCCGCCGTCATCACCCTGAACCGCAACGATATCGAGCGTTCCGGCAAAACCACGGTGGCCGAACTGCTGCAAACCCTGGCCGTCGACAACCAGGGGTCGGTGCCGTCCAGTTTCGGCAGCGGCTTCGCCAGCGGCGCTTCCGGCATCTCGCTGCGCGGCCTGGGCGCCGCCTCCACCCTGGTCCTGCTCAACGGGCGCAGGGTGGCGCCCTACGGCCTGGCCGACGATGGCCAGAAGATGTTTTCCGACCTGAACATCATCCCGGCCGATGCGGTCGAGCGGATCGAAGTACTCAAGGATGGCGCCTCGGCCATCTACGGCTCGGACGCGATCGCCGGCGTGGTCAACGTGATCCTGCGGCGCGACTTTCACGGCACGGCGCTGCGCGCCAGCTTCGGCCAGTCGCGCGAACGCGACGGCAACGATGGCGTCGCCTCCGTCACCTGGGGCAGCGGCGACCTGGACGCCGACCGCTACAACGTCCTGGCCAGCCTCGAGTACGGGCGGCGCGGCGCCATTTGGAACCGCGACCGCGCCGGGCGCGGCCACATCGGGCGCGGCGACCTGCGCCCCTGGGGTTTCAGCGCCCAGGAGTCGCTCGGGGGCACCGGCGCCATCACCGTCAACAATGCCGCCGGCAGCGCCATCAACGGCAATGTACGCAACCCCGATACGCTCGACTACGTCAACCGCGGCAACCTGGGCGGGGCCGGCTTCACGCGCACCTTTCCGGGCGCGGCCTGCGCCAACTTCACGCGCCATCCGCAGGGCGACCCGGGCGGCGGCTGCCTGGTCGACGCGGCGCAGCTGTACGGCCAGATCCAGCCCAGCCAGGAGCGGATCAACTTTTTCGGGCGCGCCACGTTCCAGGCCACCCCGGAGCTGCAAACCTACGCCGAACTGAACCTGTACCGCAGCGAATCGGCATCGTCTTCCACGCCGTCGGCGGTCAGCAGCGCGGTCGGCTCTCCCGCCGGGCCGGTCACCAGCACCTCCGTGGCGCTGGGCGCGGCCCATCCCGACAATCCGTACTTCGGCAGGCCGGCGCGGCTGCGCTACATGGCGGCCGACCTCGGACCACGCACGAGCAAGATCGACTCGGACTTCGTCCGCTTCCTGCTCGGCGCCAAGGGCAGCATGGGCCGGTGGGAGCTGGACACCGCCCTGCTGTACTCGCAAAACCAGGTCAGTAGCGAACGCAGCCGTTATCCGCAGCGCGACGTCCTGTACGCACTGCTCAATCCGAGTCCGGAAAACGTGGCGGCGGCCCGCGCCCATCCGGCCTATGCCGCGCTGCCGCCCGGTACCGTCTGGCGCATCGCCGAAAACGCCGGGCTCAATGCGCCGGCCCTGTACGCGGCACTGGCGCCGACGCTGAACAACGATGCCAAGAGCCGCATCGCCCAGATCGACCTGCGCGCGTCGCGCCAGCTGACCGAACTGCCCGGCGGCAATCTCGGCATCGCGTTCGGCGGTGAATTCCGCCGCGAAACAGCCGATCTGGAAGCCGTCCCCGGCACCGGGCGCGGCAACATCATCGGCCAGGGCTATTCGGCCTACAAGGGCGCGCGCAACGTGGGCGCGCTGTACGGCGAGGTGCTCGCGCCCGTGCACAGCACCGTGGAACTGTCCGCTGCGCTGAGGGCCGACCACTACACCGATGCGGGCGACTCCTACACACCGAAGTTCGGCGTCAAATGGACGCCGGTGCGCCAGTTTGCCTTGCGCGGCACGTACGCGCGCGGCTTTCGCGCGCCGAGCACGGCCGAAAACGGGGTCGGCGGCCTGGCCGCGTACTCCACCGCGGCCGACCCGCTGCGCTGCGCCCTGGGCATCGAGATCGCCTGCAGCCCGGCGTCGGTGGCGATCATCACCTCGCCCAACCCGGCGCTGTCGCCCGAAAAATCGCGCAGCATCAATGTCGGCATGGTGTGGGATCCCTACCGGCGCACCAATATCGCGCTCGACCTGTGGGAGATCAAGCGCAAGAACGAAATCAACCAGGAGCAGAGCGACGCCGCCATCGCGGCGGGCCGCATCGCGCGCGATCCGAGCAGCGCCGCCCGTCCCGGCGACCCCGGCCCGATCACGGCGGTGCTGGCCAGCTACGTCAATTCGGCGCGGACCCAGGTGCGCGGCGCCGACCTCGACCTGCGCCAGCGCTTCGACTTCGGGCCGGGCACCGGCGAAGCGAGCATGGATGTCAAGTGGACTCACCTGTTCAAGTGGCAGCGTACCGAGCAGGACGGCAGCACGCGCGACTACGCCGGCACCCACGGCAACTGCGACGTCACCAACTGCATCGGCACGCCCGACGACCGGGTCAATTTCAGGCTGTCATGGGAGCGCGCGGCGTGGCGCGTGTCGGCCAACGTGAACTACCGGGGCAAACTCAAGAATACCCTGTTCAAGAACGACCCGGCCGGTTGCGCCAGCCACTTCGCCAACGGCGACCCGGCCCCGGCCGACTGCGAACTGCCCTCCTTCACCACGGTCGACCTGACCGTGCGCTGGAAGCCGGCGCCGCGCATCGACGTGTTCGGAACGGCGCAAAACATCTTCGACCAGATCGCCCCGCTCGACCCGCTGACCTACGGCGCCACGGGCTATAACCCGCTCGACTATGCCGGCGCCGTGGGGCGTTTTTTCACGGCGGGCGTGCGTTACACCTTTTAGCAGCACCCTTTCTTTAGCAGCACCCTTTCACCAACCGTTTGATTACCGGAGCAATCCATGATTGAAAAAGCCTTATCCGCCGCCATCCGCGGCCTGTGCGCCGGCGGCGCCCTGCTCGGCGCCGGCATGCTGGCCCTGCCCGCACAGGCCCAGACCCCCGCCGACACTTCCCAGACCATGCAAAAAGTCGAAATCGTCGGCACCTCGATCAGGCGGCGCCTCGAGGCGCAAACCGCATTGCCGATCACCTCGCTGCGCGCCGAAGACTTTGCCAAGCAGGGCCTCTCGACCGCGCAGGAAGTGCTGGCCACGATCCCGATGAACCAGACCTCGACCGGCGCCAGCCAGTCGGTCGGCTCCGGCACCGGCGGGCGCGCCACGGCCAACCTGCGCGGCCTGGGCGGGGACAAGACCCTGGTGCTGCTCAACGGCCGGCGCCTGGCCAACCACCCGTTCTTTGCCGACACGGTCGACCTGAACATCATTCCCGTCGCCGCGCTCGACCGGGTCGAGGTGCTGCGCGATGGCGCCTCGGCCATCTACGGCAGCGACGCCATCGGCGGCGTGATCAACTTTGTCACCAAGCGCTCCTACCGCGGCCTGGAAGTGAGCGTGGAAGCGTACGAACCGGCCGGCTCGGGCGGCGGCGACGAGCAGCGCGTGAACGTCATCGGCGGCTGGGGCGACCTGGCCACCGACGGCTACAACGTGCTCGGCATTGTCGACTTTCACCGCCAGTCCTCGCTCACGGCCACCGACCGCGACTTCGCGCGCACCGGCGTGCGCCCCGAGCGCGGCATGTACCAGACCAGCGGCACCACCTTCCCCGCCAACTTCTTTTCCGAGGAAGGCATCTCGGGCAATCCCAGCTTTGCCAGCGGTTGCCGTCCGCCCTACTCGATCCCCAACCTGACCGGCGCGCCGAACTGCCGTTTCGACTCGACCCAGTTCGTCGACCTGATTCCCCTGACCAAGCAGGAAACCTTCCTTGGCCGCTTCAGCAAAAAACTCGGGACCGACCATACCGCCACCCTGGAATACCTGCACAGCCGCAGCACCAACGAAGCACGCGTGGCGCCACCGCCGCTGGCCGGCATCGGGCTGACCATGACCAATACCAGCCCCTTCTATCCGGGCGCCGGCATCACCCCGGCCGTGACCGGCCTGACCGGCGAGCCGCTCGACGTCAGCTGGCGGCCTCTGGTGACCGGCAAGCGCGAAGGCTTGGACGTGAGCCTGTCGGACCGCCTGCTGGCCAGCATGGAAGGCACGCTTGGCGGCTGGGACTACAGCGCCGGCCTGTCGTATGCGATGGGGCGGGCCCGCAGCGCGTTCACCGGCGGCTACGTGATCGATGCGCGCATCATCGAAGGCGTGGGCAGCGGCTTGCTCAATCCGTTCGGCGAGCAGACGCCCGCCGGCAATGAGTACCTTGGCCAGTCGCTGCTTCTGGGCGAATATTTGCGCGCCAAGATCAAGAGCGGCGCCATCGACTTCAAGGCCAGCCGCGAGTTGATGACCCTGCCCGCCGGCCCGCTCGGCTTTGCGCTCGGCGGCGAATTCCGGCGCGACGAAGCCGACTACCGCGTCGACCGCGCGCTGGCCAGCCAGGCGTCCAGTTCCGGCTACGCCGACGCCCAGGACCAGAGCGGCAGCCGCAACATCGGCGCCGTGTTCACCGAGTTCAACATCCCGGTCATCAAGGACCTCGAAGTCAACCTGGCCGCGCGCTACGACGATTACACCGACTTCGGCCACAGCTTCAACCCCAAGGTGGCGCTGCGCTGGCAGCCCAGCAAGCAGGTGCTGGTGCGCGGCTCGTTCAACAAGGGTTTCCGCGCCCCCACCCTGTACGATCTGCACGGGCCGCAGACCACCACCAACACCGGCAACCCGTGGAACGATCCGGTGCTGTGTCCGGGCGGTACGGCGGTTCCCGGGGCCAATCCCAATCTGGCCTGCGACCAGCAACAAAACCAGCGTCAGGGCGGCAACCCCGACGTCAAGCCCGAACGTTCGCGCACCTACAGCGCCGGGCTCGTGCTCGAACCGACGCGCGACCTGACCTTGTCGCTCGACTACTGGGATATCCGGCTCAAGGACCAGATCAGCGCCCTGGCGGAGGAATCAATCTTCGGCAACTACCAGAAATACCAGAACCTGTATTTCTACAATGCCGCCCGCACCCGGCTCGACTACGTGCTGACCATCACCCAGAACCTGGGCGAGGTCAAGACCCGCGGCGTCGACGTGGGACTGCTGTGGCGCCTCCAGCGCGCCCAGTGGGGCGACTTTACCCTGGGGGTCGATGGCACCTGGGTGGACCGCTACGACTATCAGAACGAGCGCAACGGGCCGTTCACCGTCAACGTGGGGCGCTATGCCGATGCCAGTCCGGTATTCCGCTGGCGTCACAACGCCAGTCTGGGATGGACCCGCGGTCCCGTGAACATGACCCTGTCCAACCGCTACCTGTCCGGTTACGACGACCAGCCCGATGAAAACGGAGTCGTGCCCGGCCGCGTGGGACATTACTCGACCTGGAGCCTGGCGGGCACCTACACGGCCAACCAGAAGGTCAGCGTGACCGCCGGCGTCAAGAACCTGCTCGACGACGACCCGCCCTTCACGGTCCAGAGTACGACCTTCCAGCAGGGCTACGATCCGCGCTACACGGACCCGCTCGGACGGACGTTTTACGTGAGGGCCACGTACAAGTTCTGAGTACGAAGTTCTGAGTACGAAGTTCTGAATACGAAGTCCGGAGTACGCAGGTCCCGGTGCGGCCAGCCGGCACGCCGGCCGGAAAAGCACAAAGGGCGCACCGGAAGTGCGCCCTTCGTGTAACAGTGCCGGCAATGACGGCGCTTGACGGCGCTGAAAAGTCGCCGGCCCTGGAAAACTTACGCCGTGCCGCCCACCGTCACCTCTTCGATGCGCAAGGTCGGCTGGCCCACGCCGACCGGCACGCTCTGGCCTTCCTTGCCGCACACGCCCACGCCGGAATCGAGGCGCATGTCGTTGCCGATCATCGATACGCGGTTGAGCACGTCCGGACCGTTACCGATCAGGGTGGCGCCCTTGACCGGATAGGTGACCTTGCCGTTTTCGATCATGTACGCTTCGCTGGCCGAGAACACGAACTTGCCGTTGGTGATATCGACCTGGCCGCCGCCAAAATTGACCGCGTACAAGCCGTTCTTGACCGAGGCCAGGATTTCTTCCGGGTCCTTGTCGCCGCCCAGCATATACGTGTTGGTCATGCGCGGCATCGGCAGGTGCGCGAACGATTCGCGCCGCGCATTGCCCGTCACCGGCATCTTCATCAGGCGCGCATTCATCGTGTCCTGGATGTAGCCCTTCAGGATGCCATCTTCGATCAGCGTCGTGCACTGGGTCGGATTGCCTTCGTCATCCATGTTGAGCGAACCGCGGCGGTCGGCCAGGGTGCCGTCGTCGACCACGGTCACGCCCTTGGCGGCAACGCGCTCGCCGATACGGCCCGAAAACGCCGACGAACCCTTGCGGTTGAAGTCGCCTTCGAGCCCGTGTCCGATCGCTTCGTGCAGCAGCACGCCGGGCCAGCCCGGTCCGAGCACGATGGTCATCGGCCCGGCCGGGGCCGGACGCGCATCGAGATTGACCACGGCCGCCTTGACCGCCTCCTCCGCGTAGCGCTCGAGCACCACGTCGTCGAAATAGCCGTAGTTGTAGCGCCCGCCGCCGCCGGACGAGCCCATTTCACGGCGGCCGTTCTGCTCGACAATGACCGTCACCGAGACCCGCACCAGCGGCCGGATATCGGCCGCCAGCACGCCATCGCTGCGCACCACCAGCACCACATCGTATTCGCCGGCCAGACCCGCCATCACCTGCACCACGCGCGGATCTTTCGCGCGTGCCATTTTTTCCACGCGCTCAAGCAGCTTGACCTTGGCCGTCGCGTCGAGCGAGGCCAGCGGATCGTTGGGCAGGTACAGCGAGCGTCCGCCCACCGGCGTCATCGAGGACGCCACCTTGATCTTGCCGGCGCCGGCGCGCGCAATGGTGCGCGTGGCCGCGGCCGCGTCGAGCAGGGCACGTTCCGAGATTTCATCGGAGTAAGAGAAAGCGGTCTTGTCGCCCGACACGGCGCGTACGCCCACGCCCTGGTCGATCGAGAAACTGCCGGTCTTGACGATGCCTTCTTCCAGGCTCCAGCCTTCACTCTTGGTGAACTGGAAATACAGATCGGCGTAATCGACCTTGTGGGTGAACATCGTACCCAGGGTGGAGAGGAGCTTGCCTTCATCGAGGCCAAATGGCGTCAGCAGCACATCGCGCGCGACAGCCAGGGAGGAGAGATTCGGTTCGAACGGGGTCATTTTGCGGGTCTTTCAGTGTGGATCAGCCATTGTGCCATAGTCGGCTTATTGCGGTAGCTCACAGTTTGCGGTGCTTGAGCGCAGGCAAGCTTTCGCGCACCCCCGCCAGGAAGGCCGGATCGAGCGCGCCGCTGACGATGCCCTCGCCCTCTTCCAGCACGGCCTTGACCTCGCCCCAGGGGTCGATCAGCATGCTGTGGCCGAAGGTGCGGCGTCCGTTCTGGTGGGTGCCGCCCTGGGCCGACGCCAGCACATAGCACTGGTTTTCGATGGCGCGCGCGCGCAGCAGCACTTCCCAGTGCGCCAGGCCCGTGGTGTGGGTAAAGGCGGCGGTGACGACCATCAGCGCGCACTCGCCCATGGCCCGGTACAGCTCGGGAAAACGCAGGTCGTAGCAGACCGACAAGCCGACCCGCCCGAACGGCGCCTCGAACGTCACCACGGCCTCGCCCGGCACGATGGTGCGCGCCTCGTCGTAGCTTTCGGCGCCGCGGGTAAAGCCGAACAGGTGGATCTTGTCGTAACGGTGCACCGGGCGGCCCTGCGGGTCGTACACCAGGGTGGTGTTCATCACGCGCCCGGCGTCGGGGGACACCAGCGGCAAGGTGCCGCCGATCAGCCAGATGCCGTGCTCGCGCGCGGCCTGCGCCATGCACTCCTGGATCGGGCCCTGCCCGGGCGCTTCGGCATGGGCCACCTTGTCGGTGTCGCTCATGCCCATGATGGGCCAGTATTCCGGCAAGGTCACCAGGGTGGCGCCGCGCGCGGCCGCATCGCGCACCAGCCGGCGGGCGGTAGCGATGTTCTCGGCGACATCAGGGGTGCTGATCATTTGTACTGCGGCCACGGTGCTCATGTCATTGTCTCCAGTCGGTCGTTGCGGTCGTTCGCTTCAGTTGGTCCCCGGCTTGACGTTGCTTGCCGGCACGGCCAGCGGTGGCGGCCCCTTGGGCGAACCCAGCTTGGTGATGACCGGCGCCTTCCACGGGCCGGTGATCTGCATCTCATAGGTCAGCGCGCGCATCACGGGGGCGCGCAGGAACAGTTGCGCGAGGAAGCTGCCCAGCCCGACCACCGGATTGACCGCCAGCGCGTACACCAGCGGGCCGGTGCCCAGGTTAAATTCGGGGATCACCACCACATGGAGGTTGGTCGACTCGTTTGCAATGTCGGCCGTGCCGGCCATGAGCACGGTGGCGGCCACGCCATGCATCTTGAGGTTGTCGGTGCGTACCACGCCGCGCGTGATGCTGGCGTTGGCGCTGATGCCGTCGAACGCCAGCCCTTCCGAAAACACATCGTGGAAATCGAGCTTGAGCAGGCGCGGCAGCATTTGCAGGCTCAGCACGCCCAGCAGCTTGGCCGCGCCCGGGTCTTGCTTGAGGAACTGGCCGGACGCCACGCGCATGTCGATCTTGCCCGACAGGCTAGGGATATCGAGCGAATACGGCAAGCCGTTCCAGGCGATGTCGCCCGACATCTTGCCCTTGCCGCGGCGCAGCGTTTCCGGGAAACCGAAGCGGTCGAGCAGCTTGCCCGCATCCTCGATCTCCATGGAGAAATTCAGGCTGGTATTGCTCTGCCCTTCCCGCGTCACCCATTTACCGGTGCTGCGCAGCACGCCGTCCGGATTGGCCAGCAGCAGGCTGTTGATCTGCCACTCGCGCCCGCTCGCAACCTGGGCGTTGCTGGCGACCAGTTCCAGCCGGCCCAGTTTCTTGTTGAACAGTTCGAAGTGCTCGGCCACGATATCGAGCGCCGGGATGGTGGCCGCGGCGCTCTTGCCGCCTTCGAGCAAGTCCTTCACGCCGGCCGCGGCCGACTCGGGAATGATCAGCGATGCCAGGCGCGCCGTGACCTTGCCCAGGCCCTGGCCGCCGGCGCCCTCGACCCAGGTGATGTGGCCGGCCACCTGGCGCGCATCGATATTCGCCTGCCAGGTATCCTTCACGTGGGAAGCGCCCACCACCACGTTGTCGAGCTTGCGCTCGCTGATGATCAGTTCGCCAGCGCGCGCGGCCAGCACATCGGCCACCACGTACTGCGCCAGGTCCATGCCGCCATCGCCCGCTCCGGTGCCCGCCGGTACGCCGGCCGCCGGTACGCCGGCCGCCGGGGCGCTGGCCGCAGGGGCAACGGCCGGCGGGGTGCCGCCCACAGGTTCGGGCGCGGCATGCGCCACCGAGGCGGCGATCGCGATCCACTGGTCGACGTTGAGCGTTTTCATGTCGACATTGACCATCACGCCGCTGTCCGGGGCCGGGGCCGGCACGTTCACGCCGATGCCGCCGCTCTCGACCCGCCATGGTCCCTTGCCGTGCTTGATCCTCTGGTAGCGCGCGCCCATGTTGGCGCCCAGCGCCAACCGGATTTCATCGCGCGCCACGCCAGGGTCCGTGCCGTGCAGGCCGCCCAGGGTGAAATGCAGCGGCAGGGTGTCGGCGGCCGCCTTGTTCAGGGGTGCCGGCAAGTCCACGCCCAGGCCCGCCAGGGTCGAGTCGACCGTCACCAGCGCCTGGTGATCCTTGACCACCACCGAGCCGGTGTAGCGGGTGCCGCCCGAGACCAGCCCCAGCACATGGCGCAAGGCGGGCGCGGGATAGGTCTTGCGGATGCCGTCGGCCGTGGCCACGCCGCTCAGCTTGATCACGATGGCATTGTCGCGGCCGCTGCCGCCGGTCAGGGCCAGCGGCCCGCCCAGGAAGCTGGCGCCGACGCCGTTCAGGTTGATGCCGCGTTCGTTGAATTCGAGCTTGCCGATGGCCGCCTGCAACGGTGGCAAGGGGTCGAACAGCACCACGTCGTTGCCCATCAGTTGCAAGGTGCCCTGCACCTTCGATTCGATCAGATGGTTCAGCGGCAACTGCAGCTTGAGCGCCAGCTTGGCGTTGCCGCTGGCGCGCGTGTGTTCGGTAAAGCGCCCGATCCAGTTCAGCACCGGGCTCGCTTCCACGTAGCCGAGGAAATCCTGCATCGGCGCGGCCGCGTTGCCATCGATTTCCAGCACCTTGTCCGGGTCGGCCAGGTCGGCGATCACAGCCGTAACCGCGCTCAACGCCACGCCGCGGGTGCGGCCCGTGTCGCCCTTGATTTCCATGCGCGCGCGCTCGAACAGAAACGTGCCGTTGATCTGCTCGGCCTGCGGCCACACCGGCGCCACGCCGTCGGGGGCGAAATGGCCGGGCGCGTAGTTCAGGCGCGCGTTTTCCAGGCGTCCGCCGACCCGGAACTCGCCCTTGCGCTCGCCCGGCGTATTGGTACGGAACGGAAAATGCGCCAGGTCGCCGCGCAGGCGGAAGGTGGCATCCTGGGCCACGCCGTCTTCCAGCGCGCCGGTCAGCCAGCCGCGCAGGTGTTCCGGGGTGGCCAGGGGCAGGTAGCGCCCGATGGTGTTGATGGCAAACCCGCTGAGCGTGCCGCTGACGTCGACGATCGCGGCCGGCTTGCCCGGCTGCGACCCGAGGGTCATCTGGTGCGTGCCGGAGAGCGATCCGCTCAGCGCGCCCTGGACAAAGTTCAGGCTGTCCAGGTCCACCATCAATTTATTGCCGGTCGCAAAGCGCCAGCGCGCGCGCGCGGCGAACTGGTCGAACGGCATGGCCGGGTCGGCGAACCAGGCCGGCAATTGCAGCACCAGTTGCTGCGAATCGAGGCTGATCGCGCCGCCCTGCTCGCTCGCGTCGAGCATGCCGGACAGGTTTTCGATGCCGGGAATGGGCGGCACGGCCGCGCGCGCCGGCGTGTTCGCGCTCTTGGCCACGGCCAGCCGGGCCGGCTGGGCGCGCATGCTCAGGCCGTCGAGCTTGCCGCGCACGCGGTAGCTGGCAATGTCCGGGAACCTGCCCTGCCACTGCGCCGAAAAGTCGCTCACCCGCCCGCGCAAGCCGGCCTCGGCCAGCATCTGGCGCTGCCCCGGCGTGAGCGGCAGCTGGCCGGCCAGCTTGGCCAGCGTTTCCAGGTCGAGCTGGCGCGCGCTCACCGTCACCTGCTCGGGCGTCTTGCCGCGCGCCGGCACGTAGGACTCGGACAAGGTGGTCGGCGCCAGGCTCAGGCCGTCGGCGGTGAGCAGGGAAAAATCGGTGAGGCTCACTTCGTGGCCGTGCGCGCCGAAGGCCGGAGCACCGCGGTTGCTGCCGCTGGCGAAGGTCTCGCGCGCCGACAAGCGGCCGCGCACGCGCGCCAGTTCCAGCGCCGGCAAATCGCGTCCGAGGCGCGCCGACACCCCGGCCAGCACGACGTCGGCGGTGAAACCGGCCAGCTTGGCCCGGTCCAGGCTCAGCCAGGCGCGCACCGATCCCTGGCCCTGGCTCACCTTGACCGGATAATCGAGGTACGGCGTCCAGGCGGACAGGTCGGTATCGGGCAGGTCGGCGTACAGCTCGCCCTTCCACTGGCGCACGTCGGCCATGCGCTTGGCGAAGCGCGGATGGACAAAGTCGGCGCGCACGTCGAGCGGCCCGGCCAGGCTGGCCGGGGGCGTGGCGCGCAAGCCGAAGCGGTGGTGCTGCCAGCGGTTCTTCAGCACCATGTCGACGTTCTCCAGCGCCAGCGGCGGGGCGCCGCGCAACTGGTCGGTCCACTGCACCCGGCCTTCGCGGATCACGATCTGGCGCTGCTTGAAGGCCCAGTCGGCGCCGCTGCCGTCGCCATCGGCATGGCGCTTGATCAGCATGCCGGCCACGAACAGCTGGCCGGCGGCGTCGCGCCGGATATCGAGGTCGGGACGAATAATTTCCAGGGAGTAAAAACGAGGTTCCAGGGTCGGCACGCTCCACCATGACAGGGTGGCCGACACGCTCGGCAGGCTCAGCACCTGGCGCCCCCCGGGATCGCGCACGATCACGTCGCCCAAAAACAGGTTCGGGCGCAGGCCGCGCCAGGACGCGTAGATGCGGGTGATGGTCACCTCGCTGCCCAGCGCGCGGCTGGCGATGCGCTCGATATTGCCCTTGTAATAGTCAATATTCGGCAAAACCACATAGCGCAGCACCAGAAACACGATGGTGAAGATGAAATACACCAGCAGCGCCAGCTTGATGGTAAAGCCCAGCACATGGTGGGTGGCGCGGTTGCACACCCGATAGGCGGAACGCAGCCGCCGCCAGCGCTCTGCGATGGGCAGGTGCTCGGCGGGCGTCGGTGCTTCCGGTGTGTGCATCAATAAACTGATAAAGGGTCCGCCGTGTAAATGTATTGCAATAAGGTAGCGCTTGCATCAATGCCGCCCGCTCCCTTACCATCGTCCTGATCCGCACCGCGGCGCGGCCTGAGGCGGCGCGGCCTATCGCGGCGCGCCAATTCTACCTTATACGGGCGTGGCTGAACCCGACTTTCACTCACCCTGACCCGACGCCAATCCATGAATCAAGCTTCCCTGACACCGCTGTCGCGCTTTTACCAACGCTGGCTGGCGGCCGACCCCAGCCGCGCCGGCGCCGTCGCCGCCCTGGGCGCCAGCCCCCTCGACCAGCTCGACCTGGCGCAAGCGCTGGCCAGCCAGCGCGGTCCCGACGGCGCCGCGCTGCCGCCCGTGCGCGCCATGCGCCGCCTGCGCAACCTGCTGGTGGCCGGCCTGATCGAACGCGACCTCGATGGCCGGGCCGACCTGGCCGAAGTGGTCGCCAGCATGACCGCCTTCGCCGATTTCGCCATCCGCACCCATCTGGCGGCCCTGATGGCCGAACAGGTGGCCAGTCACGGCATGCCGGTCGGCTACGAATCGGGCTTGCCGCAGGAAATGATTGTGTTGGCTATGGGCAAGCAAGGCGGCGCCGAACTGAATGTCTCGTCCGACATCGACCTGATCTTCGTCTACCCGGAAGATGGCGACACCGCCGCCGGTCCGGGCCAGCGCCCCTTGTCGAACCATGAATTTTTCGCGCGCCTGGGCAAGAAACTGATCGCCGCCCTGTCCGAAATCACCGAAGATGGCTTCACTTTCCGGGTCGACATGGCGCTGCGCCCGAACGGCAACTCCGGCCCCCTCGTTGCCAGCCTGAACATGGTGGAGGAATACCTGATCGTCCAGGGCCGCGAATGGGAGCGCTACGCCTGGGTCAAGGCGCGCGCGGTTAGCGGCACCGAGGCCGACATCGCCGCGCTGGAAGCCATCGTCCATCCCTTCGTGTACCGGCGCTACCTCGATTTCGGCGTGATCGATGCGATCCGCACCATGCACGCCCAGATCCGCGCCGAGGTCGACCGCCAGGAACGGCTGCACCCGGACCGCAGCAACAACGTCAAGCTGGGGCGCGGCGGGATCCGCGAAATCGAATTCCTGGCCCAGGTGTTCCAGCTGATCCGCGGCGGGCGCGATGCCGCCCTGCGCGACCGTTCCACCCGCGCCACCCTGCGCGTACTTGCCGACAAGGAATTACTGACCCCGGACACGGTCGGCCAGCTGCTCGACTCCTACAGTTTCCTGCGCAACCTGGAACACCGCCTGCAATACCTGGACGATGCCCAGACCCACACCCTGCCCGCCAGCGAGGCCGACCGCGCCGTCATCGCGCAAATGATGCGCCTGCCGGACGTGGCCACCCTGCTGGCGCAGCTGGAACAGCACCGCCATTTTGTCGCCGCCCAGTTCGACGCCATTTTCAGCGACAAATCCGAGCAGAGCGGCGAGACGGTCGACCCGGCGGCCAGCAGCTGGGCCGGGGCCGACCTCGACAACCGCGAAGCGATCGAAGCGCACTTGCGCGCGCTCAGCTTCGACGATGCCGGCGGCGCCGCCCAGCGCCTGATGAGCACCTGGCAGTCCGGCAAGGTGCAAGCCTTGCCGGAAGCGAGCCGCACCCGGCTGCTGGCGCTGGTCAATGCCGCCCTGCCCCTGATCGCCAAGACGGCGCAGGAAGCCGGTTCCGGCAGCGCCAGCTCCACCCTCACGCGCCTGCTGGCGTTTTTCGAAGCCATCGCGCGCCGCTCGGCCTACCTGTCGCTGCTGACCGAATACCCGCACACCCTCGAGCGCGTGATCCGCATGATGTACGCCAGCGGCTGGGCGGCGACCTTCCTGACCCAGCACCCGATCGTGCTCGACGAACTGCTCGACGAGCGCGTCAGGAGTGCCGTGCCCGACTGCGCCGCCCTGGCCGCCGAACTGAAGGAACAACTGGGCGCGGCCGCCGGCGACACCGAACGCCAGATGGATATCCTGCGCGAAGCCCACCACGCACAGCTGTTCCGCCTGCTGGCGCAAGACCTGGCGGGCGAACTGACCGTGGAAAAGCTGGCCGACTACCTGTCGGCGCTGGCCGACACCATCGTCGCGGCCACCATCGACGCCGCCTGGCAGGCGATCGCCACGCGCCACCGCGAGGTGCCGCGCTTCGCCGTCATCGCCTACGGCAAGCTGGGCGGCAAGGAACTCGGCTATGTGTCGGACCTGGACGTCATTTTCCTGTTCGACGACGACGACCAGGAAGCGCCCGGCAACTACGCCAAGCTGGCCCAACGCTTCATTACCTGGATGACGGCGCACACCTCGGCCGGCATCCTGTTCGACATCGATACCGCGCTGCGCCCGGACGGTGCCAGCGGCATGCTGGTGTCGAGCGTGGCGGCGTTCGAGCGCTACCAGGAAAATTCAGCCTGGATCTGGGAACACCAGGCGCTCACGCGGGCGCGCTTTTGCGCCGGCGATACGGCCATCGGCGAGCGCTTCGAAGCGGTGCGCGAAGGCGTGCTGCGCCTGGACCGCACGGCGCGCGCCGGCGAACTGCGCGACGAAGTGCTCAAGATGCGCAAGAAGATGCACGACGCTTATCCGAGCCGCCCGGGCCAGTTCGAGCTCAAGCAGGATGAGGGCGGCATGATCGATGTCGAATTCATGTCGCAGTACCTGGTACTGCGCCATGCCGCGCAGTACCCGCAGCTGACGGTTAATCTGGGCAACATCGGGCTGCTGCGCATGTTCGCCGACCTCGGGCTGATCGATGCCGACCTGGCGCTGGCGGTGGGCGACGCCTACCGCGCCATGCGCAAGCTGCAGCACCAGTTGCGCCTGCAGGGCAAGGATAGCGCGCGCATCGATCCGGCGCTGGTGGCGCGCCACAGCGCGGCGGTGCGGCGCTTGTGGGCGGCGGTGTTCGATCTGGAGGGAGAAGCGCCTTAGCGCAGCGGATTCGTCGTTCCCTAAAAAAAACCCGGCGCAAGGCCGGGTTTTTTGATTGACGCCGCCAGGCGGCGCCCTGCATCACAGCATCAGAACTGATACTGCGCCGCGATGCGGACCGAACGGCCGCGCGATGGCACATCGGTGGCACGCACGTCGGCCACCGGCGCGCGGTCGAACACGTTGTACAGGTTCAGGTACAAGGTGGTCTTGGCAAAGCCGGTGTAGGTCAAGTTCATGTCGGTGACCACATCACGCTTGATCTGGCAGTATTCCGGCGTAAAACCCTGCCCTTCGCAACCGGCGGCCATGTAGTTGTCGTCGTACTTGTTCTCGTACAGACGCGTACCCGGGATGTAGGTCAGCGCGCCGCCCACGTTCCAGGCGCCGCGCGACCATGCCGTCGATGCCCGCACGCGGTAGCGTGGGTTCTCGTAGTTGCCCGCCAGGTTTTCCGTAAAGGTATCGGTCACCGTATCCCAGCTGCGGTAATCGAGCTGGTAGTTGGCTTTCAGATTGCTCACCAGCTTGCCGGCCGAACCCATGTTCCAGCGGTGGTTCAATTCCATGTCCAGACCGGACACGCGGGTGCGGTTCATGTTTTCGTAACGGTTCGAGATCGATGCGATCGGACCGACCGGGAACACGATGTCCTTGCCGGTCAATTCCTTGGCACGCGCCGCCAGGCGCTGGTCGTCGGCCGTCACGCCCAGGCGGTTGACCGAGCCCGGACGGCGGTCTTCATCGGCCAGCAGCTGGGACGTACCCTTGGTATCGATTTCGTTGCGGCGCTCGATATGGTAGTAGTCGAGCGTCATGCTCAGGTTGGCCAGCGGTTCGACCACGAAGCCCAGGTTGTAGCTGCGCGATTTTTCCGGTTCCAGCTCGGGGTTGCCCTGGGTGGAGGAGGCGAAGCTGACGCTGCAACCGCTTTCGCGCGCGCGCAGCGCCTCGGCCTGGTCGATCGTGGTGCCGGTCTTGAGCGCCGCGTACAGCTGGTTGGCGGTGGCGCAACGCTTCGGATCGACGATGCTGTTGCGGAAGGCCGACAGCTCGACCTTGCCCGTTTCCGCCAGGTTCGGCGCGCGGAAGCCGTTGGCCACGGTGGCACGGACCATGAAGCGCTTGTTCACTTCGTAGCGCATGCCCACTTTCGGCACCAGCGACAGGTCGGTCTTGCCTACCTTGTCGGCACGCACCGCCGCGTTCATTTCAAGCGCCTTGGTCAGCGGCGCATTGACTTCGGCAAAAGCGGCGCTGATGTTGCGCGCGCCCTCGACGTTGATCGAACCAATGCCCACAATCTGGCCGCTGGAGACGTTGTCGCTGACAAAAGCCTTGAAGGAATCGCGCCGGAAGTCGGCGCCGATCGCCAGGCTGAGCGGGCCGCCGTCAAGCTGCATCAGCTCGCGCGTGGCCTTGGCATCGATGAAGCTCTGCTTCGACTCGCCGCCGAAGACGTACACCGGGAACATGCGCAGCAGCAGGTCCGGGCTGTTGACACCGCCGAAGCGGTATTCGCCGCTCTTGATCGCGGCGTCGTATGCGGCCGCATTGCGACGGCCGCGATCGACGTTGTTGACTTTCGAGCCCATCATGCCGACCGCCGTCGACCAGTCCCAGCCGAAGTCGCTGCCTTCGATTCCGGCCAGCACCCGGTATTGCTTCGCTTTCGCATCTTTCTTGGACGTGAGCGCAGCGTCGGCGTAGCGGTAACGCAGGGCGACCGGGAAATCGTAAGGATTGTCCGGATGGCCGACCGGCAGTTTCGGCTCGGTGTACGAGCTTAACTTGCGGTCCCTGCTGTTATACCAGGTCGAGGGGGTACCGGTGTATTGCAGGATCGGCGCCGCGTTGTAGTAGGTGGTGTTGGTCTGGCCCAGGGTCAGTTCGGAAAAGCCGACCCGGTTGCCGCCCAGCTTCATGCGTCCGGTACCGAAGAAATTGTAGCGCTTCGCTTCCGGGCTGCGGCCCACGCCGGCCCACTGGTCGTAGCGGCAGGTGCCGTCGACCACGTTGTCGCAACCGGCGCGCGGGGTGCTGAAGCTCTTGCCGGCCAGCGCGGGATTGGCTGGATACGGGTTGGGATAGCGGTCGACGAAGTTGCCCGGATACGAGTAGGTCGACTGCACGCCGAAACTCGGATTGACATACTGGCCCCAGAAGGCCGGCACGGTATTGATGATGTCGCGGTTCGAGTACGGCGAACGGTGGTAAGCCTCGAAGTGGCCGAACACATTGTAGCCGTCGGCTTCGAAGTCGCCCATGCCCATGGTCAGGGAAGCGGTCTTGTCCTTGTCCAGCTTGCTGTTGAGCAGGGATTGGCGCATCCCGCCCTTGGCCAGCACGCCCTGGAAATCGCGCTTGGTGATGATGTTGATCACGCCGGCAACCGCGTCCGAACCGTACACGGCGGAGGCGCCGTCGAGCAGGATCTCGATGCGTTCGATCGCTTCGGACGGCATGGCGTCGATGTTGACGAAGGTTTGCTGGCCGCCGTCGGCCAGGCCGTAGTTGGCCACGCGCCGTCCGTTGAGCAGGGTCAGCGT
The DNA here is from genome assembly GCF_030846505.1 of Massilia pseudoviolaceinigra. Classification (NCBI taxonomy): domain Bacteria; kingdom Pseudomonadati; phylum Pseudomonadota; class Betaproteobacteria; order Burkholderiales; family Oxalobacteraceae; genus Massilia; species Massilia pseudoviolaceinigra. The sequence continues at coordinate 118,172 of NZ_JAVCWL010000018.1, read as the reverse complement.
GGAATTCTTGCCCAGGTTGCGCAGCGATACGCCCGAGGCGCCGCCGGCGAAGGAAAGGCCGCCGCTCTTGTCCGACAGGGTCGTGGTGCCGCTCGAGGTCAGCGTGTCGAGCACGTCCTTGACGGTACTGGCGCCGATGGCGGCGATCTCGGCCTTGCCAACCACTTGCACCGTCGACGAAGTTTCGGTATCGACCGCGCGCTTGATGTTCGAGCCGGTGACGATGACTTTCTGGATCGGCTGTGCCGCGCTTTGCTGCGCCAGGGCGACCTGGGCCGCGCCCAGGGTCAGGGCGACGGCGACGACGCTGCGTTTCAATGCGAGTTTCTGGTTCAATTGGGCTCCCGGCTTGCTTTATAAGTATGAATAGAACGTGTTTTCCGATCTCGTGCCGTACGCGCCCGCAGGCCCGCGCGGTGGCGAGGGCCATAAATCTCGCACAAAGGTGGATTGAAGGCCAAGCAGATTTCACAAAAAAACGTTCATACGGGCATTTTCGTATTTTCCACGCTACAAAAGGCTGGTGCCAGCGCCGCTGCGGACGAAAAAAAACCCGGCGCGGGCCGGGTTTTTCTTACCGCACAATCAGCTTAGAACGCGTAGCGCGCCGTCAGCTGGAAGTAGCGGCCGTAAGGATTGTGCAAACCCTCGTTGTAGCCGGCCAGCGGCTGGACGGAACTGTTGGTGCCGACAGCCGGGTCGTAAGGCGCCTTGGTGTCGAGCACGTTCTGGATGTTCAGGTTCAGGGTCAGGTTCTTGATCCCGGTGTAGGTGTAACCGAGGCCAAAACGGGTCCAGCTGTTGATCGAGCATTCCGGGAAATACGCTTCATACAGCGGCACGCTGGTGTCGCGGTCCTTCGCGGCGTCGCTGTCCTGGCGCGCGCCGTACTGGCAGAACGGCTGGTCGTAGGTGACCTCGCGGTTGTAGCGGCGCAGCAGCGAAACGCGCCCGGTGTAGTCGATGCTGGCGTTGAACGCATGCGCGCCCATGCTCCACGACGACGACAGGGTGCTCTTCCAGCGTGGCAGGTAGCTGTTCGGCAAGCTGTAGTCGGCATAGCCCACATTCGTGCCGACCAGGTTGCGCTCAGGATCGCCCGCGTTCGCAGCCAGCGAGTAATAGTCCATGTAGCTCGAGGTCAGTTTCGAGTTCAGCGAACCCCACTCGCCCAGGTTCTTGCGGTACGCCACGTCGATATCGACGCCGCGCACTTCCACCGAGCCCTGGTTTTTCCACGGCAGCTTGACCATCAGCAGCGGGCCGCTGTTCTGGACCACATTGCCGTTGGCATCGCGTACCCAGTTGGCCGGGTTCGTATCGCGCACCACGTTGCCCGGGGTGCGGTCTTCGTCGCGCAGGGCATCTTCCTCGGAACCGAGGGCGACTTCGCCTTCCTTGCGGATCTTGTAGAAGTCCAGGCCGATGTCGAAGGTGCTGGTCGGCGAGAACAGCACGCCGAAGGAAAGGCTCTTCGATTTTTCCGGCACCAGGTCGGGATTGGCGCCGCCGGTACCGGCGGCGCTCTTGGCGCAATCGAGTTCGGTCGCGCCCTCGCGCGGGGTTTCGCGGTCCGCTTCGCAGCGGCGCGGATCGTACAGGTCCCTCAGGAAGAACTGGGCCCCGCCCGGTGTCACCTGCACCAGCGCCGGCGCGCGGAAACCGCGCCCATAGGTACCGCGCAGGGCGATGCCGTCGGAGACGGTCCATTTCGCGCCGATTTTCGGCACGAAGTTGGTTTTGATGCCAGGATACTTGTCGACGCGGCCGGCGAAATCCATCTCGAAGTTTTTCAGGAATGGCGTGCGCAGCTCGACGAAGGCCGATTTGACGTCGCGTTCGCCGTCGATGACGGTGTTGGCCAGGCCATAAATGTCACCGCGCGCCAGAGCGGCATCGGGCGTCATCTTGATTTTCTCGCGCCGTACTTCGGCGCCCACCGCCAGGCCCATGGCGCCGCCGCCAAGCTGGCCGAACTGGGTCGACACTTTGGCATCCCATTGCAGGATCGAGGCCATGTTGTTGCTCGTCACATCGCGCGCCAGGGTCGGATCGGCCGACAGCGCCGCCAGCGAGGTGCCGGAATTGAGCTTGCGCAGGGTCGGCAGGTAGAGCATGCCGAAATAGGTATCTTCCTGGGTCGCCTTGTTGTACAGCACGGCGCTTTCCCAGTCCCAGTTGCCCACATTGCCCTGCAGGCCGGCCACCACGCGCGCATTGTCGTTGATGGTCTCGGTGCCGCCGCGCAGGTTCTCGAAACGGTAAGTGACCGAGGAGCGGGCGTCGGGGAAAGGATTGTCCGGGTGGCCGATGCCCAGGATGGCCTGGAATGGATCGCCCACCGCGGCGCTGGTGAAGTTGGTGATGGTGGAGGTGCCGATGGTGCTCGGATTGCTGGTATAGGAGCGCTTGGTGCGCGCGTAGCCCGCTTCGGCGAAGGCCTTGGTGTTCTGGCCCAGCTTGAACACGCCGCGCGTCATCACGCTGGCATCCTTGCCGTCGCCGATGCCTTCGGAGAAACGGCTCGCGTCGAAGTTACAGAAAGTGCGTCCGATGAACACGCTGGTCGCCGGCAAGCCCATCGCGGTCGAACCCACCAGCTGCTGGGACGGTTCGCAATTGGTGCGCGTGATCATGCGCTGGCCCATGTTAGTGCGGTTCACCGCGAAGTTGCGGGAGCCCGGTGCGCTCTCGCGGTAAAACGATGGCGAGCCGGAAGTGGTGCTGCCGTACGGCGTGGCGAAGCGCCCGTTGAGCAATTGATAGGTTTCGAACTCGATATCCTTGACATCCTTGCGCAACACGCGGTCGCGCTGGGACACGTCGGCGGTGATGAAGACGTTGTAGCCGTCGCTCTCGACGTCCCCCTTGCCGAAGAAGAAGTTGGCGCCTTTGCGGGCAAATTTGCCATCGTCGTTGGCGCTGGCGCGGGCCGACACTTCGGTGCCCTGGTAGTTGGTCTTGGTGATGAAGTTGATCACGCCGCCGATGGCGTCGGAGCCGTACACAGCCGAGGCGCCATCCTTGAGGATCTCGACCCGTTCCAGGGCCGACAACGGAATCGCATTCAGATCGTACAGGGTCGAATTGCCGTTGTTCGGATCGGCGTAAGCGGCCGGCGTCATGCGGCGGCCGTTGAGCAGGATCAGGGTCGAGGTCGACGACAGGCCGCGCAGCGAGGCGGTCGAGACGCCGCGCGAGAAACCGCCATCGTTGGTGTCGAGGTTGATGTCGCTGCCCATGGAGGGCACTTTACGCATCAGTTCAGTGACCGTGGCGGCGCCGCTGTCGCGGATATCCTTGCTGGTAATCACCTGGATCGGCTGGGTGCCCTCTTTCTCGGTGCGCTTCAGGTTCGAGCCGGTGATGTACACGGTGGCGGCGGGCGCCGCTGCAGCCTCTTGGGCCAGGGCGACATGGGAAGTACCCAGGGTTAAAGCGACGGCGATGACGCTCTGTTTCAATACAAAGTGCTTTTTCAAGATGACTCCAGGTAAGAATTCCTTGTAGAAAATCGACTCTTGTATGTTCTAAAACCCATTTATATGTATGGGTAAATAGAATCTCGCACGAACGATGACAGGAATCAAATGCCTTATGCATTTACGCCAATTTTGCCATCGAATTTGTTGTTTTTCCACGATTATGCATATATAAAACCCGGCGTTTAGACCATCCCGGGCGTATGTAGTTCAGTTCGGATGACTGTAGTATTTGCGCATGGATTCGTGGAGTTTCCGAAGATTTTCAGAGAACATCGGCATAATGGTCCCACGCAACAACGCGCCGTTTACCGGGATGGGAGTGTATTGATGAGAACATTGTTTTCCGCAAGCTACCTGAGCGTCGCCCTGCTGGCCCTGCCGGGTGCGGCATGGTCGGCCGACAAGGGCAGTGCCGGCGAAGCGGTCGCCATGGTCAAGAAAGCGATCGCGCTGATCAAGACCGACAAGGCCAAGGCGTTCGCGGCGATTTCCGACACGGCCAACAAGGAGTTCCACGATCGGGATCTGTATGTGTATGTGTACGACCTGAACGGCGTCGCCCTGGCCCACGGCAACAATCCCAAGATCGTGGGCAAGAACCTGATGGCACTGGCCGACAGTAACGGCAAGCTGATGATCAAGGAGATGGCCGATCTCGCCAAGTCGCCCGCGGGCAATGGCTGGGTCGACTTCAAATGGCCCAATCCGGTGACCAAGGCGGTCGAGAACAAGGCGGGCTATGTCGAGCGGGTCGACGACATGATGGTCGGGTCCGGCATCTACAAATAAGCGAATCCTGCGAATACGATGCCGGCTCCTAATCCTGTTCGGGGCGACCACCTACAACCGGGGTCAGAGCTCTAATTAGAAATTTTTGCTGAACCACACTGAAACTCGCTCTCGTTCGTGGCGCTGCCCGGCACGCAGGGACAGGCATGCGGCCCTTACCCCTCATGGTTACGACATTTGGTGAAATCGTTGCTAGTCAGAGCTCTGACCCCGGTGTGGGGCGTCGCCTTGCGCCTTGTGAGCCCGATTGTTTAAACTTTCGATGGCGAACACGCGGGCGAAAAAAAACGCCCCGGAGGGCGTTTTTTGGCGATGCTGCCAGGTATTACTTGGCGTTCATCAGTGCTACCGTGGTGTCCAGCATGCGGTTCGAGAAACCCCACTCGTTGTCGTACCACGACGATACCTTCACCAGGCGGCCCGACACCTTGGTCAGGGTCGAATCGAAATTCGACGAGGCCGGATTGTGGTTGAAGTCGATCGATACCAGCGGCTCGGTCTGGTAGGTCAGCACGTCTTTCAACGCGCCTTCGGATGCCGCTTTCATCAGGGCATTGACTTCGTCCACCGTCGTGTCGCGCTTGGCGATGAAGCTCAGGTCGACCAGCGAGACATTGATGGTCGGCACGCGGATCGCGAAACCGTCCAGCTTGCCGTTCAGCTCAGGCAGCACCAGGCCAACCGCGGCGGCAGCGCCGGTCTTGGTCGGGATCATGCTCATCGTGGCCGAACGCGCGCGGCGCAGGTCTTCATGCATCACGTCCGACAGCACCTGGTCGTTGGTGTAAGCGTGCACAGTGGTCATCAGGCCGGTTTCCAGGCCGATGGCGTCGTTGAGCGGCTTGACCAGCGGAGCCAGGCAGTTGGTGGTGCACGATGCGTTCGAAATGACGGTATCGCTCGCTTTCAGGACGCCTTCGTTCACGCCGAACACGATGGTGGCGTCGACATCCTTGCCGCCCGGTGCCGAAATGATGACTTTCTTGGCGCCGCCCTTCAGGTGGGCCGAGGCTTTTTCCTTGGTGGTGAAGAAACCGGTGCACTCCAGGACAACGTCCACGCCCAGCTCGCCCCATGGAATTTCAGCTGGATTGCGCTGCGCGAACACGCGGATCGAGTCGCCGTTGACGATCATGTTGTCGCCTTCGACCGTGACGGTGCCAGGGAACTTGCCGTGCGCCGTGTCGTAACGGGTCAGGTGCGCGTTCGACTTGGCATCGCCCAGGTCGTTGATCGCCACGATCTGGATGTCGTGTTTCTTGCCGCCTTCGTAGAAAGCGCGCAGGACATTGCGGCCGATACGGCCATAACCGTTGATTGCAACTTTGATCGTCATTACTTTGCTCCTGAGTGATAAAAATGGGGAGGACGGACGCGGCCGCCACGCGGCGCCGCGCCCGCGCTTAGCTTAGTTCGTCAGTACCGACTTGACCTTGGCAACCACGTTCTCGACCGTGAAGCCGAAGTGCTTGAACAGCACCGGCGCCGGCGCCGATTCGCCGAAGGTGTCGATGCCGACCACGGCGCCTTCCAGGCCAACGTATTTATACCAAAAGTCGCTCACGCCCGCTTCGATCGCCACCCGCGGCACGCCGCGCGTCAACACGCTGGCCTTGTAGGCGGCGTCCTGGCGGTCGTACACATCGGTCGACGGCATCGACACCACGCGCACCAGGATGCCTTCGGCGGCCAGCGCCGCGGCAGCCTTGGTGGCCAGTTCGATTTCGGAACCGGTGGCGATCAGGATCGCCTTGGCATCTGCGACATCTTGCAGCACGTAGCCGCCGCGCGCGATGTCGGCGATCTGGGCTGGGGTGCGTTCCTGGAACGGCAGGTTCTGGCGCGAGAAGATCAGGGTCGATGGGCCATCCTTGCGCTGCACGGCAGCGCCCCAGGCGGCGGCCGATTCAACGGTGTCGCACGGACGCCAGTTGTCCAGGTTCGGAATCAGGCGCAGGGAAGAAACGTGCTCGACCGACTGGTGGGTCGGGCCGTCTTCGCCCAGGCCGATCGAATCGTGGGTGAACACGAAGATCGAGCGCAGCTTCATCAGCGCGGCCATGCGCAGCGCGTTGCGGCTGTAGTCGGAAAAGGTGAGGAAGGTGGCGCCGAACGGGATGTAGCCGCCATGCAGGGCGATACCGTTCATGATGGCGCTCATGCCGAACTCGCGCACGCCGTAGTTGATGTGGTTGCCCGGCTTGCCGGAACGCAGTGCGATGCACTCTTTCCAGTTGGTCAGGTTCGAACCCGTCAGGTCGGCCGAGCCGCCCAGGAATTCCGGCAGGGTCGGCGCCAGCGCCTGGATCGCGTTCTGGCTGGCCTTGCGGGTCGCGATGTTTTCTTTCTTCTCGACGCAGGCGGCAATCGCGGCATCCAGGGTCGCTTTGAAGTCGGCCGGCAATTCGCCCTTCATGCGGCGCTCGAATTCGGCGGCCAGCTCAGGGTATTGCGCGCGGTAGGCCGCGAACTTGGTATTCCACTGCGCTTCCATGGCCGCGCCTTGCTCTTTCGCGTCCCAGGCCGTGTACACCTCGGCCGGAATCTCGAACGGGACCGAGGTCCACAGCAGGTGCTCGCGCACGGCGGCGACTTCCTTCTCGCCCAGCGCGGCGCCGTGCACCTTGTCGCCGCCCTGCAGGTTGGGCGAACCCTTGCCGATGATGGTCTTGCAGCAGATCAGGGTCGGCTTGGACGACAGCTTCGCTTCGGCAATCGCGGCATCGACCGCTGCCACGCTGTGGCCGTCGACGGCGGCGATCACGTTCCAGCCGTAGGACTCGAACCGTTTCGGGGTGTCGTCGGTGAACCAGCCTTCGACCTTGCCGTCGATCGAAATGCCATTGTCGTCGTACAGGGCGATCAGGCGGTTCAAGCCCAGGGTGCCGGCCAGCGCGCACACTTCGTGCGAGATGCCTTCCATCAGGCAACCGTCGCCCAGGAATGCGTAGGTGTAGTGGTCGACCACGTCGAAGCCGGGCTTGTTGAATTCAGCCGCCAGCAGGTATTCGGAGAGCGCCATGCCGACCGCGTTGGCAATGCCCTGGCCGAGCGGGCCGGTGGTCGTTTCCACGCCCGGGGTGATATCGACTTCCGGATGGCCCGGGGTCTTCGAGTGCATCTGGCGGAAGTTTTTCAGATCGGCCATCGTCAGGTCGTAGCCCGACAGGTGCAGCAGCGCATAGTGCAGCATCGAGCCGTGTCCGTTCGAGAGCAGGAAGCGGTCGCGGTTGAGCCACTTCGGGTTCGACGGATTGTGCTTGTAGTGGCCGGCCCACAGCGCCACGGCGATTTCCGCCATGCCCATCGGCATGCCCGGATGGCCGGAATTGGCCTGTTGAACTGCATCCATTGCCAGCGCGCGGATCGCGTTGGCCATCAAAGTGGTAGGGAGCGTCGTTTTCATGGGTCGAATCAGTGAGGTCGTAGGATTGGGAATGCGGGTGGCGCTGCATGGAGTACCGAGCCAAGTATTTTACCAGACCAGAGGGTGCCGAATTAAAATGAAGCACTTCGCGCCCCTGCCGGCTCCCACTACTTATCAGGATTTCATGCCCCGTTTCTATTGCTCCCTGCCGCTGGCGATCGGCGCCACGCTCGACCTGCCCGAGGCAGTGGCCCACCACGTCCATGTGCTGCGGCTGCAGATCGGCGCCGAACTGTGCCTGTTCAACGGCGATGGCGGCGAATACATCGCCCACCTGGCCAGCGTCGAGAAGCGCCGCGCCAGCGTGACGGTCAAGGCCTTTGTCGCGCGCGACGTCGAACTGCCCTACGAAATCACCCTGGCCCAGGCATTGCCGGAAGCGTCCAAGATGGACTGGATCATCGAAAAGGCGGTCGAGATGGGGGTGGCGGCGATCCAGCCGCTGGCCGCGCAGCGCTGCGTGGTGCGCCTCTCTAGCGAGCGCGCCGAGAAAAAACAGGCGCACTGGCAGGGCGTGATCGTGTCCGCGTCCGAGCAGAGCGGGCGCAACCGGCTGGCGCGGCTGGCCCCGGTAGACGATCTGCACCACTGGATGGCCCAGCAGGACATGCACAAGCGCATCCTGCTCAGCCCGCGCGGCGGCCAGTCGCTGGCCGACTGGGCCAGGCACCAGCCGCCCCAGGCGCTGTCGCTGATGATCGGCCCGGAAGGCGGCTTCAGCATACAGGAAGAAGATAGCGCGATGGCGCGCGGCGCCCTGGCGCTATCGATGGGCCCGCGCATCCTGCGCACCGAGACGGCCGGCATCGCCGCCGTCGCCGCCCTCAACGCCCTCTGGGGCGGCCTGTAACTTTCCTCCGCAGCTGACGCCGGCAACGTCAGCCGTCGTTGCCGGCATGGCCGGAAGCGACTTCGCGCGCCAGGGCGGCACGCGGCTACCCAGGTTCTTTCCCCTCCCCGTCCAGACGAAAAAAAAGCGCGTTGCCGAAGCAACGCGCCTTTCATGATGACTTACGTCGTAACAGCTGCTTAGAACTTGTAGCTGGTGTTGAGGTAGACGGTGCGACCCATCGTGTCCGCGTAACGCGCATCGTAACCAACCTGGTGGCCCTGCGACGTACGCAGGGTCAGTGGCGGCTCTTTGTCCATCAGGTTCTTGATACCGCCGCGAACTTCCCACATTTTGCTGATCGCAAACTTACCCTGGTAGTCGACGGTGCTGTACGAAGGCACTTGCAGACGGATCTGGCTGACGGCTGCGGCCTTGGTCGCCACGTTGTACAAGTTAGCGGCCTGGTCGGTGTAACCATTGCGGTAGTTCAACGTCAGCGCATTGGTCATCGGACCGGTTTCCAGGGTCGCGCCGAACTTGATGATATCGCGGAAGGTGACCTGATTGTCGATGCCGTATTTATCCATGCTGTCGGTCCACTCGGTGTCCGAACCCGGAATGGTGTAGCTGGCCTTGAGCATGTGGGTGCCATTGACGTTCAGCGTCATTTTGCCGAACGAATACTTCTCGCCGACGGTCAGATCCCAGTCGATACCACGATTGTGCGCCTTGCCGATATTGATCGGGGCGCGGATGAAGGCCCAATTCTTGATGCCGGTCGCTGGATCGGCGAACTCGGTAAACAGCTGGCGGTATTTGGCTGGATTGGCAAACGCCTGGATTTCGCCGACGTTCGACACCTGGTTGGTCATCTTGACGTCCCACAGGTCGGCGCCGAACGTCACGCTCGACGATGGCTCGAGGCGGAAGCCCAGGGTGAACTGCTTCGATTCTTCCGGACGCAGTTTTTCGTTACCACCGAGGTACGAGTTGTACTGGTTCACACCCGGACGGCACAGGGACGCGTCGATCGCTACCAGATCTGCCGGGCAAGCATACGGCGCGGACGTGAAGCCGTTGGCCACCAGGGTGTTGGCGATGTCGTTCTGGTCGGCGACGCGGAAACCGGTACCGTACGAACCGCGCAACAGCAGGGCCGTGGTCGGGGTGTAGCGTGCGCTGATCTTGTAGGTGCTGGCGCTCTGGGTTTCACCCTTGGTGCGCTTGGCGATCTTGTCTTCCACGCCCGAATAACGGTCGTAGCGGATGGCGGTCGTCACTTCCAGGTTCTTCATCAGCGGCAGCGCCAATTCGGCGAAGGCACCGGCGGAGTCGCGGGTGTAGTCGAATTGATTCGGGGTAGTGAAACTGTAGATCGTGCCATTCTTGGCCGCGGCCGAGGCAGTCTGCACCTGGTGCAGTTCGCGGTAGTCGCCGCCCAGGCCGATGCTGCTGGCGCCGCCTGGCAGGGTGAACAGTTCGCGCGATGCGCGCAGGTCGACGCCGCGCAGGACCGAATACGCTTCACGGATCGAACCGCGGAAGACCGAACCATTGATCTGTTCAGCCGTTGGAGACGATGGCGAACCGGCCGGCAGGAATGGATTGAAGCTGGTGCCGCCGATCAGGCTGCGGAATTCCTTGTTCAACAGGTAGCCGCCGGTGTAACGCTCGTCGAGCTGGTACTTCGAGTACGTGGCGCCCGTGTTCATGTCCCAGCCTGCGGCATTCGCTTCCAGGCCAACGACGAAGTGGCCGACGTCGGTGATGGTGCGGCTGTCGCGGGTGCCGAATTCGGTCGCGCGGTAGGTCGCGGTGGCGGTCTTGACATCGGCGCGCTGATCGGCGCTCAGGTACGGTGCGACATACTGATTGTAGACTGGCGAACCGATCGGCACAGCCACGCTGACCGGGTTGGCGGCGATACGCGCCGTCAGGTCGAAGCGGCCCAATGCCAGGTCGGCAAAGCCGGTCAGGTTGTCGCTGAACTTGAGGCGGAACGAGGTGAACAGGGTGTCGCGCTTCGATTCAGGCACGGTTTCCACGGTCGAGGCGCTGTCGACGGCGCAGTACTCGGTGGTGGCGGTGTTCGACAGGTAGTCGAAGAAGCCGGTCGGGCATGCGCCGTTGACTTTCTTGTACGGGTTAAAGCCGATCTGGTCAGCTTTCGGATTCTTGAACGCGACGTTCACGTTCGCTGCGGTGCCCGATGTCGAGGTGCGGTCGTAGATATAGCTCTGGCCGTCGTGGCCCAGTGGAATGTACGACGTTTTGCTGAACTCGCGCTCGGTTGCCTTGACCTTCTTCTGCTCGTCGTGACGATAGGTCATCAACAGGTTGAAGCGGTTCGTTTCCAGGTCGCCGAAGCCCCAGGTGAAGCCAGCGTTGGCGCTCTTGCCGCCCGGGTTGGTCGGTACCGTTACGCCCGCGTCCAGGGTCAGGCCGCGGTAGTTTTTCTTGAGGATGAAGTTGATGACGCCGGCGATGGCGTCGGCGCCGTACAGGGCGGAGGCGCCGTCGCTCAGCACTTCGACGCGCTCAACCGCGCTCATCGGAATCGAGTTCAGGTTGACCGAGCTGCCGCTGTCCTGGAAAGGCGCCATGCGGCGGCCGTTCAGCAGGACCAGGGTGTAAGTGCCGCCCAGGCCGTGGATCGACGCGGTGGAGCGGCCACCCGAGTTGGTACCGGCGGCAATCGCTTCAATCGTGAAACCCTGCATCGCTGGCAGTTTCTGGATCAGGTCGGCAACGGTGGTCGCGCCGGAACGGGCGATCACTTCCTTCGACACCACCTGCACTGGCAGTGCGCCTTCTTTCACGATTCGCTTGATGCTCGAACCGGTGATCTCAACGCGCTGGATAGGAGCATCCTGAGCCAGTGCTTGGCCGGCGACGAAACCGGCTAACAGGCCGAGGGCGAGGCGAACGGAACGTACGCCAATCTTCTCTTGAAACATCATTTTTAGAACTCCGTTTAGGATGAGGATAACGACACTACAGCAGCTTGCTTGCACGACAGCCTTTCGGGTCCCGGCGGCGCTGGCGCGTTACCGGGCTCAACATCACCCGGCAGCGGCGCGCACGCCTGGGCGTCGCATCATTTCTGCAACGGGCATTATCGGGTCAGCGACAAAAAAATGGCGGCCAAAACCAGCCGATTTGCAGTTTTCGCAGCGACTACAGCGAAAATTCTTTCTTTGCATCAATACACCGAATGAAATATGGTGCGCTGCCGCAAAATTAGAATAATGAATGAGTCTGTTTTGCAACAAATTTTCTCGACTACACTTTACTAGTCGCGCAGCAACACCTTGAGGTCGAAAATACCGTGCCCAGGCGCCCCGATTCGCCCATCAGGCGATGCACCCGGTAAAATAGCGCCCTGCCTTGCTTTCCCCACCCTGAACCACGAACGACTCTATGCTGCGAATTAACGAACTCAAACTCCCGCTCGACCATGCCGGCGCCGACCTGCGCGAGGCAATCCTGGCGCGCCTGGGCATTGCCGGCACCGACCTGCTCGGGTTCAGTGTGTTCAAGCGCAGCTACGACGCGAGAAAGCGCAGCGCCATCGTGCTGATCTATGCCATCGATGCCGAACTGCGCGACGAAGCGCTCGTGCTGGCGCGCCTGCAGCACGACGCGCATGTCCTGCCCGCGCCCGACACCGGCTACACCTTCGTTGCCGGCGGCGAGCAGCTGCAGGGCCACGACCGCAACGAGCGTCCGGTCGTGATCGGTACCGGCCCGTGCGGGCTGTTCGCGGCGCTGATCCTGGCCCAGATGGGCCTGCGCCCGCTGATCCTCGAACGCGGCAAGGTGGTGCGCGAGCGCACCGTCGACACCTTCGGCTTCTGGCGCAAGCGCGAGCTGAACCCGGAATCGAACGTCCAGTACGGCGAAGGCGGGGCCGGCACCTTTTCCGACGGCAAGCTGTACAGCCAGATCAAGGATCCCAAGCACTACGGCCGCAAGGTGCTGACCGAATTCGTCAAGGCCGGCGCGCCGGACGAGATCATGTACGTGAGCAAACCGCACATCGGCACCTTCCGCCTGGTCAAGATGGTCGAACAGATGCGCGAGAACATCATCGCGCTGGGCGGCGAATACCGCTTCGAGAGCAAGGTCACCGATATCGAGGTGGAGGGCGACGGCGACGCGCGCCAGATCCGCGGCATCACCCTGGCCAGCGGCGAGCATATCCCCACGCGCCATGTGGTGCTGGCCATCGGCCACAGCGCGCGCGACACCTTCGAGATGCTCTACGAGCGCGGCGTCTATATAGAAGCGAAGCCGTTTTCGGTCGGTTTCCGGGTCGAGCACCCGCAGTCGCTGATCGACGCCTGCCGCTTCGGTCCGAACGCCGGCAACAAGATTCTCGGTGCGGCCGACTATAAACTGGTGCACCACGCCGCCAACGGCCGTTCGGTGTACAGCTTCTGCATGTGCCCGGGCGGCACGGTCGTCGCCGCCGCCTCCGAGCCGGGGCGCGTGGTCACCAACGGCATGAGCCAGTATTCGCGCAACGAGCGCAATGCCAACAGTGCCATCGTGGTGGGCATTACGCCGGCCGACTATGTCGACAACCCGGGCCATCCGCTGGCCGGCATCGCGCTCCAGCGCCGCCTGGAAGAAGGCGCGTTCGCGCTGGGCGGTGGCACCTACGACGCGCCGGGGCAGCTGATGGGCGACTTCGTCAAGGGACGCGCCTCGACCGCCTTCGGTTCGGTGGTCCCGTCGTTCAAGCCGGCGGTGCACCTGACCGACCTGGGCACCGCCCTGCCCGACTACGCCATCATCGCCATGCGCGAAGCCTTCCCGGCCTTCGACAAGCAGATCCGCGGCTACTACCAGGAAGACGCGGTGCTGACCGGCGTGGAAACGCGCACCTCGTCGCCGATCCGCATCAAGCGCCGCGACGACAACCTGCAAAGCCTGAACACGCGCGGCCTGTTCCCGGCCGGCGAAGGCGCCGGCTACGCGGGCGGCATTTTGTCGGCGGCGGTCGATGGCATCAAGGTGGCGGAGGCGGTGGCGCTGTCGATGGCAGGGTAAGCAGGCCCTGATAGCGCAACGGCGAACCAGGGTTCGCCGTTTCTTTTTGCCTTCACGTCATGGGCGCTACAGCCAGCCCGATTTCCTGAACCGGTAGTACAGGTAGACGCACACGCTGACCATCGCGCTGATCGCAACGGCGTAGCCGTACTTCCACTTCAGCTCCGGCATGAACTCGAAGTTCATCCCCCACACCCCGGCGAACGCGGTAAACACCGCGAAGATCGCGGCCCACGCGGCCAGCCGTTTATTGACTTCGCCATCGTCGATGGCGACCATCGACAGGTTGACCTGGATCGCCGTGCCGATGGTGTCGCGGATGGTATCGAGCGCGCCGTTGATGCGTTGCAGGTGATCGTGCACATCGCGGAAGTATTCCTGGGTGTCGCGGCAGAACGACGGCACCCGCCCGCCATGCAGCTTGCCGATGGCGTCGAGCAGCGGCGTGACCGCGTGGCGCAGCACCAGCACCTTGCGCTTGAGTTCATACAGACGTTCGATATTGGTGCGCTGCGAGCCGCGGATAAAAATCCGGTCTTCGATCGTTTCGAGTTCCGTTTCGAGCGCATCGACCACCGGAAAATAGCGGTCGACCACGGCATCCATCAGCGCATAGAGCACGAACGACGAGCCTTTGCCCAGCAGGTGCGGTTCGCGTTCGGCGCGCGCGCGCACGCCGAGAAAACCGCGCATGACATTGTTGCGCACCGAGAGCACGTAATTGTCGCCGACGAACATGGCCACCTGGCCCACGCTCATCTCATCGCCATCCATCTCGACCGTTTGCACGACCACGAACAGCGAGTCGCCGTACTCCTCGATCTTGGGGCGCTGGTGGCCGCGCAGCGCATCTTCCACCGCCAGTTCGTGCAGGCCGAATTCGTGCTGCATGATGTCCAGTTCGTCCGGCTGGGCATCCTTCAGGGCTACCCACACGAAGCAGTCGGGTTTTTGAATATAGTCGCTGATGGCTTCGACGGAAATGTCGGACAGCTTTTTGCCTTCCTGGTAGGCGACGCAGTTGATCAGCATGGTGGTTCCAACAATAAATTGGACAGAAGCTTACACCATGCCGCCGCCGGACGGGAGCACGCGCCCTCCGCCGCCCTACTCGTCCTTGGCGCCATCGATCCCCAGCTCGGCGATCTTGCGGGTGATGGTGTTGCGGCCGATCCCCAGGCGCACCGCGGCATCGTTCTTGCGCCCGTGCGTGTGCTTGAGCGCCGTCTTGATCAGCGCCGACTCGAACTGCCGTCCCAGCACATCCATCACCTCCGACTGCCCGGCCGCCAGCATGCTGGCAGCCTGCAGCTCCAGCAAGCCAATCCAGCCGTCGGCCGCTCCCAGCGCCACGCCGGCGCCGCCCGCGAGGACGCCTACCTGGCCGTTGGCCGGTTGCGCCGCACTGTCGCCCATGGCCAGCGGCAGCGCCGTTTCAGCCCCGCCTTCCTGCGTCAGTTCGAGCGGCATGTCCTTCACGTCCACCGTCTGCCCGGGCGCCATCACGGTGATCCAGTTGCACAGGTTTTCCAGCTGGCGCACATTGCCCGGCAAATCGAGCCCGGTGAGAAAATGCAGCGCCGGATCGCTCATGCGCTTGGCCTCCACGCCGAGCTGGCGCGCGCTCTGCACCAGGAAGTGGCGCACCAAAAGAGGGATATCCTCGCGCCGCTCCCGCAAACTGGGCAGGCGCAGGCGGATCACGTTGAGGCGATGGTACAAGTCTTCGCGAAACAGGCCGTCGCGCACGCGCTGTTCCAGGTTCTGGTGGGTCGCCGTGATGACGCGCACATTGGCCTTCATCGGCTGGTGCCCGCCGACCCGGTAAAAGTGGCCGTCCGACAGCACCCGCAGCAGGCGCGTTTGCAGGTCGAACGGCATGTCGCCGATTTCATCCAAAAACAGGGTGCCGTTTTCGGCCTGCTCGAAGCGCCCGCGCCGCGTGGTCTGGGCGCCGGTGAAGGCGCCGCGCTCGTGGCCGAACAGTTCGGATTCGAGCAAGTCCTTCGGGATTGCCGCCGTATTCAAGGCGATGAAGGGCTGCTGCGCGCGCGGGCTGTGCTTGTGCAGCGCGCGCGCGACCAGCTCCTTGCCGGTGCCCGATTCGCCCGTGATCAGCACCGTCACATTCGACTGCGACAAGCGCCCGATGGCGCGGAACACTTCCTGCATGGCCGGCGCCTGGCCCAGGATTTCGGGGGTGTCGGTGGGACCGGATTCGATGCTGGTCTCGCGCAGGCTTTCTTCAAGCGCGCGCCGGATCAGTTCCACCGCCTTGTCGATGTCGAACGGCTTGGCCAGGTACTCGAAGGCGCCGCCCTGGAAGGCCGCCACCGCCGAATCGAGATCGGAAAACGCGGTGATGATGATGACCGGCAGGCCGGGATGGTTGGCCTTCACGGTTTGCAGCAGGTCCAGCCCCGACTCGCCCGGCATGCGGATGTCGGACACCAGCACTTGCGGCGTATCGAATTCGAGCGCGGCCATCGCATCGCGCGCGTTGGAAAAGCTTTTGGTCGCGAGGTTCTCGCGCGCCAGGGCTTTTTCAAGCACCCAGCGGATCGAGGCGTCGTCGTCGACTATCCAGATTGGTTTCATGTGTTCGCGCTTCCCCGCAATATGGATCTTCAATTGATGGGACCCGGATTCCGGGGCTGAGGCGCGGCTTATGGCAGCGGCAACAGGATCCTGAAATCCGTAAATCCAGGCCGGCTTTCGCACTCGATCACACCCATGTGCTGCTGCACGAAGGTCTGCGCCAGTGTCAGCCCCAGACCGCTGCCGCCCTCCCGTCCCGATACCAGGGGATAGAAAATGCGGTCGCGGATCTGCGGCGGGATGCCCGGTCCATTGTCGATGATATGCAAGTCTAATGCCAGCCCGTAGCGCACCTTGGCCAGGGTCACCTGGCGCGCCACGCGGGTCTTGAAAACCAGCTCGGCGTCGCCCGCATTGACGCGCTCGGACAGGGCCTGCGCGGCATTGTGCGCGATATTGAGCACGGTCTGGATCAGCTGTTCCTTGTCGCCCCTGAACTCGGGAATCGACGCATCGTAATCGCGCCGGATGGAGAGCCCAAGCGGGAACTCGGCCAGGATCAGGCTGCGCACACGCTCGCACACTTCATGGATATTGACGTCGCCGACGATATGCGGACGCCGGTGCGGCGCCAGCAGGCGGTCGACCAGGGTTTGCAGGCGGTCCGCTTCCTTGATGATCACCTGCGTGTATTCGCGCAGCTGGGTCAGATGGCGCGCCGGCAGTTCGAGTTCGAGCAGCTGCGCCGCGCCGCGGATGCCGCCCAGGGGATTTTTGATTTCATGTGCGAGGTTGCGCACCAGTTCCTTGTTGACCTGGCTCTGGTCGAGGATGCGCTCTTCGCGGTCGAGTTTAAGCTGCTGCACGTTCTCGCGCAGTTCGATCACGATGCCCGATTCGCCGGCCTCGCTGACGATACTGTGCACATGCAGCGGGTCGCGCCCGCTGCGCTCCAGGGTCAGGTCCTGGCGCAGGTCGGAATATTTATGGGCCAGCGCCTGCGCGCACAGATTGAGCAATTCCTCGGCGTTGAGGAACAGGGTATGGAGCTGCTGGCGTTGCAGGGCCCTGAGCGAGCTTTCCAGCAGATTCTCGGCGGCCGCGTTGGCGAAGGTGATGGTGCCGTCGGCGTCGACCAGCAGCACGGCCGACGCCAGCAAATCGAGGCCGGCCAGGGCCTCGCGCCGCGATACGGAAGGCGCGGCCGGGGGCAAGACCGGGGTCATTTGATGTTTGAAATTTCGCGTCGCAGCGCTTCGATGTTCTTCTCGGCGCGCGCGATGTTCTCGGCCATCGACTTGACCCGCTCTTCGTACTTGGCGTAGTTCTTCTCGTTGCCCTGGCGTTCAGGCTCGCCCTTGTTGTATTCGCGTTTGAGTTCGGCCAGCTTTTTCTCTTCGGCGCGCAGTTCGTCGTTGAGAATCTGGCGCCGGTCGGAGTCGCGCGCGCGCTGCTCGCTGTCGCCCACCTTGGGGAAATCGGTCGGCGTGGTCACCGGCTTGGCCGGACCGCTGCTCTTGCGCCCCGACGGAGCGGGGATATTGTTGGGCACATCGAGCTGCTTGCAGCCCGGCTTGGGGTTGTCGGTCAACTCCTTGCGCCCGCTGGCATCGACGCACAAATAGATGTCGGCCCGGGCCGGCAGCTGCGCGCCGAGGCCGGCGAGCAGCACCAGCGCCAGCAAAGGCGAACGCAGCGGTCGGTGCGGGCGAATTCGGGACATCCTCGTTATCATAAGCATCAGCGTTGTTTCACGGAATTCCGTGGAGTAATTAGATTCAACCGAATATACAACATCCAATGAAAAACGCGAGGAAAGCCTTGGCCTTCCTCGCGTTTTTGTACCGGAGAGATACGTTTTGATGTCTCCCCGGCCATAGATGCTGCACGTTGGCAATGATTGCCAACCAAAAACAATTACAGCGAGTAGTACATGTCGAACTCGGCCGGGTGCGTGGTCATGCGCATGCGCTGCACGTCCTGCATTTTCAGTTCGATGTAGGCATCGATCATGCTGTTGCTGAAAACACCACCGCGTGTCAGGAACTCGCGGTCCTTGTTCAGGTTATCGAGCGCTTCTTCGAGCGAGGCGCATACCGTCGGGATCAGCGCGTCTTCTTCCGGCGGCAGGTGGTACAGGTCTTTCGACGCTGCTTCGCCCGGATGGATCTTGTTGGCGATACCGTCCAGGCCAGCCATCAGCAGCGCGGCGAAGCACAGGTACACGTTGGCCAGCGGATCCGGGAAGCGGGTCTCGATGCGGCGGCCTTTCGGGTTCGCCACGTGCGGGATGCGGATCGAGGCCGAACGGTTCTTGGCCGAGTAAGCCAGCTTGACCGGCGCTTCGTAGCCCGGCACCAGGCGCTTGTACGAGTTGGTGCCCGGGTTGGTGATCGCGTTCAGTGCCTTGGCGTGCTTGATGATGCCGCCGATGTAGAACAGCGCATCTTCCGACAGGCCGGCATAGCCGTCGCCGGCGAACAGGTTCTTGCCGTCTTTCCAGATCGACTGGTGCACGTGCATGCCCGAGCCGTTGTCGCCAACGATCGGTTTCGGCATGAAGGTAGCGGTCTTGCCATAGCTGTGGGCCACGTTCCAGACCACGTATTTCAGGTTCTGGGTCCAGTCGGCGCGCTCGACCAGCGTCGAGAACCTGGTGCCGATTTCATTCTGGCCGGCGCCGGCCACTTCGTGGTGGTGCACTTCGACCGGGATGCCCAGTTCTTCGAGGATGAGGCACATTTCCGAGCGCATGTCCTGGAACGAATCGACTGGTGGCACCGGGAAGTAACCGCCCTTGACGGTAGGACGGTGGCCGCTGTTGCCGCCTTCGGTCTTGGCATCGGTCGCCCACGACGATTCATCCGAATCGATCTTGACGAAGCAGCCCGACATGTCGATCTTCCAGCGCACGCTGTCGAAGATGAAGAATTCCGGCTCAGGGCCGAAGTAGGCGGTGTCGCCGATGCCGGTCGACTTGAGGTAGGCTTCGGCGCGCTTGGCGATCGAACGCGGATCGCGGTCGTAGCCCTTGCCGTCGGCTGGCTCGATGACGTCGCACTGCATGAACAGCGTGACTTCTTCCATGAACGGATCGATGTTGGCCGTGTTCGGGTCTGGCATGAGCAGCATGTCGGACGCTTCGATGCCCTTCCAGCCGGCGATCGACGAGCCGTCGAAAGCGTGGCCCGATTCAAATTTGTCGAGATCGAAGTGCGATACCGGAACCGTTACGTGCTGCTCTTTGCCACGCGTGTCGGCGAAGCGAAAGTCCACAAAGCGAACGTGCTTCTCTTTAACCATTTCCAAGACTTCTGCGGCCGTCATTGCCATGCGTATCTCTCCTAATATAAATGGGGGGTTGCCACCTCGGCGGCAAAACTCACAGGGATCATAGCAGAAAGCGTGCCAGCCGGACCATGCGGACCGAATGGCACAGCAGCGTTGAAAATGCTGCCAAATATCACTAAACTCCGGAGTCCCTGCCGCGGCGCCGGGTCGGGCGCCTGAACGCAAGTGCACCGCCTTGGTGCGAATCTTTCGGATTGCACCAAGTTGATGCATCATGCACCGAAAAGGTAAAAATGCCGCGCCGTGGTGCGCCGCTCATATAATAATCGCAAACTTGACCGAGGAATATGCCATGAGTAACGCCGATACCCTGCTTGCCGCCGCCCGCACCCGCGCGCCCGGCCAACCGTATGCAGGAGCGGTGACGCCGCAGGAAGCGTGGGAACTGCTGCAAAGCGAAGCGCGCGTGCGGCTGGTCGACGTGCGCACCGACGCCGAGCGCGCGTGGGTCGGCAAGGTCGCCATTGCGGCGCAGCAGCACTGCGCGGTACAGTGGAGCACCTGGCCGGACGGCGCACCCAATCCCGATTTCGTGCAACAGCTGGAAGCGGTGGCGCAGAAGGACGAAGTGCTGCTGTTTTTGTGCCGCTCGGGCGTCAGGTCGCGTCACGCCGCGCGCGTGGCGACGGAGCATGGGTACACGCAGTCGTTCGATATTTTGGAAGGCTTCGAGGGCGACAAGGATGCGGAAGGTCACCGCAAGACGGTCGGTGGATGGTGCAAGGCGGGCTTGCCGTGGTTGGGAGCATGATTTCCTGACGGCTCACCAACCCGGCGCCAGCGCGCCGGTGGCGCCGGCTGCTGTGCTGGAGACCGGCGGACCATCGACATAGTATTGCGACCGATCCGGCGACTGGCTCATTTTCTATCGGGCCGGTCAAACATTCTCGCGGCCGGATACCCTGCAATCACACTAAACAGGATGGTGATCACTATCCCCAGTCCACCTCCCGCTAGCCATGAGAACCACGAGAACCTGTACGTGTACGTGTGATCAGCGCCCCCGTAAAAATCTACTACGTACGCCAGGAAAAGGTGAAAAACCAGGATGCCCACACATGCGCCGGGCAGGATCAGGTTTGACATATACAGCTTCTTTCGGGACTCGAGGTATAAAACGAGTGGCAGTCCGAATAGCAAGGATGGCAAATGACAGAATACAACCGAACCTAGAAAAATAGCCCCGGTCACTGCCCCGTCGCGTGCGTTCAATGTGATTGAAAGCAGCAGCCCTGGCAACAAGGGCGCCGTAAGGAACGCGAGCCACATTCTCTGTTTGTCGATGCCCATCGCCAGCCTCCTCGCTTCATTCGTTATACGGCAAACCGGCTTCCCGCGTTACGCGAGGGCGCCCGGCGCAGGTTCGGCAGCGCGGGCTTGATCATCGGCCACGGCGTTCTTCACCCGCTGCCGCACGAAATTGATATGGCTACGCAGCCCATACAAGCCATCGGCGAACGCCAGCGGAATCGAAATCTGGTTCACCATTTCCTCTATTTCATCCAGGCGTTTCAACAGCCCGGAGCAAACTTCGGCGCGCTGCGGTCCCTGGGCCGCCTCCAGTTCCTGCTCCACCGTACGCAGCTGCCCGTACCAGCGGTACACGCGCGAGCGGATGCGCCACACGTACAAGGGCGGCACCACCTTCGACAAGGGCAGCACCAGCGCCGCCAGCGCCACCACCACGACCCACATCCGGTCGAAGAAATTGGCCAGCCAGAAGCTCATGTAGCGCTGAAGCAGCGGCGCGCCATCCTTGTAGAACTTGGCCGCTTCGCGCGCTACGGGAATTTCGGTATAGCGCGCCGAGGGGAACTGTCCCTGCTGCTGGAACCAGCCTGTTCCGCCATGAATCTCGCTCGCTGCCTGCACGTACAGGTCGATCAGCGCCGGATGCAAATCCTCGCGCGCCACCAGCGTCGCCGTTGGCGCGATCAGGTGATAGTCCTGGGCCGGCAAATCGCGCCCGACATCGACAATCCCGCGCGGCAGCACCACGTGCGAGACGAACGGCAGGCGCCGCGAATACGCCTCGGCCTGCGTGAAATCGAACAGTTTGAAGCCCGGTGTTTGCAGCAGCATCTGCACCAGCGGCGCATCCGGGCCGGAGCTGAACACGAGGCCATCGATGCGTCCTTCGAGCAGCTCCACCGTGCCCGGCGTGTTTTCCAGCGCACCGATGGTCAGGTCGCCCGGCTCGACGCCGTTCAGCGCCAGAACCTGGCGAAACAGCTTCGGTACGCCGCTGCCTTCCGGTCCGAGGTTGATTTTCAAGCCCTTGAGCTGCGCGATCTGGGTAACCTTGGCATCCTCGCGCAGGAACAGCCAGACCGGTTCGGTGAACAGGCTGCCGATCGAGACCAGTCCCTTGCGTTGGGCTTCGGCCTGCTCGGTCGACCCGCTCTGGACAAAAGCGATATCGACCTTGCCTTCGTTGAGGTGCTGCAGGTTGTCCTGCGAACCGAGGGAGCGCTGCAAGGTGACCTCGATGCCGTGCTTGCCCAATCTGGCCGCGTATTTCTTGCCGAATTCCTCGTAAGCGCTGTTTTCCTGGCCGGTGCCGAGCGTGACCTTGCGCGGCGGCGAGGGATCGACGAGGAAGTAGGCGAGCGCGCACAGCGCGACGATGGTAAGGACGGTGGGGCCGGCGGTGGCTACCAGGTCGCGAAACGAGAACTGGGTAAACTTCCGGATTTTGGACATCGCACGTTGCAAAGGTTTCATGGTTCGGTACGATGCCAACATTCACACGAACATGCAAGGGCAATCAGTCCAGGCCATGGCCGACGGCCTGCATCCGCCGTCCTCGGCTCTACCTCTACCGTTAACCTAAAAACCGTCTTTCCCGCGAAGGCGGGAATCCAAGTTCTTGCTGCAGCCATAAGCGGCTCGACAAAATTGGATTCCCGCCTTCGCGGGAAAGACGGTTCTTAGTTTGGCGGCACTAACCCGTGATCGGCTTGGCCCTCAACTACCATGGAACATGGAACATGGAGCGCAGCCGCCATCAACGCACGCACTGCTTGGCCGTGCTGTCAGCCGGCGGCTCGATCATCGGCATCAGGGCGGGCGCCAGCACCGTCAGCAACTGCACCGGCAAGGCGCTGGTGAAGTCGTAGTCGGCCGACGACGGTCCGTGCACATACGCCGTCATGCTGCCGAAAAAGCGTTCGCCGATGTTGAAGACAAACGTCGCCGAGCGGTTCACGTAACGCGATTCGATCAGCCGCCCACCACCGCCATACACCTCGAAGCGCTGGTCGCCCGTACCGGTCTTGCCGCCCACGGCGATGATGCTGCCGTCAGCCATCTTGAAGGCGGTCTTGACGCGCTTGGCGGTACCGTCCGATACCACGCCGCGAATCGCATCGGCGACCGCGCGCGCCACTTCCGGCGCCAGAATCTGCTCGCCCGGCGCGCTCTTGGCCTGCTTGACCAGCGTTTCGTACGGCGTATCCGCGGCAAAGTGCAGCGAGTCGATGCGCTGCACCGGTTTGCGCACGCCCTTGTTGACGATAATGCCCATCATCTCGGCCAGCGACGCCGGACGGTCGGCCGACGCACCCAAGGTGGTCGCGTACGACGGCACCAGCGAATCGAACGGATAACCCATCTTCTTCCACTGCGCATGGATCTTCAGGAACGCTTCGACTTCCAGCAGCCCGGCAATGCGGCGGTCCTGCGCATGCTTGCGGTGCGTGTTGAACAGCCAGGAATAGACTTCCTGGCGCTGCTTGGCGCTGGCCGCCACCATGTCGGAGTACGTGGCGTTCGGATTGGCGCGGAAGTAACCGACCAGCCACAGTTCGAGCGGGTGGATGGTGGCCAGGTAGCCGCGGTCGGCCAGCGACATGTTGGCCGGCGCATACTGGTCGTACATGCGCGCGATGCGCTCGTCCGGCACTTCATTGGCCGATACCAGGTTGTCCTTCACGAAGGCCGTAAACTGGGCCAGCGTGGCGTTCGGGGCGATCGTGCGGTGCACGTTGGCCAGCCGGGTCGGAGTCGGACGGAAGCTCGCCAGCAGCACTTTTTCAGCGTCGGCCGCGTTCTTGCCCTTGTACTTGTTATAGAAGCGGCCGAGGAACTCGCGCCCTTCGCGGTCGGCGAAGCGGGCCAGGTATTCGGCGCGGCGCGGATCGTCGGAATCGGCCAGCAGCGCCGCCGAGGAACCGGGCAGCTGGAACATGTAGTAGCGCACCACGTCGCGCATCAGGCGCACGAACACCAGGTTGGTCGAGCTGCGCAACGCTTCGCGCACGCTCAGGATGCGCGAGTTATCGAGCTTGCTGAAGTTGCCGAAGGTGTGCATGCCGCCGCCGGTGAAGAAGCCTTCGGCCGGGCTGCCCGAGTACTTGCGTTCGATCGCCGCTTCCAGCATGGCCGGCAGGTCGCGCGCCGCGCCCGACGGCAGCGTCAGAAAGTATTCAATCGCCCATTGCGAGAGCCGGTCCTTCGGATCGACCACGGTCTTGCGCAGTTCCTCGGCGCTCATGCCGTTGAAGCGCTGGTACAGCTGGTCGACGATGTCCATGTAGGTCACCAGGGTGCGCAGTTTGGCGGTGGAGCCCAGATCGAGCTTGGCGCCTTCGTTGATGTCGAGCGGCTGGTCGTAGTTATCGGTCTGCACGCGCAGGTAGTTGGCTTTCTCGCCGCGTTCCATGAGCGTGAAGCTGTAGACCACGTTGGCCGGGTCGCCATTGCCCAGCATGCCCTTGCCGGTCAGGCCGGCCTCCTGGGCCGATTCGGCGTCGCGCAGCTTGCGCAGCATGGCGGTGACGGCCTTTTGCGCTTCGGAGTCGAGCGTGCTGACCACGGACAGGTCGAGGCGGTCCAGGTTATACAGGCGCGAATCGCCCAGCAATCCGGCCAGGTGGGTACGCACCGCATTCGATGCCTTGCGCGATACAAAGGCATTGGCCGCCGGCGGCGCCACGCCGGAACCCTTGGCTGGTTCGAGCTTGACGGCCAGTGCGGCGTCGCGCAGCTGCGGCGTGATCACGCCGGCCTGGGCCAGCACGCGCAAGTGGGTGTTGGTCAGGTTTTCGAGGTCGTTGGCGCCGGCGCCCAGGTAGTGGGCAGGACGGCGCTGGGCGATCATCAGCGACAGCGCCTGTTTGTACACCAGCACCGCTTCAGGCGACTGCGGATCTTCTTTCAGTACCTTGTTCATGGCCGCGAAATCGCGTCCGTACCAGACCCACATGCCGTCGCCGATGCCGTTCACTTCCCCGTAGCCTGGCTTGGCCGACAGCGGCACCGTGTTGAGGTAGTCGATGACGATCTGGCGCCGGGCGCGCGTGGTGTCTTCGCCGTACTGGTAGGCGCGCAAGGTGGCCGAAACCATCTGGCGCGCCTTTTCCGACAGCGAATTGGTGCGCCCGTCCGGCGAATGGCGGTATTTTTCGATCTGGGTGGCCAGCGTGCTGCCGCCGGCCGAGCGCTTGTCGCCGCCGCTGAACACGTGCAGCGACTTGTCGAAGACGGCCTTGCTGAAGCGGTCCCACTCGACGGCGGGATTGCGTTTCGGGTAGGTCGGGTCGAGCAGTTCGCGGTTTTCGATGAACAGCAGGCTCTTGACGAGCGAGGACGGCGCATCGTCGAACTTCTCGTAGAAGCGCTCCGGGTAGCGCGCCAAAAACAGCGGTTCGCTGCGGCAGTCGAGAATTTCGAGGCCGACCTTGGTCTTTTCGCGGTAGGTCGCGAACAGGCCCTGGTCGGCCAGCTCCACCATCTTGGGCGACAGGCGCGCCTGCGAATCGATCATGAAGTCGCGCGACTTGAGCTTGGCCAGGTAGTCGGGCATGTTGGCATAGCCGAGCCGCTCGTCGTACGGGCTGTCGTGCGGGAAGCGGATATTGGTGCTCGGGCCCTTCTCGACCTTGTAGCTGATCTTTTTGGCGATGCCGGCAAAGTACTTGGCCTGCATCGACGAGGTGCGCACTTCATCGAGCACCCACCAGACGCCGGCGCCCAGCAAGACCAATATCAGCAGCCACAGGACCAGTTTGACGCGGCTGCGGCGGCGCGGCGGGGTGCCTTGCGGCTCGGTTTCGGTTTCGGTTTCGGAATTGGGCAAGGTATCGGTGTCAGTATCGGTATCGGTGTACGTGTCGGATGCGCCGGCGGCGCCGTCGGGAACGAGGGAAAGGTGGGGAGGCTGCGCCGCCGTGCCGTCATCCGGCTCGGGCGGCACCTGGCCGAGTTGGATCAACGCTGCGCGGGCGCGCAATTTGCGCACCGCGCTGGCGACGATGCGGGGCCGTCGAAAACGACGATTACTTTCCATGATGGCTCAACCGGTTCAAATCAATCGTCCCTGCAATCACCGCATCAACCTTCGCCATCGT
Organism: Massilia pseudoviolaceinigra; assembly: GCF_030846505.1. Taxonomy (NCBI): domain Bacteria; kingdom Pseudomonadati; phylum Pseudomonadota; class Betaproteobacteria; order Burkholderiales; family Oxalobacteraceae; genus Massilia; species Massilia pseudoviolaceinigra. The sequence goes on along the minus strand of NZ_JAVCWL010000018.1, from coordinate 92,345 downwards.
GCAACGGGTCGCTTCGTGTGATCGGGTGGTCAATCGCATTCCTGTGGTGTTAAAAATTCACTCGTTAAATTCTCACTCAAATCTCACGCGAGATCGGAGTGATGCACGGTCACCATTCCACCACATCGGGTGACCGTGGCGAAGGCATGTTCAAGAAAACTTGATCTGGCCGTTTGTTTTTCGCAAAAAAACAACGGCTCAGCGCGCCGTGCAAAAGCACTGCCACAAAAGGCGTCACACGCCGGTCACACGGGCGCGTCGCACGAGGTGACGCACGGGGCGAATTCGATCCGCATGCCGGTGAGCTGCGCGCACATGTCGGCGAAGGCCGACGCGGTCAGGGAAGGCTCGCCCTTGACGCCCAGTTCGATGTGGCCGCGCGTGATTGCGTCGCCCACGCTCGGCAGGCTGAAGACCTTGACCGGAGCGTAGTCGGCTTCGAGCGCTTCCATCAGCGGATTGAGGGTCGACTCCATCGAACCGTACACCAGCACCGACTGTTCGCTGTGCGGCTGGCGGTTGAACAGGTGGCTGTAGCAGTTATCGAGCACCCAGGCGATCATCGGCCAGGCCATGACCGGAAAGCCGGGCACGAAGTGATGGGTGCCGACCGTGAAACCGGCGATCTTGTTGTAGGCGTTGGGGATCAGCGACGCCCCTTGCGGGAACTCGGCCATTTTGAGGCGGTGCAGGTTTTCCGGTGAATTGAGGTCGGCCGTGGTGCCGGCGTCGCGCGCCATGTCGCCGATGCGCTCTTCGATGTTGGCCCGTCCCTGCGCATGCAGCACCAGCGGCACGCCAAGCGCCGTGGCGGCGCACTGGCGCGTGTGGTCGTCCGGCGTGGCACCGATGCCGCCGCACGAAAACACGATGTCGCCGCTGGCGATGGTGCGTTTCAGGGTGGCGACGATGCGCGCCGGATCATCGCCCAGGTACTCGGCCCAGTCCAGCTTGAGGCCGCGCTCGGCGAGCAGCTCGAGCACCTTGGGAAAGTGCTGGTCGCGCCGCTTGCCCGACAAGATTTCATCGCCGATGATGATCAAACCGATGGCCATGTGTTTCTCCGTTGTTGCAAAAGTGATCAGTGTGCCATGAAAGCGCGTCAGGCAGGGGGCGCCGCCTCGGGGGCGACGGCCAGCGGCGCCTCCTGCCCGGCGCGCAGCTCGGCCAGCGCCTGCATGCAGTAGTACTGGAACCACAGCGCGGTAAATACGAAGATGAGCACATACAGCCAGATCGAGATCGCCGCAAGGAAGGGGAACAGCAGCACCGACATGAGCGCCCCGCCGATCCAGACGATGCCCGGCAAGGCGCCGATGAAGCCCGAAATCATGCCGATGAAGGCCAGCTGCGGGCGGTGGCGGCGCCGCAGCTCCTTCAGCTCCTCGGCGCTGGCGTAGTCTTCCAGGGCGTCGTAGACCATCACGCGCGAGGTCAGCCAGCCCCACAGCACCACCTGCACCAGCACCGCCAGCGGCGGGAAGACATACAGCGGCAGGGTCAGTATCCAGACCACCAGGAACAGCACGGCGCTGCTGACGTTGATGGCGATGCTGGCCACGAAGCTGCCGCCGTGCTTCGCTTCGAGGGTGCTGAAGTGGCGCGCGGCGACGTGCCGCGTGATGGGCGGCATGGCGGCCACGCCCATGAACACGATCGCGGTCAGGATCATCAGCGGCAGCAGCAGGAGCATGGCGATCAGCGGCACGATCATGGTTTTCAGCGCGCTCATGCCGAAGGAACCGAGCATGCCGCTGCTGGTCTTGAACCAGTCGTTGTCCTGGAACAGGGTCTGGACGTAATCGAGCAGCGGCTGGAAGCCGAAGGCCAGCAGCACGGCCCACAGCACCACCGACAGCACGAAGGGAATCACCGTCAGCAGCAGCATCTTCGGGTTGGCCTGCGAGATGAGGGCGCGGCGGTAGGCGGTGGCGACGGGGCGCCAGGGGGTGTTGGTCATGGAAAGCGGCCGGATGTAGTCAAAAAGTCCACGCAGTGTAGCGCGCTTTGGGCGCGTACGGGGCTGGCGTCAATAGCGCTTTGACACGTCATGCACTACAATCGCCAATCACACCGATTAACAAGGAAAACCATGTCCACTATCACTACCGATTCCGGCCTCCAGTACGAAGACACCACCGTCGGCGAAGGCGCCGAAGCGCAAGCCGGCCAGCACGTCACCGTGCATTACACCGGCTGGCTGCGCAACGACGACGGCACCGCCGGCGCCAAGTTCGATTCCAGCAAGGACCGCAACGACCCGTTCCAGTTTTCGCTGGGCGCCGGCCAGGTCATCCGCGGCTGGGATGAAGGCGTGCAAGGTATGAAGGTTGGCGGCGCGCGGCGCCTGACGATCCCGGCGAGCCTCGGTTACGGCGCGCGCGGCGCGGGCGGCGTGATTCCGCCGAACGCCACGCTGATTTTCGACGTCGAACTGCTCAAGGTTTAAGCATGTCGATGGGCGCCCTGCGCTGCGCAGTGGCCTTGCTGGCCGTTACCCTGTCGAGCGGCTGCGCGGTCGTTGCGGTGACCGGCGCGGTGGTCAGCGCCGGCGTGGCGGTCGGCTCGGCGGCGGTCAGTACCGGGGTCGCGGTGACCAAGGGCGCCGTGAAGGTGGCTACCTATCCGTTCCGCGACAGCGATGAGGAAAAGGCGGCTAAGGCGAAGGCCGAGGCGGAGGGGAAGGACTAGTCAAGCTGAGCATCCCCTCTAATCTCTTGCGCTTTTCCGGCTGATGGCGTGTAACTTGCGCTAAGATTCTCGTCACTAATTTCAGCCACCCCAGGAGATACGATGAGCTTGCAGGAACAGTTTGACCAGGCCTTGGCCGATTCCAAGAATCTGCCGGAACGGCCCGATAACATGACGCTGCTGAAGATCTACGCCCTGTACAAGCAGGCTGCCGTGGGCGATACCGACGGTAACCGTCCAGGCTTCACCGACATGGTCGGGCGCGCCAAATACGATGCGTGGGATGGTTTCAAGGGCACGTCCAAGGACGACGCCATGCAGCAGTACGTGGACCTGATCGAAGAATTGAAGGGCTGATCCAGCCCCTGTAACACCACGGCGCGGCCGCTTCAGGCTGCGCCGAATACCGCCTTCATCTTTTCCGTCACCTTCGCTTCGATCGCCGGCGCGAACGCACTCATCAAGAACCCCAGCCTGATATTCATCTCGACCTGCTGCGCTTCCACGGCCAGCGATCCGTGCACGCCGCTGCGCTCGAAATGGAGCACGTCGCCCTGCCACGCACATTCGAGCCCATATTCGGCGGCAATCTTGTCGGCCACTTTCTGGGCCGCTTCGCGCGCCTTGTTCGGTGTCAGGCAGTGTTCCTGAACGATGCTGATGTCAGCCATGACTTTCCTTGTTGTGTTTTTCGCGCACATGATACCTTGTTGAGCTCGGCACGCCTAGTTCGGTCCCGCCACCCGCCTCCCGCCCGATACTCGCTCTATAATACTTTTCGGCTACTTTTTATTGGAATCCCATGAGCGACATGCAACTCATCGCCGCGATCCTGTTCGGACTCGCCCTGGCGCACACCTTTGCCGCCAAGAGTTTCGAACGCCTGGCCGACCGCTATCCGCGTCACGCCGGGCTGTTCCATTTCTTCGGCGAGGTCGAGGTCGTGTTTGGCCTGTGGGCACTGATCCTGATCGTGGCCATGGCCTTCATGGTCGGCGGCAAGGAAGCCATCGCCTACGCCGAATCGCGCACGTACACCGAACCGCTGTTCGTATTCGTGATCATGGTGGTGGCGGCGTCCAAGCCGGTGCTCGAAGCGATCCGCGCCGTCATCGCCACCCTTGCCCGCCTGGTGCCGCTGCGCACGCCCGTGGTCAACGTGTGGCTGTGCCTGGCGCTGGTGCCGCTCATCGGCTCGCTCATCACGGAACCGGCCGCCATGACCCTGGCCGCGCTCATGCTGGCGCCGCAAATCTTTCGCAAGGATATGCCGGAGTGGCTCAAGTACGCCGCCCTCGGCGTGCTTTTCGTCAATGTGTCGATCGGGGGCACGCTCACCTCGTTCGCCGCGCCGCCGGTGCTGATGGTCGCTTCCGCCTGGAACTGGGATAGCGCGTTCATGGCGTCAACCTTCGGCTGGCGCGCCGCCATCGCCGTGCTCATCAACGCCACCGTCGTGACCGTCATGCTGCGCAAGCACATCGTCGACGCGCCCGCGCCGGCGCCGGGCGCCCTCAAGGTACCGCTGCTGGTGAGCGCGATCCACCTGGCCTTCCTGGCCGCCGTGGTAGGCTTTGCGCACCATCCGGTCATCTTCATGGGCCTGTTCATGTTCTTCATCGGCTTTACCCACGCCTACGAAAAATACCAGAATCCCCTGATCCTCAAGGAAGGCTTGCTGGTCGGATTCTTCCTGGCCGGGCTGGTGGTGCTGGGCGGCATGCAGCAGTGGTGGCTGCAGCCGATCGTGTCCAGCCTGGGCCCGACCGCGCTGTTTTTCGGCGCCACCTTTCTCACCGCAATCACCGACAATGCCGCCCTCACCTATCTGGGCTCGCTGATCGTCGGCTTGTCCGACCAGGCCAAGTACATGCTGGTAGCCGGCGCGGTGGCCGGCGGCGGCCTGACCATCATCGCCAACGCCCCCAATCCGGCGGGCGCGGCCCTGGTGCGCGATGGCTTCGAGGATGAATCGATCGGCGTGGCCGGATTGCTGGCGGGCGCGCTGCCGCCGACCATCATGGCGATGATCATGTTCCTGCTGTAACGCAATTTGGTGCGCACCTTGCGCTGCATCAAACCCGCGCACCGTTATCAGGGCGACCATTTCTGTTCAGCTCGCTTGGGTGGCAAGAAAACAAGTCTTGGTTTTTGAGCAAAAAAGCCCGTGTGTGCGGGTGCAACGGCGCATTTGCTTATGTGGATTGTGTATAAGCCTGAATTGTAGGAATAAGCGAATTGCCTTAAAATACAGTGCTTTGCTATGGTCGGCGTATGCCCCTCGCCACCGGCCCGCAGCACCCTTTTCACTGATAGGACTGTTATGACCCACGTTGTCACCGAATCGTGCATCAGCTGTCGTTACACCGATTGCGTCGATGTATGCCCGGTAGATTGTTTCCGGGAAGGCCCGAATTTTCTGACGATCGATCCGGACGAATGCATCGATTGCGCCGTCTGCGTGGCCGAATGTCCCGTCAACGCCATCTACGCGGAAGAAGATGTGCCGGCCGATCAGCAGCAGTTCATCAAGATCAACGTTGAACTGGCGCGCGCCTGGCCCTCCATCACCAAGACCAAACCGGCGCTGCCCGAAGCGGAGCAGTGGAAAGACGTCAAGGACAAGATCGATCAGCTGATCCGTTAAGCCAGCCAGCAGCCCTGCCGGACCGCCCTCGCGGCCCGGCATTTCAGGTTCGCGCCAGCAAGATCGTCTCCATCGTGGCACACTGTCGGCCATTCGCAGCAACGCTCCATGCACTGCTGCAAGCTGCACCCTACCCCAAAATCAACAGGAAGTAAGCGCATGACTATCATCGCCAACCATGAAGCAGGCAGCCTGGCTGCCAATAGTTCCTTTGCCGGCGCCATCGATACCGATGCCGTGATCATCGGCGCAGGCCCGGTCGGATTGTTCCAGGTGTTCGAGCTCGGCTTGCTGGAAATTAAAGCCCATGTGATCGATTCGCTGCCGGCCGTGGGCGGACAGTGCGTTGAACTGTATCCCGACAAGCCGATCTACGACATCCCGGCCGTGCCGGTGTGCACCGGCCAGGAACTGACCGACAACCTGCTCAAGCAGATCGAGCCGTTCGAGCCAACCTTCCACCTGAACCAGGAAGTGACCGTGGTGCAGCGCCGTGAAGACGGCCGCTTCAACGTCGAAACCTCGACCGGCACCCAGTTCATCACCAAGACCATCTTCATCGCGGCCGGCGTCGGTTCGTTCCAGGCGCGCACCATCAAGGTCGACGGCATCGAAGCGTTCGACGGCACCCAGGTGCACTACCGCGTCAAGGATCCAAGCCAGTTCGAAGGCAAGAACCTGGTCATTTGCGGCGGCGGCGACTCCGCGCTGGACTGGGCCCTGAACTTCGTGGGCAAGGCCGAATCGGTCGTGCTGCTGCACCGCCGCGAAGACTTCCGCGCCGCGCCGGCATCGGTGGCCAAGATGAAGGCGCTGTGCGAAGCGTACGAAATGCAACTGATCATCGGCCAGGTCACCGGCTTCGATGAAAAAGACGGCAAGCTGAGCGAAGTGAAAGTGACCGGCGCCGACGGCGTCACCCGCCGCGTACCGCTCGACATGCTGCTGGTATTCTTCGGCCTGTCGCCAAAGCTCGGCCCGATCGCCGAATGGGGCCTGGACATCGAGCGCCGCCAGCTCAAGGTGCAGAACACCGAGAAGTTCGAAACCAACGTGCCGGGCATCTTTGCGGTGGGCGACATCAACACCTATCCGGGCAAGAAGAAGCTGATCCTGTCGGGCTTCCACGAAGCGGCGCTGGCTGCCTTCGGCGCGGCGCCTTACATCTTCCCGGACAAGAAGATCCACATGCAGTACACGACGACATCGCCGAAACTGCACAAGATCCTCGGCGTCGAGACGCCAACCTTCGACTAAGAGTTGGTTGCAGCAAGCTCGGCCGGATAAGTCTTACCGCCACAACATATGCCCCGCTCAGCCGGGGCATTTTTCATGCTGCGTTAGGTAGCTCATAAACGAAGCGCACCGTTGTGTGTTAAAACGGTGTATCCAACACGCTTGGCTTGCCTGAAACTGACAGCCGCGCTGAATTTCCAACAAGAATGCTAAATTGCAGGCACGCCTTTCAAATGGCCTATAATTAATCAGCACACCTTACGCAAACGATTGCAAGGCAACGATTACAACGAAGGAATATGTATGCTTTACCAATTGCACGAGATGCAACGCTCGTTCCTGACGCCACTGATGCAGTGGGCCGACGCGTCCTCCAAACTCTTTTCCAATCCAGTGTCCCCGTTCGCGCACACGCCGTTTGCGCAGCGTATCGCCGCTGGCTACGAGCTGATGTACCGACTCGGCAAGGATTACGAAAAACCGCCTTTCGACATCACATCGACCGTCATCGGCGGTGAAACTATCGGTATCATCGAGCAGGTGGTGGTCACCCGCCCATTCTGCCGCCTGCTGCATTTCAAGAAAGACCTGAACGACAAGGCCATCGAAAAACTGGGCCAGCCGAAGGTGCTGCTGGTCGCGCCGCTGTCGGGCCACCACTCGACCCTGCTGCGCGATACCGTGCGCGGGCTGCTCACCGGCCACGACGTGTACATCACCGACTGGACCGATGCGCGCATGGTGCCGCAGTCGGAAGGGCCGTTCCACCTGGACGACTATATCTTCTACGTGCAGGATTTTATCCGCCTGCTCGCACCCGATCTGCATGTCATTTCGGTGTGCCAGCCGACCGTGCCGGTGCTGGCCGCGATCTCGCTGATGGCGACCGCCAAGGATCCGAAGCTGCCGAAAACCATGACCATGATGGGGGGCCCGATCGATCCGCGCAAGTCGCCCACCGCGGTCAACGACCTGGCCATCGAAAAACCGTTTTCGTGGTTCGAGAACACGGTGATCTACGCGGTGCCGGCCAACTATCCTGGGTTCGGGCGCAAGGTGTATCCGGGCTTCCTGCAGCACGCCGGCTTCATCGCCATGAATCCGGGCCGCCACGCGCAGAGCCACCGCGAGTTCTATAACCACCTGGTGGCGGGCGACGATGAACCGGCCGAAGGCCATCGCCAGTTCTACAACGAGTACAACGCCGTGCTCGACATGCCGGCCGAATACTACCTGGACACCATCAAGACCGTGTTCCAGGAACACCGCCTGCCGAAGGGCACGTGGACTGTCGGCGGCAACCTGGTGCGTCCGCAGGACATCACCACGGTGGCGCTGTTCACGGTAGAAGGCGAACTGGACGACATCTCCGGCGCCGGCCAGACCCAGGCCGCGCATGATTTGTGCAGCGGCATTCCGGCCGAGATGCAGCAGGATTTCGTGGCGCCGAAATGCGGCCACTACGGCATTTTCTCGGGCCGTCGCTGGCGCGAAGTGATTTGCCCGAAGATCGGCGAGTTCATCCAGAAGCACGGCTGATAGCACGGCTGATTCCCGTTCTCTCCTGAAAATGCCGCGCATGGGTTAAGTTCCACGCGCGGCATTTTTTCGTCCGTCGCGCTTCGCCGCGCGCCCGCAGCGCCGGTGAGGAAGCCGGGCGGCGACTATAATGTCGCTTTCCCACCCTGCTTGCCCGCCGCCGCCGTGACCAAGACCCTGGCCGACCACATCGAAGACCTGCTGCCGCAGACCCAGTGCACCAAATGCGGATACGCCGCCTGCCGTCCGTACGCCGAGGCCATCGCCGATGGCACGGCCGACATCAACCAGTGTCCGCCGGGCGGTATCGAAGGCGTGGCGCGCCTGGCAGCGCTGTTGAACCGCAAGGTCATTCCGATCAATCCGGCCAATGGCGTCGAGCGAGCGCGCCCGGTGGCGTTTATCGATGAAGCGCTGTGCATCGGCTGCACGCTGTGCATCCAGGCCTGCCCGGTCGACGCGATCATGGGCGCGGCCAAGCAGATGCACACCATCCTGCCGGGTTTGTGCACCGGCTGCGACCTGTGCGTGGCGCCCTGCCCGGTCGACTGCATCAGCATGATGCCGGTGACGGGCGAGCGCACCGGCTGGGCCGCGTGGTCGCAGGAACAGGCCGACGCCGCGCGCGACCGGCACGACTTCCGCACCGCCCGCCTGCAGCGCGAGCGCGAGGAAAACGATGCGCGCCTGGCCGCCAAGGCCGTCGCCAAGATGCAGGAAGTGACGGCGCAGCCGACCAACACGCCTGAGGAAATCGCCGAGAAGGAGCGTAAGCGCGCCATCATCGCAGCCGCCATGGAACGCGCGCGCCAGAAGGCGGCGCCGCCCGCGGAAGAATAATCGATGAATCCAGCCAAACGCTTTGAAATTTTCAGCCGCTTCCGCGCCGCCAATCCCCATCCGACCACGGAACTCGAGTACACCACGCCGTTTGAACTCCTGATCGCGGTGCTGCTGTCGGCGCAAGCGACCGACGTGGGCGTGAACAAGGCCACGCGCCGCCTGTACCCGGTGGCCAACACGCCGGCGGCCATCCTGGCGCTGGGGATCGACGAACTGAAGTCGTACATCCAGACCATCGGCCTGTATCACACCAAGGCCAAGAACGTGATGGCCACCTGCCAGATGCTGATCGACCTGCACGGTGGCGAAGTGCCGCATTCGCGCGAGGCGCTCGAAGCGCTGCCGGGGGTGGGACGCAAGACGGCCAACGTGGTGCTCAATACGGCCTTCGGCGACCCGACCATCGCGGTCGATACGCATATTTTCCGGGTGTCGAACCGCACCGCCATCGCTCCCGGCAAGGACGTGGTGGTGGTCGAGCAGAAGCTGCTCAAGTTCGTGCCCAAGGAGTTTTTGCAGGATGCGCATCACTGGCTGATTCTGCACGGCCGCTACACCTGCATCGCGCGCAAACCCTTGTGCTGGAACTGCATGATTGCCGATTTGTGCGAGTACAAGGCGAAGACGCCGGCGCCGGCGGTGAAGTAGCCGCGCGTTCCGGCGCGGGCCTGGCACGACGATTTTTGGAGAATCTCATGACGCAACACCCGGCTCACCAGAACGGCGCTGTACTGCGGGCCGTGCGCGCCGACATCACCACCTTGCAGGTCGATGCCATCGTCAACGCCGCCAACTCCTCCCTGCTCGGCGGCGGCGGAGTCGATGGCGCGATTCACCGCGCCGCCGGACCGGAACTGGTCCATGAATGCCGCCTGCTCGGCGGCTGCAAAACCGGAGACGCCAAGGCCACCGAAGCGTATCGCCTTCCTGCCAAGTGCATCATCCACACCGTTGGCCCGGTGTGGCGCGGCGGCGGCAACGACGAAGCGGCGCTGCTGGCGAGCTGCTACCGGCGCGCCATCGGCATCGCCGCCGCGCGCGATCTGGAGTCGATTGCCTTCCCGGCGATCAGCACCGGCATTTACGGCTACCCGGTGGCACTGGCTGCGGGCACCGCGGTGGCCAGCGTGCGCGAAGCGCTGCTCACGGCACCGGGCATTCGTGAAGTGGTGTTCTGCTGCTTTTCGGCCGACGACCTGGCGCTGTATCAGGACGAACTGCTCAAACGCTAGCCGTCAGGTCGGCGTGTCGACCTCGTCCCAGTCGGCGTGCTGGAAGCGAATCAGCCAGTTGAGGGCGTGATGGCGTTCCATCACCACGTCGGCATCGGCGCCGAATTCCGCGCCGGTCTTTTTCAGGCGGATCTGGCGGATATGCCAGTGCAGGCGGTAGGTCTGGTCGAGCGCGTCGACAATCTGGCCGGCGTCACGCAGTTCGGGCCCGCGCATCTCGATCTGGCGCGCCACGGCGGCGGCGGTGTCGCAGGGCGCATCCGGAAACGGCAGCGCGTCGACCATGCCCAGCGCCCACTGCAGCACGTACAGGCTCTCGTAACGCCACAGGAACTGCGCGCACTCATGCTCGGACGGTGACTCCAGCGCCAGGAAGGCGCGTTCCGCCGGCGACAGGCTGTCGTCGGCCAGCGGCATTTTATCGAGCAAGGTGGCGACCGGCATCGGCTCGCCCGCAGCCACCGATTCGGCGCGCAGGGCCACCAGCAGCAAGGCGCGCGCGCGGCCGATGACCTCGTCCCGGTCGCGCAGGGTCAGTTCTTCTTCACATGCCAGCGGCGGCAGGCTCGCTGGCACCTCGATCGAGCGCGCCGCCAGCGCCGCTTCGGTGGCGCTCTTGCGCGTCCACGCCGGCGCCGGATACGGCACGCTCGCGCCGGCGGCGGCCTGGCCGTCGGCGACGTTGATCAGGATATGGCCGTCAGGATCGCGCACATGGCCGTCGGGCGTGAACAGCAGCGCGTTCGAGTCGCGCGCCCAGGCATGCAGCGCCGGCAGTTCGTTGTCGGCCACGGCCATGCTCAGGTGATGCTGCACGCGCTGCAGGTGCAGGATGACGTGGTATTTATCGCGCGTCATGGCTTCTGTGCCGCGGGCGAACACATAGCCGCAGAAGGTATGCAGGTGCGTCAGCAGCTCGCCATCGGACAGGTCGCGCCGCCCTTGCAGCTCGTGCGCGAAGGCCGGCTGCGCGATCGTATGGCGCGTGCAGTAGACGTTGTACAAGGTCGTCTCGCCGGTGGGCGCGGCCGGGACGACGCTTTGCGGGCGGGTGAAGAAGCGCTTGAGTGAATTGATCATGTGGCTCGGTGAATCGGTGGCAAGAATGCCATGATACCGGGACGGCGCCGTTTTCGCCGGAACAACGCGATCTGCCGCTGACGGGACGCTAGTCCTCGATGGTGAGCACGTTGCCGCTGTCGTCCACGGTGGCGGCGACGCTGTTCTCGGCCGTGTCGCCCGCTGCGTTCTTGCCGCGGAAGGTGGTCCACACGCTCATTCCCTTGCCGGTATCGAGAAAGGTGGTTTCCACGTGCGCGTAGCTGGCCGGGTTCATCATGGTGCGCTTGAGTTCCGCCTGCAGCTTGAGGTGCGCGCCGCTGCGCTTGTCGAACTGGCGCGCCAGCATGGCGTTACGGCCATTGGCGGCGCTCACGCGCTCAGTCTCCGCCTGTTCGCGTGCGCTGGTCTCCTGTAGTTCCGCGTCGAGCACGGCCACCCTGCCGGCGTAGCGCGTGCTGGACGGATCGAGCGTCGCCAGGAGCTTGTACAGGGCCAGGCGCTGGCGCAGCGGCACCGCCGCTTCGTCCTTGAGGCCCGCTTCGGTTTCGGCGATCCGGATCGACAGGCGCAGTTTGTCGAGATCGGGATCGGGCGTGCGCGCCGCGTGCTTGTCGATCAGCGCCAGCGCTTCGGTCAGCATGCCCTGGTCGCGCTTGGCGGCGATGTCGGCGACGATGGCCGGCTTGGCGGCGAGGAAGCGCGCCCGTTCGCCGGCGCGCGCGTTGGCCAGGGCCCGGGCGGCGTCACGCTCCTTCTGGACCTCCGCCTGCTCAAATACTTCCACGTTCTCGGAAATGCCGACCCACGCCTGCGCGATGAACAGCGCGACGAAGGCGGTGGCCATGCCGCGCCCGTACAGGTTCAAGCCGGTGCGGTCGATGATGAACTGGCGCGACGGCGGCGCGCACACCAGCATCGCGAGCAGGGTCACGAAAAACAGCAACACGCTGAAGGTGAACACGTAGTACAGGAACCCGAACAGCAGGAACACCAGCACGCCGATCCAGCCGAGGAATTTGAAGAAAAATTCTTTCATACGGAACGGCGCCGAAGCCGATCAGAGCAGGACCAGGTTATCGCGGTGGATCAGTTCCGGGCCTTCGAGGAAGCCGAGCAGCTTTTCGATTTCGGACGAGGGCTTGCGCAGGATGCGGCGCGCTTCGCTGCTGGTGTAGTTGGACAGGCCGCGCGCCACTTCCGTGCCATCTTCGGCCAGGCAGGTGATGACGGCGCCGCGTCCGAATTCGCCGCGCACTTCGATCACGCCGATCGGCAGCAGCGACTTGCCCTCTTTCGACAGCTTTTGCACCGCGCCGGCGTCGAGCACCACCTTGCCGGCGGTGTGCAGATGGTCCGCCATCCACTGCTTGCGCGCCGTCAGGCGCCCGGTCTGGGCGCGCAGCTGGGTGCCGATCGCCTCGCCGGCGGCCAGGCGCGTGAGCACGTCGCTGTCGCGGCCCCACGCGATGATGGTGTGCGCGCCCGATCCGGCGGCGCGCTTGGCGGCCAGGATCTTGGTCAGCATGCCGCCGCGCCCGATGCTGCTGCCGGCGCCGCCGGCCATCGCTTCGAGCGCCGGGTCGCCCGCCTTGCCCTCGGCGATGAGCACCGCTTGCGGGTCCTTGCGCGGATCGGCGCTGAACAGGCCATGCTGGTCGGTGAGGATGACCAGGGCGTCGGCTTCGATCAGGTTGGCCACCAGCGCACCCAGGGTGTCGTTGTCGCCGAACTTGATCTCGTCGGTGACGACGGTATCGTTCTCGTTGATGATCGGGACCACGCCCAGGCGCAGCAAGGTGGTGAGCGTGGAGCGCGCGTTCAGGTAGCGTTCGCGGTCGGCCAGGTCGGCGTGGGTGAGCAGCACCTGGGCCGTGCCCAGGCCGTGCGCGCGAAAGCTGGTTTCGTAGATCTGCGCCAGGCCCATCTGGCCGACGGCGGCGCAGGCCTGCAGTTCGTGGATATCGGTCGGGCGCTTCTCGAAGCCGAGGCGCAGCATGCCTTCGGCGATGGCGCCGGAGCTGACCATCACGACTTCCTTGCCGAGGGCGCGCAGGGCGGCGATTTGCGCGGCCCAGCGCGCGATGGCGGCGTGATCGAGCCCGCGCCCGTCATTGGTGACGAGCGAGGAGCCGACTTTGATGATGATGCGGGTAGCAGTCTGGATGACGGAGTTCATGGGGCAGCGGCTCTTAAGCGCGGGCGCAAGGCGAGCAGCAGGAGCCCTGCCGCCAGTTCGATCCCGCAAACGACTAACAACAATCCCTGGGGCAGGCCAATGGCAAAGGCCGCGACAAAGCGGCCGGCCGGCTGCGCCAGGACGAACAATGCGGTGATATCGCCGAGGACAGGCTGGTCGGCCTGCCTTGCTGCCAGCAGCGCCAGGGCTGCTGTAGCTGCCCTCACGCCGACATACATGGCGAAGAACTGGCTGTAGCCGTTCACGCCAACAAGAAACACGCCCATGGCGATCGCCACCCGGTCCGGGTCCAGCAAAGCCGCTAATGCGGCCAGCGAACTGGCGAGGGCGATCAGGTTCAGAAGCTGCGCACGCAGCTTCTGTCTAAGCATGGGTACTGCCAATTTTAGTCGAGAATCTTGAAGCGCGGATCGTCCGGATCGATCGACGCGATGCCGCGTGCTTCTTCGGTCATCTGCGTTTCTTCGGCGCGGTGCTCGCTCTTCTTGACGGTCTCGAGGTGCAGGTAGATGGCGTTGACCAGCTCCGGGCAGCCTTCATGGCTCAATGCCGAAATCTCGAACACAGGACCCTTCCAGGCCATGCGCTTGACGAAATCCTTGACCAGCTTCTTGCGGTCTTCTTCCGGCACCACATCGAGCTTGTTGAGGACGAACCAGCGCGGCTTGTCGACCAGCGACTCGTCGTACTTTTCGAGTTCCTTGATCAGGGCCTTGGCTTCCTTGACCGGATCCACATTGGTCTCGAACGGTGCCATGTCGACGATGTGCAGCAGCAGACCGGTACGCTGCAGGTGACGCAGGAACTGGTGGCCGAGGCCCGCGCCTTCGGAGGCGCCTTCGATCAGGCCGGGAATATCGGCGATGACGAAACTCTTTTCGTGCGACACGCGCACCACGCCCAGGTTCGGGTGCAGGGTCGTGAACGGGTAGTCGGCGATCTTCGGCTTGGCGTTGGACACGGCCGTGATAAAGGTCGACTTGCCGGCGTTCGGCATACCCAGCAGGCCCACGTCGGCCAGAACTTTGAGTTCCAGGCGCAGCTCGCGCCGTTCGCCTTCCTTGCCTTCGGTCTTTTGACGCGGGGCGCGGTTGGTCGAGGACTTGAAGTGGATATTGCCCCAGCCGCCCTCGCCGCCCTTGGCCAGCAGCTCGGTCTGGCCGTGCTCGGTCAGATCGGCGATGATCTCGCCGTTGTTGTTATCGACGATCAAGGTGCCGACCGGCATGCGCATGTAGATGTCTTCCGCGCCCTTGCCGTAGCAATCCGCGCCGCGTCCGGGCTCGCCGTCCTTACCCTTGTGCATTTTGGAGTAACGGAAGTCGACCAGGGTGTTGATGTTGCGATCCGCAACCGCCCAGATGGACCCACCCTTGCCGCCGTCGCCGCCGTCCGGGCCGCCGAAAGGCCGGAATTTCTCGCGACAGAACGATGCGCAGCCATTGCCGCCGTCGCCAGCGATGACCTCGATTTTTGCTTCGTCGATAAACTTCATATTTTGTGCCGCCCTAAAACTAAAAAGGCTCTACCGTGGGCAGAGCCTTTCAATGGAAGGCTTGCGCCTTACAAATGTGCGCCATGACAGCGCGGATACAACTTACGCTGCGACTGCTGCTGGAGCTGGGTCGTTAGCAACAACGGTAACGAACTGCTTCGAGCCTGCGCCCTTGACAACGAACTTCACCTTGCCGTCGACCAGCGCGAACAGGGTGTGATCCTTGCCGGTGCCGACGTTTTCGCCTGCGCGCACTGGGGTGCCGCGCTGACGGATGATGATGCCGCCGGCATTGATGGTCTGGCCGCCGTAGACTTTAACGCCAAGGCGTTTTGATTCTGAGTCACGGCCGTTGCGCGTTGTGCCGCCGCCTTTTTTGTGTGCCATTTAAATACTCCTGGATAGCTGGTTACTTTGGACTGATCTAGCCGGGCTCATTGAGCCTGGCACACGGCATTAACCGTTGATCGAAACGATTTGAATTTCGGTGAAATTCTGGCGATGGCCCTGATGCTTTTGGTAGTGCTTACGACGACGCATCTTGAAAATCTTCACTTTATCGTGACGACCGTGTGCCACAACAGTTACCAGTACCGTTGCACCTTCGACCAATGGCGCACCAAACTTGATGGTGTCGCCCGCGCCTACTGCGAGAACTTGATCGATGGTGAGTTCGGAACCAATGTCTGCCGGTATCTGTTCTACTTTAAGTTTTTCGCCAGCGACAACTTTGTATTGTTTGCCACCGGTTTTTATGACCGCGTACATGATAGGAAACCTCATCAGATGTTAAAAAATTCCCTGGCCGGAGCCGGGGGAACCGCAGATTATACATGGATTGGTTTTTTTCGTCAAAAGACATGCACAAGGCCACAGGTTCGTGGTATGTCGACAACTACAAGGCGCTGCGCCGGCCGGCCGCGGGCTGTGCCTGCGGGCGGGCGTAACCGTTGAGCATGGGACGGAAACAGGCGCGGTGTCGTATAATCGCCGCACCTAACGTCCATTGCAGGTTCGCCTTGTCCGCCGCCATCTTACACGCACAACAAAATACCATCGCCCAATCGATTGCTCCGGACATGGAGGCAGTCAACACGGTGATCCGCGAGCGCCTGCATTCCGAGGTCAGCCTGGTCAACCAGATCGCCGAGTACATCATCAGTGCCGGAGGCAAGCGCATCCGCCCCGTGCTGGTGCTGCTGGTGGCGAACGCCTATGGCTACAAGGGCACGGCCCACCATGAACTGGCGGCCGTGGTCGAATTCATCCACACCGCTACCCTGCTGCACGACGACGTGGTCGACGAATCGTCGATGCGGCGCGGGCGCCAGACCGCCAATGCCCTGTTCGGCAATGCGGCATCGGTGCTGGTGGGCGACTTCCTGTACTCGCGCTCGTTCCAGATGATGGTTGGCCTGAACAATATGCGCGTCATGCAGATCCTGTCGGACGCGACCAACGTGATCGCCGAAGGGGAAGTGCTGCAGCTGCTGAACATGCACGATCCGGATGTCACACAGGAAAGCTACCTGAAAGTGATCCGCTCCAAGACAGCCAAGCTGTTCGAGGCGGCGGCGGAACTCGGTGCGCTCATTTCCGGCGCCAGCGATGACGAGATCAGCGCGGCCGGCGAATACGGCCGCTCGCTGGGCACGGCCTTCCAGCTGATCGACGACGTGCTCGACTACGCGGGCGACGCCAGCGAAATCGGCAAGAACGTCGGCGACGACCTGCGCGAAGGCAAGCCGACCTTGCCGCTGATCTGGCTGA
Organism: Massilia pseudoviolaceinigra; assembly: GCF_030846505.1. NCBI lineage: Bacteria > Pseudomonadati > Pseudomonadota > Betaproteobacteria > Burkholderiales > Oxalobacteraceae > Massilia > Massilia pseudoviolaceinigra. Next base: position 75,633 of record NZ_JAVCWL010000018.1, on the reverse strand, counting down.
TGGAAAACGGCACGCCGGAACAGCGTGAACTGGTGCGCAACTGCATCGAGCAAGGTGACGAGCAGCATTTCGACGTCATCCTGGCGGCTGTGACCAGCAGCGGCGCCCTGGACTTCACGCGGCGCGAGGCGGAAATTGCCGCCAAGCGCGCAGCCAACGCCATCGCTGGTTTGCCGGACAGCCTGTACAAACAAAGCTTGATGCAACTGTGTACCTTCGCAGTTGACAGGAACCACTGAGCGGCATAATTTAATACCTGTGATCTGACCACCCGTCGGGGTGTGGCTCAGCCTGGTAGAGCGCTGCGTTCGGGACGCAGAGGCCGGAGGTTCGAATCCTCTCACCCCGACCAGTCCTCGCATTCATCCTTTCCTAAAACTTCCTGCCCGGCCCGCCATCCTCCATGGCGTTGCGCCGGGGTTGGCCTTGCTCGTCCACCGTAGAAGCATCGGTTGGGCAGGCTGCAGCTCAACCACCACGCCGAATTTGGACTCACAACAACAAAACGTTCAAATTAAACATTAAAATTGCTCTTTGGATAAATTCGGCATAGGATGACATTCCGCCAATTTATCGAAAGATATCAATGAACTTACTCCGCCTTACCGCTGCGCTCCTCTTGACCGCAGCCAGTGCGCTCTCCGCCCAAGCGGCCACGTACAACTACACTGGTAACGCATTGACCTTCGATACCATTAACACGACCAGCAGCCGAATGCTGGCTAGTTTCACACTTGATATCGCGGATGACTTTTCCGGAACAATCTCTGGAATGCCGTGGATGGAACCACTTGGAGCATGGAGTGGCAGTGCAGGGAAAATCAGTATGAATTCGAACACGCCGGGTGCCTTGTTGACGTATGACTTTACGTTTGAAAAGGGCGCCATGAAAGGATGGTTTTTCAACATCGAAAGCGGCTCGAGCAACCTTCAATCCCTGTCCACGAATTACAGTTTTTTCGCCCCGAATGACGCTCACGATATCGCGCTCCACACAGACACAGCGCTTCACGCCGCTGCGGTATGGAACGAACAAGGCACGTGGACCATCTCGGCAGTACCTGAGCCGGAAAGCTACCTGATGCTGGGTGCGGGCCTGGCAGTATTGCTGGCCGCGCGCCGCAAGCAAAAGCAGTTCATCGCCAAACAATAAGATCCTTGCAGGCTGCCCAATGCGCTGACACTCGTCACGCATGGGCACTCACAAACATCAGCCGCCCCGGCTGCAATGGCACACCGCGCTATCGGTGTTTTTCGTGCCTTCAGACAATTTTCCGGATCGAACAAACCGTATCGAACCACGCCTGCATCCCTACCAAGGGCTGCGGATTGATCGGCAGAATCGCATTGATATTCACGCCGCTTCCGCGTCCGCCATGCTTCTCGTCCCACCATAAGCCGAACTCCAGATCGTCGACCGCCGGCGCTGGCCCGAACGCTTGCGCCGCATCGGGCGCCAGCCCTTTGGCCGCCACCTCCACGCGCCGCCCGCGCTCACCCTCGCAAGAGCGTCCACCCGTGATCCAGCCCAGCGAATTGGATACCGCCACCACCCGCGGATGAATACCCTTGGTGACGAATGCCTTCACCGTCGCCGAGCCCAGTACCTCACCCGTGCCCCGGTACGCCTTGTCCCCTACCGCACCACTGAGCGGCCGATACGTGGTCAGCTCCACCGTGTCGCCGGTCTTGATACCCAGCTTCTTCGCGGTCGCCGCATGAATCCACATCGGATTATCATGCACGATCTCGGCCAGATACTTCTGCGACGCGGTCCTGCCCTGCGTGTGCACGTTCCATTTGAACGTGGTCAGGATCAGGCGATCGGCCGCCAGCCCCACGTGCGATGGAACCTGATGGAAGGTCGGCAGCCCGTCGTCAACCATGCCGATCGTCGCAGCCACCTTCGCCACCTCGGGCGCATGGATCTCGAACTTGCGCGACGGTGTCGTGAAACCGCGCACCGGGACCTCGCCGACCATCAGCCCGATCGCCTTTTCCTTGCCCTTGTCATCGGCCTTGTAGATCACGCGGGTTTTCCCGTCCACGCGGCTGCCTTGCACCAGCGCCGCGGCCAGCGGCTTGCGGTACACCTCGTACGGTTTGGGCGCCGCGCTATCGACGTACACGCCATAGTGCTTCATGTATTCGAAGCCATCCTTGAATACCTTCCCGTCCGCGCCCCTGGTCGGCAGCTTCGAACACTGATGCCGCACAAAGTCTTCGTGCTTGCCGAACCTGAAGTACTTCGCCTGCTCGGGACCGAGCCGTTTGCCGATTTCGAACAGCACATCGGCAAAGCTGGTTGCGCTACCGGGCGGGGTCACCATCGGCTGGCGCAGCGTTACAAAATGCTGCAGCTCCATATTGTTGCGGATGTCCATGCCCCAGCGTTCCAAGTAAGTGGCATCGGGCAGTATCATGTCGGCGTAGTGCGCCATTTCGGAATACACCACATCCGAACAGGCGTGGAAGGGAATCAGCTTTTCATCTTTGAGCACCTCGACGGTCGTGCTTCGTCCTTCCGGCCAGGTCATCGGCGCGGCGATTGTATAGCTGAGGTAGACGTCCAGCTTGGCGCGCCCCTGGCGCAAATAATCGAACACGACCTGGCCGACCTTCATCTTTTGCCAGCGGTTCGCCAGCGGCCACTCCGGCGGGTCTTCCAGGTCGGTCCTGATGGTCGGCTTGGGCGGCCTTGGCTCCGGGGCCGGATAGCGCGCCGGTGACAGCTTTTCATCGAGACCGTAGCAATAGCCGCCCTCCTTGGCGACCGACCCCACCAAGGCATTGAGCATGACGACCGCGCGTTCGGCATTAAAACCGTTGTAGTGCGCGCCCGTGCCACGATTGGTGAAGGCCGCCACCGCCGGCCGCTTGCGCGCGAATTCCAGCGCCAGCCGGGTGATGTCGGCCGCCGCTACGCCCGACAGCTTCGCCGCCCATGCTGGCGTACATGGCGCCAGCCAGGTGCGGATGGTTTCCAGCCCTGGCTGGACGAATTTGTCGATAAAATCGCGGTCGATTTCGTTCTCGCGCACGATCACGTGGGCCATGGCCAGGGCAATGGCCCCTTCGGTGCCCGGAAACGGCTGATGCCATTCGTCGCTGCGCCCGGCCGTGTTGGACAGCCTCACGTCGAACGTGACCAGCTTGGCCCCGTGGTCGTAGCGGGCCTTGACCACGCGCGACACCAGGTGCAGTCCCCCCTGGTGCGCTTCATAAAAATTGGAGCCGAAGTTAAGGAAGTAGGTGCAGCGCTCCGCATCGATCGATTCCCAGTCCGTCTCGCCGAGCGACACGTAATTGGCCGCGCGCTTGTTCGACGAACAGATCGCGCGGTGATTGAGCAATACCGGCGTGCCGATGGCGTCGAGGAAGCGGCCGATCTCCGCCTCGATGCGCGAGCGGCCCTGGTGGATGCACACGCGTTCCGGGTGGCCGGCATCGACACTGGCGCGAATGCGGCGGGCAATCTCTTCATACGCTTCTTCCCAGGTGATCCGCTTCCACAGGCCCGAACCACGCTCGCCGGCGCGCTTGAGGGGGTAGAGCAAGCGCTCCGGATAATCGTTGACGTTAGGGCCGGACTGGCCCTTGGCGCACGTCATGTGGCTGCCCATGTTCGGGTCGAGCGGATTGCCGCGGATCTTGATCACCTTGTTATCTTGCACAAAGCCTTCAATGCCGCACACGGTGGAGCAGTTCAGGCACACGCTGGTGACGCGCGTGGCTGTCTTGTAGTTGTTCTTGATCTTGCGCTGTTTGCCGTTTGCCACCGGCCGGTACGCCATCGCCTGCGCGGTGGACGGGTTAAGGAGAATCAGTTCGCCCACGCCGAGCGTCGCCATCGATCCGATGCCGTTCCTGATGAATGATCTGCGGTCCATGTTCTCAGCCTTTCTTCACGGTGGAACGAGCGAACGTCGATTGCAGCTGGCTCCAGGTATCGACTTCATACGAGAAAGGGTCGTGGTTGCGGCCCTTGGGGATTTTCTTTTCCATCGCGCGCGGAGCCACCGTGCCGATGCCGCGGTATTTGACGGCGGGCCTGGTCTTCTCTTCGGGTTTGAGCACCGACAGTTCCTTGCCGTGCCGCTGGTTGAACGCATTGATGCGGCTGGCCGGGTCGTTCAGGTCACCGAAGGCGAATACATCGGCCGGACACACTTCAACGCAGGCGGGCAGCAGGTCGGCCTCCAGCCGGTGCGAGCAGAAGTCGCATTTGTCGGCCAGCTTGGTCACCGGGTCCTGGTGGATCGCGCCGTAAGGGCAGGCTTTGATGCACGAGCGATCACCGTCGCACTTGTCCTCGTTGATACGCACAATGCCGTCGGCGTCGCGCGTGATCGCGTCCTGTTCGCAGGCGCTCAGGCAGGGGGCGTCCTCGCACTGCATGCACAGCGTCGGCAAAAAGGCGCGCTTCATTGTTTCCTTCTTGTTGAAGGGATTGATGGCAGTGAAGTCGTAGTAATACACCTTGGTGCGGAAGTTTCCTAGTGGAACTGAGTTTTCGACTTTGCAAGCCACCGAGCAGGCGTGGCATCCGATGCAGCGTTCCAGGTCGAGCGCCATGCCCCATTTGGGGGCGGTTGCGGTATCTGCGGTCATCGTCGTTCCAATCGGAAAAGGAACTCATTTAACCATAACCGCATACGGCAAGTCAGGAGCACCGGTGTCTAATTTCATAAAGCCATTACGCAGTTTTCATGATGGCGGCACCGATGCATCTCTTCCAGAATGCAGGATTGCTGTATTCCTACATCCTGCGAGAGAGCGACACATGAGTCCAAAGAACATCGGCGTTTTACTAATCAGTGCCATATTGGCGCTTCCGCTGGCAAGCCAGGCGCAAACGCGCGTGATCGACATCGACACCACCGCCATTGCGGGACAGCTCGACCCGGCTTTCAATTTTTCCATCGGTGCCGGCCGCGCGAACGAGGGCTTGCGCGCCGACTGGCAGCAGCAGCTCGCCCAGATCAAGCGCGATGCGGGATTCAAATATATCCGCATGCACGGCCTGCTTTCCGACGACATGGCGGTGTACCGGGTTGATGCGCAGGGCAAGGAGCAGTACAACTTTCAATATGTCGACGCGCTATACGATTATCTGCTGAGCATTGGCGTGAAACCCTTCGTCGAACTCGGATTCATGCCGTCGCAGATGGCCAGCGGCGAGAAAACCGTCTTCTGGTGGCGCGGCAACGTCACCCCACCCAAAGACTATGCCGCATGGGAACGCCTGATCAAAGCCCTGACCGAACACTTCACCGAACGCTACGGCGCGCAGGAAGTGGCCAGCTGGTATTTTGAAGTGTGGAACGAACCGAACCTGGACGGTTTCTGGGCCGCCTCGCAGGACGCCTACTTCAAGCTCTACAGCCATGCCGCGCGTGCGATCAAGAGCGTCAATGCCAGTTACAAGGTGGGCGGCCCGGCCACCGCCGGTGCCGCGTGGATACCGGAAATGATCGCTTACTGTGCCAGCAATGCGGTGCCGCTCGATTTCGTCAGCACGCACACCTACGGCGTCGATCAAGGCTTCCTCGATGAATACGGCACCACCGGCACGGTGCTCAGCAAGGAAAAGGGCGCGGTCAGCGGCGACGTGCTCAGGAACCGCAAGGAAATCGCGGCATCGGCGATGCCAAAGCTGGAACTCCACTACACGGAATGGAGTTCGTCGTACACGCCATCCGATCCCACGCACGACAGCTACCACCAGGCCGCCTACATTCTGCAAAAGCTCAAGCAGGTCGGCGGCGCGGCGCAATCGATGTCCTACTGGGTGTTCACCGATATCTTTGAAGAAGCCGGGCCGCGCATCGAAGCCTTTCACGGCGGCTTTGGCCTGATGAACACCCAGGGAATAAAGAAACCCGCTTATTTCGCCTATCAGTTCCTCAACCAGCTCGGGCCGACCGCGCTGAAAAACAGCGACAGCCAATCATTCGCCACCACCGACGAACGGGGCAACGTCCAGCTGCTGCTGTGGGATTACACGCGCACACTTCCGGAGGGTGTCAACAATCAGCAGTATTTCATCAAGGACTTGCCTTCCAGGGACAAAGGCCAGGCCGAGGTGAATATGAGCGGACTGAAAACCGGCAGCTACACGATGAAGATCTCCACGGTCGGGTACAAACGCAACGATGCGTTCACCGCCTACATCGGCATGGGTTCGCCGAAACAGCTGGGGAAAAGCCAGGTCGCGGCCCTGAAATCGCTCGCCAGCGGCAAGCCTGATGAGCAAAAAACGGTGCGCGTGGGCGCCGACGGGCGTTTCACCATCAAACTGCCCTTGCGTGAAAATGACGTGGTCCTGCTTGAACTGAGCCGCCGCAAGTAAGCGCGAGGAAATCGGCATCACATTAATACCCGGCCATCCATCGGATCGCCGGCTCAAACGCGTGCACATTGCGCCCGCCTCCTCCCAAAAAACCTTGCCACAGCCGCAAAGTTTTTCTATATTGCAAAGGTTGCTGCGCCGGAGAAAAAGCCTTATTCGCCTGCCGGCCTCACAACGCATTTGAGCGCGCACCGTGCTTCACGCCGCGCACCTCCCCCATGCCTGTCAACGCCACGGCGTCACTATCAAAGGATGTACGATGAATTTGCCCCGCTTGCCCGCGCTGATACTGGTGCTATCGACCGCCCTTGGCGCCCACCTGCACGCCGCCGCGCAGGCGCAGACCGCGAGCGCGGCCAAATCCCCTGATGCCGGGACCCTGGCCGAGGCGCGCAAGGGCTTTCGCACCACCCTGATCCGCAAGATGCCCCCGCAGCCGCCCATCCCGGCACCGCCGGCCGATGTGTTCAACCTCGTGCGTTACGACGCCGCTTCCGGCAAGCTGGGTGCCTACCTGACACCCGATCCGCGCGACGGCAAAAAGCATCCGGCCATCATCTGGATCACCGGCGGCGACTCCAATAGCATCGACGATCTGTGGGAGCCGGGGCCGGTCAGCAACGACCAGACGGCAAGCGCCTATCGCAAGGCGGGCATCATCATGATGTTCCCATCGCTGCGGGGCGGGAACGACAATCCCGGCGTGCGAGAAGGCTTCCTCGGCGAAGTCGACGACGTGCTGGCCGCCGCCGCCTACCTGGAAAAACAGCCGTACGTCGACCCGGACCGGATTTACCTGGGCGGGCACAGTACCGGCGGCACCCTGGCGCTGCTCACCGCAGAAACCTCAACCCGCTTTCGCGCCGTCTTTGCATTCGGCCCGGTCGACGAGATCGACGGCTACGGCGGCCGCTTCACGGGCTTCAATCCCGCCAATCCGCGCGAAGCGGCGCTGCGCTCGCCCGGACGCTGGCTCGCATCGGTACGCTCGCCCGTCTTTGTGATCGAAGGCGCGGGCGGCAATATCGATTCGCTGCTAGCCATGCGCGGCACCACGCGCAACCCGCAGATCCGCTTCGTTCCGGTTCAGGGCGCCGATCACTTCAACGTGCTGGCGCCGGCCAACAAGCATATCGCACAGAAAATCCTTCTCGACGCCGGGCCGGATACCAATATCACGCTGTCCCCTGCGCAAATGGCGCCGCGCTAAGCAGCCCCGCGCGGGCCGCCGTGCGCGCCCGCGACCGGGTGAGGTCCGCGCCGACAAACTCATGCTGAACGACGTCGTTGCGAACGGCCCGGCGCAGGTGCCGCTCGCATTCCATGTCAAACCATTTCTGCAACAAGCTTATCAAAAACGAATTGCCATCTTTGCAGCGTGATGTCATATTGACTTCCCGGAAAGTCGTCCTTCATTCCTTTGCGCAATACATGCCGCACCGTGTGTTGCTGGCTGGTAGCCCTTGATTTCACTGTATTAAAACTTCTGACAGACTTAATCGACTGGAAGGTGATGCATGAAGGGCTATTCCGAACTTGAAATAGTTATCCAGCGAGATTCACTAGACGGTTTCCAGGCAAATGCCCGCCAGCGCCTCGACGAAGGCGATGCCATTACCCCATTCGTACCGATTCAGCTCGATCTCAAGGATCCGCGGCTGCTCGCGGCAATACCGATCGATGCAGGCAAGCTGCTGTCGGAGATACTCCTCGGCCCCGCCGAACTGGCCAGCGCCTACGTGGCCGCGCGCGTGCGCGCTGCCGACCGTGCCATGGCGTTGCGGATACGACTGCGCATCGATCCGGGGGCGTCGATCCTGCATAGCCTGCCCTGGGAAACGATGGTCGACCCGGCAAGCCAGAAACCCCTGTTGCGCAACGGCCAGTGCGTATTCTCGCGTTATCTGTTCTCTGCAGAATTCCGGCTTCCCCTGCTGCGCGCCAAGCAGGGCATCCAGGCATTGCTGGCCGTGGCGAATCCGCAAGATCTCGCCGATGACTTCACGCCCATCGACGTCGATCAGCAGATCAGCAATGCCCGCGGTGCGCTGCATCCGGTACCGGCCAAAACGCTGCAAGCGCCTGGCGCTGCCACGCTGGACAATATCATCGATGGCTTGAGCAACGATGTCGACATCCTGTATCTGGTCTGCCATGGCACCCTGGGACCGAAGGGCCCCGCCCTGTGGCTGGAAGACGAGACCGGCAATGCCGCGCTGGTCACCGGCGAGGATTTCGCCGCACGCATCGGTTCGCTCGCGCGGCCGCCTAGCCTGATCGTTCTCTGTTCCTGCCAAAGCGCCGGCGTCGGGTCATCCGCACGCGATGCCCTGGCCGCCCTCGGTCCCATGCTCGCCAGGGAAGGCGTGCCCGCCGTGCTGGCCATGCAAGGCAACTTGACGATGGAAACCGCCAGCCAGTTCATGCCCACCTTCTTCCAGCATCTCGCCGATCACGGTGAAGTCGACCGGGCCGCAGCGACGGCGCGCAGCCGGGTCATGGACCATCCCGACTGGTGGATGCCGGTCGTGTTCACCCGCCTGGACAGCGCACGGATCTGGTATCCGCCGGGCTTTGGCATCACCGAAGCGGGAGCTGATCCCTGGGAGTCGATCGTGGGCAATCTGAAGGCAGCGGCGTGTACGCCGATCCTCGGCCCGACCATGAACGAAACCCTGTTCGGATCGCGAGGGGAACTGGCGAGCTATTGGGGCGACATATACCGCTATCCCATGAGCGGGCGCGAAGCGGAAGATCTGCCGCGCGTGGCGCAGTATCTGGCCATTACACGCCAGGGCGCGTTTCCAAGACGCGAATTTTACAAGAGTATTTATCGTCGCATTCTCGACAAATATCCGGATGATGTACCGGCAAACTTTCTCGACCTGGACGACCGTGGCGTCATCGACGAACTGGGCGCGCTTGTTTCCACCGTGGGCGCGGCAATCCGCCGGCGCGACCCTGTCGATCCGCACACCGTCCTGGCCAGCTATAAACTGGCCGTGTATATCACCACCGACCCGAGCGACTTGCTGGTCGACGCGCTCAGGGAACGAGGCGTCACGCCCCGGGTCAGGCTGCTGCGCTGGAACGAAGCGGCGGAGCGCTGCGACGAACAGTACGCTCAGCAAATCAACGCGCTGCATCCGGGGCTGCCCGTCAAGGCAACGCGTGCATTTCCAATCGTGGTGAAGCTGTTCGGCGATCTGTCCGAGCCGGCATCGCTGGTGATGACCGAGGATCAGTTTTTCGATTATCTGACCAAAGCTGCGTCCACCAAGGAAGTGGTTCCCACGTCGGTGCGTTTTCAACTGAGCGACAGCGCGCTGCTGTTCATCGGCTTCCAGGCCGATTCGTGGGAATTTCGCGTCCTGTTCCGCAGCCTGTTGCAGCTCGAGGGCAGCGACCTGCGCTCGGATTATGAACATTTCTCGGTCCAGATCGATCCGAACAGCATGCTGGACCCTGGCAGCGCGCGCCGCTACATCGAAAAATATCTGCAGGCGAAAGCCAAATTGCGCCTGTATTGGGGCGATGTACCGGCCTTCATCTCCGAGTTAAACCAACGCTCGCAAGAGAAGCAGCGATGATCGCTCCTTACGTCGGCCCCGGCCCGATCGGCCGTGAGCAGGACCTGTTCGGCCGCGAGAGCGAGATCGAAGAACTGCACTGGCGCCTGGTGGCCGACCGCATCATCGTTCTGTATTCCCCTTCCGGCGCCGGAAAGACATCGCTGCTGACCGCAAAAAACGGATTGCTCGCGCAGCTGCAAACCCGTTTCCTGGCCTTGCCGATACTGCGGGTAGGTGGTGATAACGGTACCGGTCCGGTCAAGGCGATCCTGCGCCAGCTTGAAGCGAGCGCTTACGGGCCAGTGCAAGATGGCGACCGTTTGCTCGACTATGTCAATCGCATCGACATCCCCAAGTCGCAGCCGCCGAAGCGCCTGCTGCTGGTGATCGATCAGTTTGAAGAGGTCTTTTTGAACGGCGCCTCGCTCGACGAGCAGCGCGACTTTTTCAAGCAGCTGGGCGAGTTGCTGTCGCGCGAGGTGAGTCCGATCTGGACAATCCTCAGCATGCGGGAAGAGTATTTTTCGTGGCTCGATCCATTCCGCGATGCCGTTCCCACCCGCCTGACCAATACATTCCGCCTCAATTTGCTCAGCACCGAACAGGCGATTGCCGCCATCAAAGGTCCGGCACAGGCGGCCGGCGTCGCGTTCCCGGCGGAAGATGGCGAAGACGCGGCCACCCGCCTGGTGCGCGAATTGAGCAAAGTGCGGGGGCGTGACGCAAGCGGCGCGACGACGGTACGCGATGGGGGCAAGGTGGAATCGGTGCAGCTACAAGTCATCTGCCTGGACTTGTGGAACCGCCTCAGCGCACATGGACAGCAGGTCGATGCGATCCGGATCGCCGACGTCGTCAACTACAATCCGGACAACGCGCTCCAGGAGTATTGCGACAATGCCCTGGAGCGCGCCGCCACCAATCCGAGGCGTGCCAGTCTCCTGCGCGACTGGATCGACCAGCGCCTGCTCACGCCGAGCGGTTTGCGGGCGCCGGCGATGCTCGATACGGCCGATAAAAAATGTCCATCGCCCGCCGAGGTCCGTTCTCTCGAAGAGGTTCACCTGATCCGCCGCCAGATTCGCGAGGATGGGCAGTGGTATGAGTTATCGCACGACAGCCTGGCGATTCCCATGCGCAGAAGTATCGAGAATTGGCGCGTCAAGAACCTGGAAGCCTGGCAGCAGTTGTCGCGCGCATGGCAACTCGGCGGCGAGCTCGGTGCGTACTTCAAGACCTTGTCGCGCCACAACAGGCGGAATATCCCGAAGCCGTCAGCCGAGGATGCGTACTCCGAGGTGGAAACCAGATTTGTGGCAGCGCATGAAACCTTCATGCGCCACCAGCGACTGCTAAGAATCATCTACGCCAGCATCGTTGTGGCCACGGTGGTCATCGGGTACAAATATGAGGAAAGCAGGACGCAGGCCAAGCTGATCAACATCACCGTCTCCCAAGCCGGCGTGTTTTCGATCATTGGCAGTCATCCTGGCATCGGCCTCGAAGCACGTGCAGTCGTCGAGGGCATGAATTTGCAGACCGCGAACCCGAAGGCCGTGGCGTTCAATTTCAAGACGATGATGAGCGATTACCTGAATCGAACCCGAAATATCAAGAGCATGGAATATGAATCTGAAAGTAATCGCGTATCGAAGCACGTCTTCCAGGATCAGCACCACCGCGTCGTCGTACGGTTTGGCAGCCGTTCTGCGGTGGAAATAAGCGACCTCACCGGCAAGCGGCCAATGTGGAAAATCGATGCGGATCTCTTGAAGAAAATCCATCCCAATGGCATTCAGACTGTGGCACTGCCTGGCGATGGGCGCTTGGCGACTGGCAGCAACGACGACGGGAGTATTCAGCTTTGGGATGTCCGAACCGGACAGCCGGATGGCCCTGCGCTGAGGGCGACCAGGAATCCCCTCGCACGTCACATGCATGAGAAAGTTGGCGCCATGGTCGCTGATAGGGACTTTCTTTACTCAGGATACTATGGTGGCGTCGTTGCAGCTTGGAATCTACGATCCGCACGAGACGGCAGCACCGAGCCGGTGTGGACGTTCAGGGCGACCGGAGTGTATCCCGCGCTATCACTATCGGCCAACGGAGAATCCTTGGCCGTGTCGCACTTTCCAAGCAAGAAACCGGTCACCTTGTTGAAGACCCGGGACGGGACGGTACAAGCGCGGTTTGCCCCCATTCTCAGGGAAGACAATGGTGCCGATCTCTTTTCAAGCGTCGCTATCAGTCCGGACGGGCGATTCGTTGCAGGGGGCACGTGGCGCGGCCACATCCTTATCTGGAATACCGCGACGAAAACCCACATCCAGCGCATCGAGGCCCATGACGAGGACGTAGTGCAACTCCAGTACCTGCACAATAAGGAGCTGGTGTCGATCGGGAGGGATGGCCAGCTGAAGTACTGGACATTTCCAGAAAATGAAAATGCGGCGCCGGTCGGCAAAATCATCGTCGAGCTTCCTGATGAACTGGCGAGCTTCGCAGTCGACGCGAAAAGACACAGTGCATTCGTCACCACTAAAAAGGGAGACCTGCTCAACGTGGCATTAACGGCCGATGTCCATCCGTTCGGGCATTTCCTGCACGGTAGCAGCAGTTTCGTCGACCTGAGCCAGACCGGTAAGACGCTGCGCCTCACGGTGGCGGCGATGAACAGCTTGACTGCGGCCGATCTGGACGGAAGCGTGCCGGAGCCGCGGATGCCGATCCAGTGGTCATTGCCTCGCATTGCCGGGGCGGCACGCGCCGAGCTGGCAAAGACGACCTTCCTGGTGCAAGACCATCATGTCGTGGCGGTCCGCGACACCGCGCCGGGAAGTGTGCCGTTGAGAGTGCCGCCCGACATCGACGGGTTCTTCCAATCGATCCAGGTCAATAAGCACGGCTCGCTATTGATCGTGAGTACCGATTTGTCCACCCGTATCTGGTCATTGCAGCAGCCGAATTTTAGCGCCACGGAGTGCGTTAATTTACCCGGGGGCATGTCTCCCCGAACGGAGGTCGTGGCCATTCGTCCATCGGGTAGTGATGTCGTCACGGTGCGGTACGGTAAGTTGCACTTCTGGCGTGCCACGGAAAAGGCCGGAGGGTGCCCTGCGTTTCGCGACGACCCCGAGGTGCTGGGCCAACTGAAGGGCAAAGTCAAGTTTGCCGCATTCGACCCGAGCGGAAAATATTTATGGGTAGCTGAGTACACTGGGCGGGTGTACTCGGTCGCTCTCGCCAAGGGAGATCCACATGGCACCGGGATTCAAGAAGAATCGAGCACGCCGCCGAGTGCCATGACGATCAGTGACAACGGAATCGTCGCCATCGGCGACGCCAAGGGAGGTCTGCAGGTGTTTCAGCCAGAGTTCCTCTTCCCCATGAAAATCGCGAATGATTTTCATGACTCGGCAATCAACTCGCTGGCTATTTCCAAGGATGGAAAATGGTTAGCCACCTCTTCGCGCGCAGGCACGGCCATCTGGGACCTGCGCCCGGAGACCTGGATAAGCAAGGCATGTTTCCTCGCCAATCGACGTAGTTTCAGCGACAAGGACCTAAGAACGTATTTCAAGGGCGTGACGGAGAAACCGACACCATGCAGCGCGCCGCAATGACCACCTCAAGGAGATACCCATGCCTTACCGCGCCATTCCAGGAACAGACGCCAGCTATGTGCTGGTGGCCGTGAATGCACAAGGCGGCGAACCGTCGCCCGATCCGGATTGGCCGCAAGGACCGATCAGCGCACGCGCGATCCAAACGGTAGTGGAGGACGGCATCACCGACGTCTTCCTGTGGAGTCACGGCTGGAAAGGCGCTGTGCGCGACGCCGTCGATCAATACGACCGCTGGATCGGCGCTTTTGCCGCCCGCAGCGCGGATCGCGCGCAGATGCTGCAACGCCAGCCTGGTTTCAAGGAAATGCACATCGGATTTCACTGGCCCAGCCTGGCCTGGGGCAATGAAGCGCTGGCACCGGGCGCCAGTTTCGCGCCCGGATCCGGCGCCTCCGTGCAATCGCTGGAAGATCACTACGCCAGCGAATTGGGTGATACGCCCGCTGTGCGCGCCGCGCTGCACAAGCTGTTCGCCGATTTGCGGACCAATTGCGCTGAATATGACTTGACCGACGCGGCCCGCGAAGCGTATCTGGAGCTCGACCAGGCGCTCGCACTGGGCGATGGCGGCGCGCCCGGCGACGGCGCGGCGGATCGGGCGAAGTTCGATCCTGACCAAGCCCTGGTGGACGACGACAACGTGGCGTTCGGTGGCGGCGCGCTTGCCAGCAGATTGCTCGCACCGCTGCGCCAGCTGACCTTCTGGACCATGAAGAAGCGGGCCAAGACCGTAGGTGAGGACGGCCTTCATCCTTTACTGGTAAAACTGCAGCAATCGGCCCCCGCGCTCAGAATTCATCTGATGGGGCATAGTTTCGGCTGCATCGTCATGAGCTCCGCCGTGCTCGGCCGGCAGGCTGGCGCCGCGCTTGTGCGTCCGATCGACTCGTGCGTCCTGGTGCAGGGAGCGACCTCCCTGTGGGCATTCGCCAGGTCCAATCCACTTCAAAGCGATGTGCCAGGCTACTTCAGCAACATACTGGCCAATAAACTGGTGCGTGGTCCGCTGGTGTGCACGCAATCGAAATACGACTACGCCGTGGGAAAAATCTATCCGTGGGCGGCTGGTGTCGCCAATCAGGTTTCTTTCGGCCTGCCGCAATTCGGCGCGATCGGCACTCATGGCATCTGCGGCATTGCCGATGGCAAGGCACTGTTCATGCATGCGCAAGCGGATGCCTATCAGTTCGCGCCCGGCTGCGTCTACAACGTCGACGGCAGCCAATACATTCGCAAGCTCGATGGCCTGTCCGGCGCCCACAGCGATATTGCCGGGCCTGAAGTGGCGCATCTGATCTGGCAAGCGGCGATGTCCGCGCAGGAGGCCGCATGACGGACGAATCGGACGCCCCTCTGTCATTCGGTATCCATGCCGATACCGGCAGGCCGCTGGGCGATGCAAGCGAGGGCCTGGACGCGACGCGCATGCACGCGGCGGAAGTCAAATTGCGCACCCTTACCGAAGCCATGGATCGCAGCGGCGATGTGTTTGGCGTGCCCAGCGAAATCGATCCGGACAATCTCGCGGAAGCCGGTTGGGGCATCATATTCGCGGCCGGCGCGGACCCTACTCCTTACCTGGATGCCATGGATGAGCTGGTGGCCTTGCGACGCCGGCAAGCAGGCGAATATTTTCGCATTTTCAGTGGCCCCGACGGCTATCGGCCCGGCGAGACCGCCAATCAATGGCTGGTCCGCCATGGCTCGGCATTCACCCTGATCGACCCCGACTCAGGCGTACCCTATTATCTGACAATTGTCGGCCCGCCCACCGACGTGCCGTTCGAGTTTCAATACGCACTCGATATTGTCGCGGCAGTCGGCCGGCTCGATTTCACTTCGCTGGCGGACTTGTCGGCCTACGCGCGCAGCGTGGTTTCCTTTGAAAACAACGCGGCCCTGATGACCAGGCGCCAGATCGAGCTGTTTGCCACATGCCACGACTTTGACCGCGCTTCGCAACTGTTCACCAAGCAGGTCGCCATTCCGTGGAGCACCGGCGGCGCAAAAGCAGTCCCTCTGGGAAAAAAATTCGGCTTCTCGCTCAATCCCACCCTGCAAGAGCAGGCAACCAAGGAAGCGTTGACGCGCATTCTCAACAATGTCGGCGCACCACCATCGATCCTGTTCACCGGGACGCACGGCATGGCGTTCAGTGTCGACGATCAACGACAGGCGGAAAACCAGGGAGCACTGGTCTGCCACGAGTGGCCCGGCTATGGCGGCATCTCCAGCGAGCACTGGTTCGCTGCCAGCGATGTGCCGGCGGACGCCAACGTGCACGGAATGATTCATTTTTTCTTTGCCTGTTATGGGGCTGGCACACCCGAGTTCGATAACTTTCACTTTCAAGAAACGCAGTCGCGCATCATGCCGAAGCCGGCGACATCGCGGCTACCGCAAACACTGATGGCCTTGCCGCAAGGCGGTGTGCTCGCTTCGCTGGGACATGTCGATCGGGCGTGGGCCTCCAGCTTCCAGTCCGAGCGTGGCGTGGCCCAGACACAAGGGTTCCGCGACGTGCTCGGCCTGCTCATGGCAGGCCAGCGCATCGGCCACGCCACCAATCAATTCAATGGCCAGTGGGGGGTGTTAAGTACGGAACTGGTCAATATGCTGCAGGAAAAACTGTATGGGAAGGCGGTGCGCGAATCCGCGTTGCTGGCGGCGCGTATCGCCCGGGATGACTGCCGCAACTATGTGGTGCTGGGCGACCCTGCCATCAAACTACGGCCGGAGCCACGCGCTGTCTGAAGATATTCTCACGCGGGGCGCTTGAAGGCGACACGCATGCCGATGAGCAGGAAACATGTTAACCGGATCGGCCGCCCGAGGGCTTGCGCCACGCTGTCGCTGTCGGACGTGGCAATCGCTCCGCCGCTGGCGCCGCCTTCTGGCAGATCGAAAGGAATGCATGCGCATACGGTACGAATTGTCGACGATGGCATGATTTGCTAGAATCAATCTTATTGTTTTTATATTTAACATATGGTCGAGCAAGATCACCTGCTCGCCGACCTGGGACACGCATGCCAAAAAACCACCGTTTCGCTGCCCGGCAATGAATAACGCTCCCCGTGCCGCGATGCTGCTTGCCTGCGTGCTGAGCCTGCCACTTGCCTGGGCGGCACCGCTGCCAAACCAGCCTTCCGCGCTCCAGCGCTGTCCCGCCAGCGACGACGGGGCCGACCAACGCCGCGCGGCCGACAAGCCGTCTGTCCGCGCGCCACGCATCTTTGGCGCCCTCGGCAAGGAGCGCCACGCCGCGCTGAAAAAAGCCCTGGCCGCCGGCGACAATCCGAATGCATGCCATGGCGGTGTCACGCCCCTGATAATGACGGCGTCCAGAGGCGATGTCGACGCCATCCATATGCTGCACCAGGCCGGCGCCGTGCTCGATGCGCCGCAAAGCGCGCACGGAGGCACCGCGCTGCACGCGGCGCTCGCCAGCGGCCAGTGGTCCGCCGCCCGCGCCCTCCTCGACCGCGGCGCCGATACGCGTCAGCGCGACGACGACGGCAACACAGCCTTGCACCACTTGGCCAACAGCGCCCACCACGCGGACGTGCGCGGGCAAGCCACGCTGGCCGACATGATGCTCAAGCTCGGTGCCGTGATTGACCAGCCCGGGGTGCATGCGGCTACGCCGCTGATGCTGTCCATCGAAGGCGGCAATCTGGAACTGAGCGCTTTCCTGGTGGACCAGGGCGCCGACCCGGCCCTGCGTAACGCGCGCGGCGAAAACGCGCTGGCCATCGCGCGCCGGCGCGCCCTGCCCGCCATGGTCGCCATGCTGGAGCGCTGCATCGGCCAGCGTCCGCCGCGCTGCGCGAACATCAGCACGCCGCCACGCTACTCGACCAAGTAGCACCACGCCGATTACTTTTTGACTCCCCAGAAAACGGATATAGCGCATGAGCGAGAACACAGCAGCAAGCAGCACCGAGCCGGCGCCCCGCGTCGGCATCCACGAAGGCAGCATCGGACTGCCTCCGGGCTACCAGGACAACACCACCAATATCTTCGTGCCGGCCGACCTGCAAAACCAGCCCAACCTGAGCATCGCGCGCGACTGGCTGGCCGAGGGCGAAACCCTCACCACGTATGTCGACCGCCAGCTTGGCCTGCTCAAGGCGCGCATGCCCGGCCACAAACTGCTGGCACGCGCGCCGGAGCGCCTTGGCTCGCACCAGCCGGAAATGTCGGGCGAACGGATCGAGGCGCAGTACAAGAACGGAGCCCAGACGATCCGCCAGCGCCAGGCCGCCTTTTTGATCGGACCGAAACGCGCGCTGATCCTGACCGCCGCCACCGCACGTCCGTTCGACGAACGTTTCGAGACCCTGTGGCGCACTTGGCTCGACAGTTTTGCGCCACCCGCCAGCGCCGATGGAGACGCTGCTCCAGCCGACGCGTAAAACCCGACGTAATGCCGCCATGCTCGAAGCTGGCCGCATTACCGACCTCATTGCCCACACCAGCGCACTACATTTCTCCTCGCAAGGCAGACAAACAAGCGGACGCGTTCGGTCGCCTGCGGGGTGAAGATCGCTATCCCGCCCGACCGGCGAACATGCCCCACCGATTGCGAAAGCAACGCCCATACGCCTTCGCCACCGCCACCTTTCCTTGCGCCGTTCTCAACGTAACGGTGCAAACGAAAGGATCGCCCTGATATTCCATGGGGATCGCACCCTCGGGTGCTTCTGCATTGAACTGTATGTATACATTCGCATCCGCAAGCTCATCGGACGAAATGCCCTTGTCGGCCAGCGCCCGTTGCAAAAACCCCGTGTAGTTTTTAGCGACCTGGCAGGCGCTGCGCGAGGACGGTATGGCCACACCGTCGAGCAATTGCAGCTGGAAAGCATAGTCCGGCGCCTTGGCGTCCTTGTACAGTTCTCCGAGCGCCCAGTAGCCGCCCACATCGTTGTTGCGGCTGATGAAGGACTGGGATACGCCGGCGGCCACATGATTGAACGTTTTAAGTTTTGTCATTCATCCACGCCTGAATAGCTCAAACAGGCAGCATAGCGCATCACATCGGGGCTGCAATCCCCCCCTGCATTTGCCCCTTTATTCATATTGATATACGGACATGTCATATTGCCCAACGACATCACTGGCGCGAATAATGCATATAGCTGCGAAAATGCTGATATTACCGATGGTGATATGAGGCATCATAAATCAAAATTTTCTTTATACCTCGGACTCTCTTATACTGCACTGCAACAACGCAATTTAATCCCCAGGAGAGTTCCAAATGAGCAGCGCCACCTACACCCAACCGACGAACCAAAGCTTCCGCCATTACCTGACCGACGTCAGCAATGCGGCGCGTGCCTTTGCCGCAGCGCTGTTTGCCGCGCAAGAGCGCCAGTTCATCGCGCAGGAAGTAGCGGTCAAGCCGACCCAGAACGACCGGGCGCGCATGCGCAGCCATCGCAAGCTGATCGTCATGGCAAATGCTTACCAGCACATGCATCCTAGCCTGGCGGCTGAATTGCGCAATCTGGCTTCGCGGGGTTGATCATGGAAGTCATCGAATACCTCCCGGGCGCGCTGGCAGCGATTGCGTTGGCCGTTCGCATCGCCATTTTCTTTCGCGATGGCCCGGAGCCAGAGCAAGACCAGCAAGACGTGTAAATCTCACCGGCCGCGCTCGTGGCCGGGTGTTTTTCCGCGCTGCCACCGCTGCAGCGCACCCCTTCCCCCTCCTCCGCCTCGATCCCGGCACTCCCGGTCCTGAACATCTGATCTGCACATATTCTATCTTGTGATATATTATCCAGATTGATATTGATGGTTGTCGCCGCGCCCATGCCCATGCTGGAAAATTCACTCGATCTCGAACGCTTCGCCGCTGGCGCGGACCAGGCGTGCGCGCTGTTAAAAGTGCTGGTCAACCGCGACCGCCTGCTGTTGCTGTGCCAGCTGTCGCACCATGAGCGCAACGTGGGGGAACTGGAAGAAGTGACCGGCATTCGCCAGCCGACGCTGTCGCAACAGCTTACCGTCCTGCGCAACGAACAACTGGTCAGTACACGGCGCGCCGGCAAGCAGATTTTCTACTCGCTCAGCAGCGCGCCGGCCAGCGCCGTCATGGATGTGCTGTACCAGCAGTTCTGTTCACCGACCCCGGAGAAAAAAGACGATGCCACCGCTCAGTCCTGACCTCGTCCGCGCGCTGGCCGGCGGCGCCCTGATCGGCCTCGCCGCCGCGATGTTCCTGTTGCTAAATGGCCGCATCGCCGGCATCAGCGGCATCCTCGGCGGGCTGCTGCGTCCGGTTCGGAGCGAACTCGGCTGGCGCATCGCCTTTCTCCTGGGACTGGTGCTCTCACCTCTGGTGTTCGTGCTGTTCGCTCCCCTGCCCCAGGTGCACGTCGACGCCGGCAAGGCGAGCCTGATCGTGGGCGGTGTGCTGGTGGGACTGGGCACCCGCTACGGGTCCGGCTGCACCAGCGGGCATGGCGTGTGCGGCATCGCGCGCCTGTCGCCCCGCTCGCTGGCCGCGAGCGCCACCTTCATGCTGGCCGGCTTCGTCACCGTCTTCGTGCTGCGCCACCTCTTAGGATTCGGAGCCTCATGAAATACGTCAGCGCGGCTTTCGCCAGCGGCCTGGTCTTTGGACTTGGCCTGATCCTCTCGGGCATGACCGATCCGGCCAAGGTGATCGGCTTTCTCGACTTGGCCGGCGACTTCAATCCGGCGCTGGCGTTTGTGATGGCCGGCGCCATTCCGGTGGCGGCGGTCGCCTTCCGCATCGCGGCCCGGCGTTCAACCGCGCTGCTTGGCGCAGCGTTGCACCTGCCCCCGGCCGGCAAGATCGACCAGCGCCTGCTGATCGGTGCGCTGACCTTCGGCGCGGGCTGGGGCGTGGCCGGCTACTGCCCCGGTCCCGCGCTGGCATCGCTGGCGACCGGCAGCAGCGATGCCCTGGTTTTCGTCGCGACCATGCTGGGCGGGATGCTGCTCTTTGAATTGATCGAATCGATCCGTAAGGCACGCCGCGCGCGATAGACCGGGTGCGCAATGTTGTGCGGCGGCGCCAGCCGCCCACACCCACCGCGCCTGCGCTAGAATGCGATCCTGCAACTTCTCGCATTTCCTTTCATTTCCTCTCGAACTGTATTTACCATGCGCCTATTTGTCCTACCCCTCCTGGCCGCGATGTGGGCGATCCCCGCCGTCGCCGCCACGCCCATCAGCCTCGATCAGGCGATGGCCCACCCCGACTGGATCGGCACGCCGGCGGAAACCGCCTGGTGGAGCTGGGACGGCAAGCAGGTGTTTTACAAACAGAAGCGCACCGGTTCCCAACTGCGCGACATCTACCAGGCCGCGCCCGGAAAACCACGTTTGGTTGGCGACGCCGAGCTGGCCAATCTGGACAGCGACAAGGTCATCTACAATCGCGAGCGCACGCGCTCCATCATGCTGCGCAACGGCGACCTGTTCGAGCGCGATCTCAAAAGCGGCGCGCTGACCCAGATTACGCGCGGCAGCAACGGCCTGGCCGCGCCCCAGTACTCCGCCGACGGGCGCAGCGTGCAGTTCCGCGTCGGCCATGAATGGCTCGGCTGGAACCGCGCCGACCGCCTGATCTCGCCCCTGGCCGCGGCGCACGCCACCAAGGACCCCGCCGCCGCGCCGGACGCCGACAACCTGCGCGACCTCCAACTACGCCTGATCTCCACCCTCAAGCGCCAGAAGGACGACCGCGACGCGGGCCGCGACCGCGCCGAACAGGAACGCCGCGCCGATCCCACGCGCGCGCCGGCGCCGATCTACCTGGGCGACAAGGTCGTCATCGACGGCAGCGCCCTGTCGCCTGACGGCCGCTGGCTGCTGCTGGTGACCGCACCCAAGGCCACCGACAAGGGCCGCGTCGGCAAGCTGCCGCGCTACGTGACCGAATCGGGCTACGAAGAATTCGACGACCAGCGTCCGCGCGTCGGCCGCAACGCACCGGTTTCGCACACACTGAAGCTGGTCAACCTGGCCACGCGCGAGATGCGCGACCTGTCCTTCGACAGCCTGCCCGGCATCGGCGTCGACCCGCTGGCGGACCTGCGCAAGGCGCAAAAACTGCCCGAACTGAAAGGCAACCGCGTGGTGCGCGTCGATGACGATGGCGCCGCGGTCGAATGGAACCGCAGCGGCACAGGCCTGGCCGTGATGCTGCGCGCCGCCGACAACAAGGACCGCTGGATCGCCACCGTCGACCTGGCCGGCGCCACGCTCAAGCCGGCCCACCGCGTCACCGACAATGCCTGGGTCAACTCGGGTAACAACGAATTCGGCTGGCTGCCCGACAACAGCACGCTGTGGTACCTCTCCGAAGAGAGCGGCTACGCGCATCTGTACACCCGCGCCAGCGACGGCAAGACGCGCGCGCTCACGCAGGGCAAGTGGGAAGCGACCCGCATCCAGTGGTCGGCCGACGGCACCACGGCCTTCATGATGTGCAACCCGAAGAACCCGGGTACGTACGAAGTGTGCTCGGTCTCGGCCGTCGATGCCAGGCTGCGCGAAGTGACGGCGCTCGAAGGCGTCGAGCAGTTTGCATTGTCGCCGGACGAACGCAAGCTGCTGGTGCACTATTCGTCGAGCTACATGCCGGCGCAGCTGGCAACCATCGCAGCCAGTGGCGGCGCGCCCGTCAAGCTGACCGATACGCGCTCGTCCGACTTCAAGGCGCGCAGCTGGATCGAGCCGCAGTACGTGGCAGTGCCGTCGACCAAAGGGGCGGGCCAGATCTGGGGCAAGCTGTATCGTCCGGCGAATCTGGAACCGGGCAAGAAGTACCCGATCGTGATGTTCGTGCACGGCGCGGGCTACCTGCAGAATGTCAGCAAGCGCTATCCGGTGTACTTCCGCGAGCAGATGTTCCACAACCTGCTGGTCGAGAAGGGCTACATCGTGCTCGATCTGGACTATCGCGCGTCAAGAGGCTACGGGAGCGCCTGGCGCACGGCCATCTATCGCCAGATGGGCTATCCGGAGCTGGAAGATTACGTCGATGGCGTGAACTGGATGGCGGCGAACCACCAGGGCGACCTGAAAAACGTGGGCGTGTACGGCGGCAGTTATGGCGGCTTCATGACCTTCATGGCGCTGATGCGCGAGCCGGAGATGTTCAAGTCAGGCGCGGCGCTGCGGCCCGTGACCGACTGGACGACGTATAACCACGAGTACACCGCGAACATTCTCAATACGCCTGATCTGGATCCGGAAGCGTACCGCAAGTCGTCGCCGATCGAGTACGCGGACAAGCTGCGCGGACACCTGCTGATCTCGCACGGGATGGTGGACGATAACGTGTTCTACCAGGATTCGGTACGCATCGCGCAGCGCTTGATCGAGCTGAAAAAGGATCACTGGGAGCTGGCCAGCTACCCGCTGGAACGCCACGCGTTCGTGCAGCCGGAGAGCTGGTATGACCAGTATCGCCGGATCTACCAGCTGTTTGAGCGGACGTTGAAGTAACGGTCCGCGCACTTACCACTAACCCACGAGCCGTCTCTCCCGCGCCAAGGCGGCACTCGGCGGGAGAGACAGAGCGGATGTCAGTGCCCGAGAAAATCCAGCAACGTCAACGCCACCACCTTGGTGGCCTTGCGCAAATCCTCCAGCGCCAGGCGTTCATCGGCTTTCTTCGCATTCGACTCCGGCACCGTACGCGGTCCCGCGCCATACAGCACCGCCGGAATTCCGTGCTCGCCATACAAACGCGCATCCGCATACAGCGGCGTTCCCTGCGCCGTAATCTCCTCGCCGATCACCTGCCTGCCATTCTTCTGCAAGCTCGCCACCAGCTTGTCCGACCCCGGCAACGGCCGCAACGCGTGCGACAGCAGCAGGCGCCTGATCTCGACCCGAATCCCCGGCTCGCCACGAACGGCATCCTCGATCAGTGCCCTCACCTGCGCTTCCACCGCGACCGGATCTTCTTCCGGAATCATGCGCCGGTCCATCTTCAGCACGACCTTCCCCGGCACCACGTTGGTATTGGTGCCGCCATCGATGCGCCCCACCAGCATGGTCGGCGAATCGATGCCCGCCACCTTCGACTTGATTTTTTTCAGTTCCGGCAGCTGTCCGTAAATCGCAGTCAGAATGCGTGTTGCCGCCTGCAGTGCATCGTGCCCGGTTTCCGGCATGGCGCCATGACCCGACTTGCCGTGCACCGTCACTTCCAGCTGCAGGCAGGCGTTATGCGCCGTGACGATGTTGTAGCTGAAGCCCGCCGCGATGACGAAATCGGGCTTGGTCAGCTTTTGTTCGAGCAGCCAGCCCGGTCCGAGCAAACCGCCGAATTCCTCGTCGTAGGTGAAATGCAGTTCAAGACCGCCCTTGAGCGGCACGCCCAGCGCTTCGAGCGCGCGCACGGCGAAAATATACGTCGAAAAATCGCACTTCGACACCGCCGCCGCGCGTCCGTAAATGAAACCATCTTCGACCACGCCGCCATACGGCGGATGCACCCAGCCTTCGCCCGGTGGCACCACGTCGCCATGCGCATTGAGCGCAATGGTCGGCCCGCCTGCCGCATAGGGCCGACGCACGATCAGGTTGGTGATGCTCTCCATGCCGTAGTCGCGCACCGCCTGCGCCGGCACCGCATGCTTCTCGGCGCTCCAGCCGAATGCTTCCACCATCGTGGCCACGGCATCCGCGTGCGGCGCATTGTTTCCCGGCGGCGTATCGGTTGGAATGCGGATCACCTGCTGCAAGAACGCCACCTGTTCATCGAAGTGGGCGTCGATCCAGTCAATCAGTTCTTCTTGTGCTCGCATTGTCATTGCTGTCATTCCTATTTAGCGCCGGCTTCGAACCACGCGGCGACCTGCGCGCGCTCGGCATCGGTCATGTTGGTCAGGTTCGCGATCGGCATGGCTTTGAGCTGCACCGACTGCTGGTAAATCTTCGCTGCGTTCTGGCGAATC
The DNA here is from genome assembly GCF_030846505.1 of Massilia pseudoviolaceinigra. Lineage (NCBI taxonomy): Bacteria > Pseudomonadati > Pseudomonadota > Betaproteobacteria > Burkholderiales > Oxalobacteraceae > Massilia > Massilia pseudoviolaceinigra. Next base: position 51,128 of record NZ_JAVCWL010000018.1, on the reverse strand, counting down.
AGTTCCGCGTTGTGCAGCATGACGCCGGCCGGCGCGCTGGCAAACCCGGGCTGGGTCGGTCGCTCGGCGTGGCACGTCGCGCAGCGCTGTATGACGATGGCCTGCACCTGCGCGAACTGCGCCGCCGGATCGACGCCCGCGGCCGCAGCGGCAGGCGCCTTGGGCGCAATGGCGATGGCTACGGCCAGCAGCAGCGCCACGCCGGCCACCGGATACCTCCACTCCACGCGGCCCTTGTGGCGCAGGTTGAAGAAGTGGCGGATCAATACGCCGGCCGCCATGATCCCGGCCAGCACCGCCCACGCATGCTCGTGGCGGTACGTCATGGCGTAGTGATTGCTGATCATGATGAACAGGACCGGCAGGGTGAAGTAGTTGTTATGCACGCTGCGCTGCTTGGCCTTGAGGCCGTGAATCGGGTCCGGCTTCTGGCCGGCCATCATCGCGGCCACCATCTTGCGCTGTCCCGGAATGATCAGCATCAGCACATTGGCCACCATCATGGTGCCGATCATCGCGCCCACGTGGATGTAGGCGGCGCGCCCGCTCAGGTATTTGTTCAGCACATACGCGCTGGCGACCAGGAACAGGAACATCACGATCCCGAACGGCAGGTCGCGCTTACCGAGCGGGGAACGGCACAGCAGGTCGTACACCGTCCAGCCGAGCACCAGGCTGCCGATACCGATGCCGATCGCCTGCAAGGAACTCAGGTCCGCCACGGCCTTATCGACCATCATCGCCTGCGCGTTGAAGTAATAGACGATGGTGAGCAGCGCAAAACCGGACAGCCAGGTGGAATAGGCTTCCCACTTGAACCAGTGCAGCTCCTTGGGTAGTTCGGCCGGCGCCACCAGGTATTTTTGCGGGTTATAGAAACCACCGCCATGCACCGCCCACAATTCGCCCGACACGCCCTTGTTGGCCAGGTCGGAACCCGGCGCGGGAGGGCGGATGGTGTTGTCTAACCAGACGAAATAGAACGAGGCGCCAATCCAGGCGATGCCGGTGATAAGGTGCAGCCAGCGCACGATGAGGTTGAGCCATTCGAGGCCGTAGGGGATCAGGTATCCGAACACTTCCATGGGGTTCCTTGTTGCGTGGGCTGCGGCGATAGTAGCGCGAATTTACCCAAGATAAACTGATTCAAGTGCCACAACATGAAATATGGCGTATATTCGACATACTCGAATTCATATACATACCGATGTCCAGCCTTCCCCAACACCTCGACCTGCACCTGATCCGCATTTTGTACCTGCTGCTGGTCGAAAAAAACGTCTCGCGCGTGGCGCTCAAGCTCAATCAGCCGCAGCCCTCGATCTCGGCATCGCTGCGCAAACTGCGCGAGCTGACCGGCGACCCGCTGCTGGTGCGCGGCGCACGCGGCATGGTGCCGACCCAGCACGGCGAAAGCCTGCTCAAGCCGGCCAAGCGCATCCTCGACGAAACCGAAAGCCTGTTCGTCAAGAAATCGCCCTTCATGCCGCAGGAAGAAGCGCGTACCTTCCACATCGCCGCGCCGGATTACCTCGACAGCCAATTCTTGCCGAACGTGGTGGCGGCGCTGCGGCGCGGATCACCCAACAGCCGCGTGGTGATCCACAGCCTTGGCGGTGGCGTGGACTACATCCGCATGCTGTCGGATGGCGACATGGACCTCGTCATCGCCAACTGGGACGAGCCACCCGCGCATCTGCACATTTCCAAGCTGTTCGAGGACCCGATCATCTGCACCATGCGCGCCGACAGCCCGTACGCCAAACGCACGGCCAGCGATGCGATGACGATCGAAGACTATCTGACCCTGCCCCACGTGGCGCCGTCCCAGATGCTGCCCGGTTACCACGGCGTGATCGACTCCTTCCTCGAACGCCAGGGCATGCAGCGCAAGGTGGCGGTGGAATCGGCCTATTTCGGCCTGATTCCGTATATGCTGACACAGACCGACCTGGTACTGACCACCGGGCGCCAGTTCATGCGCTTTTATGAAAAGACGCTGCCGCTCAAAAGCTTCACGGTGCCGGTGAAATTCCCGCCGATGCGGTTTTACCAATTGTGGCACGAACGCGTGCACCAGGCGCCCGAACACAAATGGCTGCGCGACCAGGTCAGCGCCGCTGCCAAGGCGCTGGTGCAGAAGTAGCGATAGCGGTTATCAGCTGGCTCGTATGTGTACAACGCAGCCAGCGCTTATGATCGGTAATCAAAGATGGAATACCCATAACATGACTACATTGACGGATTTGAACAGCTGCGACGCGGCGGCCTTTGTCGACACCCTGCGCGGCATTTACGAACATTCGCCATGGATTCCGGAACGCGCATTGTCCGCTCGCCCGTTCGCGACCGTGACGGCGCTCAAATACGCGCTGCAAACGGCAGTGACCAAGGCCAGCGTCGACGAACAGCTTGGCCTGATCCGCGCCCACCCAGAACTGGCCGGCAAAGCGGCCATCGCCGGTGAACTGACGCAGGAGTCGACCAATGAGCAGGCCAAGTCCGGCCTGAACCTGTGCAGCGCGGAAGAATACGCGACCCTGCACAAGCTCAATGCCGACTACAACGCGCGCTTCGGCTTTCCGTTCATCCTCGCGGTGAAAGGCCCGGACGGCAACGGCCTGACCCGCCGCGCCATCATCGACACCTTCACGCGGCGCCTGAAAAACCAGCGTCCCGACGAGATGGCCGAATGCCTGCGCCAGATTCACCGCATCGCCGAACTGCGCATCAACGACCTGCTCACACTGACGCCCGTATTCGGTCCCACCGTGATGCAATGGGCCGAAACCATCGGCGCATGGAGCGAGGCCGATGATGGCCTGACCTGCTCCTACATGACCGGCGTGCACCAGCGCACCGCCGCGCAACTGGCCGAATGGATGCGCGACGCCGGCATGGAAACCTGCATCGACGCCGTGGGCAACGTGGTCGGACGCTATCTGTCGGCTGACCCGGATGCAAAGACGCTGATGACCGGCTCGCACTACGACACCGTGCGCGATGGCGGCAAGTACGACGGGCGCCTAGGCATCCTGCTGCCGATTGCGGTGGTGCGCCACTTGCACGAACGCGGCGAACGCCTGCCCTATCACCTCGAAGTGGTGGGCTTCGCCGAGGAAGAAGGCGTTCGCTTTCGTAGTACCTTCTTGGGCAGTAACGCGGTGATCGGGCAGTTCGACATGGCGCTGCTGGAACAGGTCGATGCCGACGGCGTCACCATGCTGCAGGCGCTGACGGCCGCCGGCCACCATCCCGGCGCGATAGCGTCGATCGCGCGCAATCCTGAAGGTCTGCTGGGTTTTGTGGAAGTGCATATCGAACAAGGGCCGGTGCTGCTGGAGCGCGGCCTGGCGGTGGGCGTGGTGACGGCGATTGCCGGCAGCTCGCGCTACCTGGTCGACCTGACCGGGCTGGCCAGCCACGCGGGCACCACGCCTATGAACATGCGCAAGGATGCCGCTGCTGCCGCGGCGGAGATCGTACTGCTGGTGGAGCGGCGCTGCAGCGGCGCCGGGTCGCTGGTGGGCACGGTGGGACAGCTGCAGGTGCCGAATGGATCGGTCAATGTGATTCCAGGCCACTGCAAGCTGTCGCTGGACATCCGCGCTGCGGACGACGCTGTGCGCCATGCGGCGGTCAAGGAAATATTGGACGGCATCGAGGCGATCTGCGGACGGCGCCATGTGGAAGTGGAGGTCGAGCAGATCGTGTCGGCACCGGCCGCGCCATGCGCGCCGGCGCTGATGGATCAACTGGGCGATGCAATCGAACGCGCCGGCCTGCCGCGTTACGACCTCGCTTCCGGCGCCGGGCACGATGCGATGGCAATGGCGAAGATTACCGATGTGGCGATGCTGTTCACACGGTGCGGCAACGGTGGGATCAGCCATAACCGGCTGGAGACGATGACAGGGGATGATGCAGAGCTGGCAGCGCAGGTGCTGCTAGACTTCCTGCGCAGCCTCACATAGCCCCGTCGTTCCCGCGCAGGCGGGAACCCAAGTGTGTTGAGCCGCCTAGGCTGCGGTACGAAATTGGGTTCCCGCCTACGCGGGAACGACGATTAAGGCGTCAGTACCACCTTCCGGCAATCATCCTCTTTTTTATCGAACATCTTGTACCCCTCCGCCGCCTGCGAAAGATTCAGGCGATGCGAGATGATCGCATTCGGATGGAGCTTGCCTTCTTCGATGAACTTGAGCAGCTCCGGCATATGCTTCTGCACGTGCGTCTGGCCGGCCTTGATCCCGATCCCCTTCTCGAAGATATCGCCAAACAGGAAGCCGTGAATGAACCCGGCATACAAGCCAGGCACGCTCACCGTCCCGCCGCGCCGCACAGCCGCGATACACTGGCGCAGGGCCTTGCCGCTGCTGCCTTCGAGCTTCAGGTTGGTCATCACGGTTTCCACCGTACTGCCCTTGGCCTCGAAGCCGACCGCCTCCACCACGCCATCGACACCGCGCGCGTCGGTGTGATCGAGAATGAACTCCGCAGCGTCGCAGTCGTCGAAATTGATCGGAATGACACCATACGTCTTGCGCGCGAATTCAAGCCTGAACGCGTGATGGTCGACCATGAAAATCTTCTCGATTCCCAGCATGCGCGCACTGGCTGCCGCCATCTGCCCCACCGGCCCGGCACCAAAAATCGCCAGGCTGCCGCCCTTGCCCACGCCCGTATTGAGCACGGCCTGATAACCGGTCGGCAGAATATCACTCAAGAACAGCACCTGCTCATCGGCCAGCGTCAGGGGAATCTTGATCGGACCGACATTCGCCTTCGGCACCCGCACGTATTCAGCCTGCCCGCCCGGCACGCCGCCATACAAATGACTGAATCCGAACAACGCCGCGCCGGAACGCAGGCTTTTCTTGTTCATGATCGAACCACGATCTGGATTGGTGGTCTCGCATGCTGAATACAGATCCATGTCGCAGAAAAAGCAGCTGCCGCACGCGATCACGAACGGCACGACCACGCGGTCGCCCTTCTGCAGCTTGGTGACGTTGGGGCCCGTCTCGACGACTTCGCCCATGAATTCATGGCCCAGGATATCGCCGCTTTTCATCGCCGGGATCTTCCCGCGGTACATGTGCAGGTCCGATCCGCAGATGGCGGTGGCAGTCACTTTCAGGATGATGTCGTCCGGCTCCTGCAAAATCGGATCCGGAACGTTGTCAACCTTGACGTCGTTGCTGCCGTGATAGGTTAAAGCGCGCATGAACTGTCCTCCTCATGGAAAAGGACAGAGTAACAAGCAAACTCCTACGCACGAATCAGCAGAGTCCGTCCGTAACGGTAGGAGAACGCCGACGTGATTTCTCAACTGAAATTATGAGGACACGATTTTCGCGCGCTCCAGCATGGCATGCAGCAACACATTGCAGCCCGCTTCGAGGTGGTCGGACTTGGCATCCTCGATTTCATTGTGGCTGATGCCGTCCTTGCAGGGCACGAAAATCATCCCGGCGGGGGCCAGGCGGGCCGCGTAGATGGCGTCGTGGCCGGCGCCGGACACCACGTCCATCGTGGAGTATCCGAGTCTGGCGGTCGCCTCGCGCACCGCACCCACGCAGTCCGGATGGAACGGGCAAGGCGGATAGTACGACACGCGCTCGATCGAAATGGCCAGGCCGGAGTCGCTGCGGGTCTTGTCGATGAATGCCAGCATTTCTTCATGCATGGTATTGAGCAGTTCATCGTTCACGTTGCGCAGATCGATACTGAATTTGACCTCGCCGGGAATGACGTTGCGGCTGTTGGGGAACACCTGCACCATGCCGACCGTGCCACGGCCATACGGCGGATAGCGGTTCGCGATCTTCACCACCTCCTGCATGATGTGGGTAGAGACCTGCATCGCATCCTTGCGCAGGCCCATGGGCGTGGGGCCGGCATGCGCCTCCATGCCGGTGACCACGCAGTCGTACCACGACAGTCCCATCACCGCCGGCACCACGCCGATCACCTTGTCGGCATCTTCCAGCACCGGGCCTTGTTCGATATGAGTTTCAAAGTAGGCGCCGATGGGGTGCTGGCCGGGAACCTGCTCGCCCATGTATCCGATGCGCGCCAGTTCATCCTTGACGCTTTTGCCTTCGGTGTCCTTGGCGGCGTAGGCCGTCTCCAGGCTGAAGGCGCCGCAGAAGACGCCGGAGCCCATCATCACGGGCACGAAGCGCGAGCCTTCCTCGTTGGTCCAGAAGGCCACTTCGACAGGTGCTTCGGTAGTGACGCCCTGGTCATTGAGGGTACGCACGACTTCCAGACCGGCCAGCACGCCGTAATTGCCATCGAATTTGCCGCCGGTGGGCTGAGTGTCGATATGGCTGCCGGTCATGATCGGGGGCAGCGATGGGTTGCGCCCTTCGCGGCGCATGAAGACATTGCCGATCTGGTCGACCGTGATCGACATGCCAGCTTCCTTCGCCCAGCCGACGACGAGGTCGCGGCCCTGCTTGTCGAGGTCCGTCAAGGCGAGGCGTTTGACGCCGCCTTTTGGCGTGGCGCCGATTTTAGCCAGTTCCATCAGCGAGGCCCACAGGCGCTCGCCGTTAATGCGCAGATCGTTCATTGATCACTCCAAAAATTGAAGACATGCGAAGGGAGGTCAGGCATGGGTCTTGGTGAATGCAGGGCGATCCACATGCCGCCCGGCGCCCGACACCGCGCGCAGCTCGCCCCGGGCAAACACCACGTTCCCCGCATGCAGGGTATGCGAGGGAATACCTTTCACGGTGCGGCCTTCGAACACATTGAACCCGCCCTTGGCAAACTGCGTCTTGGCCGAAATGGTGCGCGTGCCTTCCGGGTCCCACACAACCAGGTCGGCATCCGCGCCCACCGCCACCACGCCCTTGCGTGGGTACATATTGAAAATCTGCGCCGCATTCGCGGACGTTACGCGCACAAATTCGGATGGCGTCAGCATCCCCGAATTGACACCAGCGTCCCACACCACCGACATGCGGTCCTCGACGCCGCCGCAGCCGTTCGGAATCTTGGTAAAGTCATCCTGTCCCGCCGCTTTCTGCTCGGCGCAGAAGGTGCAGTGGTCGGTCGCCGTCGTATGCAGGTTCCCGCCGCGCAGGCCCTGCCACAGCGCGGCCTGATGGTGCTTGCTGCGAAACGGTGGGCTCATCACGTGTCCGCGCGCGAATTCGAGATCCGCGCTCTGGTACACGCTGTCGTCGATCACCAGGTGTCCCGCCAGCGCCTCGCCGTACACGCGCTGGCCCTTGGCCCGCGCACGCGCAATCGCATCGAGCGACTCTGCGCATGACACGTGAACTATGTACACCGGCGTCCCCAGCACGTTGGCGATCGCAATGGCGCGGTTGGCGGCTTCCGCTTCCACCTCGGGAGGACGCGAGAGCGGATGCGCACTCGGACCGGTGATGCCTTTCCGGAGCAGGTCCTGCTGCAGCTGGAAAACCAGTTCGCCATTCTCGGCGTGCACGGTTGGAATCGCGCCCAGCTCCAGTGCGCGCGTGAAGCTGCGCACCAGCGTTTCGTCGTCCGCCATGATGGCGTTCTTGTACGCCATGAAGTGCTTGAAGCTGTTCACGCCATGATCGCGCACCAGCACACCCATTTCCTCGTGCACCTTGTCGCTCCACCAGGTGACCGCTACGTGAAAGGTATAGTCGCCTGCGGACTTCGCGGCCCAGCCGCGCCACGTGTGGTACGCCTCCAGCAAGGACTGCTGCGGATTGGGAATGACGAAGTCCATGATGGTCGTCGTGCCGCCTGCAAGGCCGGCGGCGGTCCCGGTAAAGAAGTCGTCGGCTGTGACGGTGCCCATGAACGGCAGCTGCATGTGCGTGTGAGTGTCGATCCCGCCCGGCATGACGTACTGGCCGCTGGCATCGATCACCGTCGAATTGGCGGGCGCGTCGAGCTTTTCGCCGATGGCGACGATCTTGTCGCCGTCGCTGAGTACATCGGCGCGAAACGCGCGGTCTGCATTGACGACCGTGCCGCCGCGGATAATCGTGGTCATAAGTCTCTCCTGTAAGGCAATCAGATACTCAGGTACGGGCCGCGGTGCTGAGGGTAGGCAGCGCCTTCCCCTTCATCATCACGCCGTACACCAGTGCGGAAATGGCGATCCCGACGAACCACGCATATGTATACAGTGTCTTGAACAGCGCGCCCACGTCCGGGAACGACGCCGGAAAGGCCGCATTCAGGAAGCCCGGGATATTCGGCGCCACGCCGAGAACGAAGGCGACAATCGCGGCCACGTTCCAGCCGTTCCCGTACGAGTAGACGCCATCATCGCGGTACAAGTCGGCGACATTGAGTTCAGTCTTGCGGATGAAGTAGTAATCGATGATCAGGATGCCGGCGATAGGTCCGAGCAGCGCCGAGTAGCCGATCAGCCAGGTGAAGATATAGCCTTCGGTCGATTCGAGGATCTTCCACGGCATCATCACCAGCGCGATGCCCGCCGTGATGTAGCCACCGGCGCGGTAGGTGATGTGTTTCGGCGCCAGCGACGAAAAGTCGTAGGCCGGTCCAACCAGGTTAGCGGCCAGGTTGACGCTGACGGTATCGACCAGCAGTACGATCAGCGCGATCAGCACGGCGATGCCGGTCATGCGGCTGGCCAGGTCCACCGGGTCCCAGATCGCCTTGCCGTACAAAACCACCGTGGCCGACGTCACAATCACGGCCAGCGCTGCCAGCAGCCCCATTGGCACCGGCAGGCCGACCGACTGGCCGATAATCTGGTCGCGCTGGGTCTTGGCGAAGCGCGTGAAGTCGGGGATGTTCAGCGCCAGCGTGGCCCAAAAACCCACCATGGCCGTGAGCGACGGCCAGAAGGTGCTCCAGAACTGGCCTGCTTTCTTGCCGCCTTCGACGAACTGCGACGGCTGTTCGAGCAGCGGGCCGAAACCGCCGGCTTTGTTGTAGACCCAGCCAAGCAGCACGAAGCAGATGAGGATCTTGAGCGGCGCGGTCCAGGTTTCGAGTTTGCGGATCGATTCCATGCCGTGAACGATGTAGTAGAACTGGATGGCCCAGAACGCGAGAAAACACAGGAGCTGCATGCCGTTGATGCCGAGACCCGCAATTTTGGCGCCGCCGATTTCGGCCCCCATCATCACGCCGAGCAGCGTGTAGATCATGCTGCCGCCGAACCAGGTCTGGATGCCGTACCAGCCGCAGGCGACGATGGCGCGCATCAAGGCAGGAATGCGGGCGCCCGTGGTGCCGAACGAGGCACGCGCCAGCACCGCGTAGGGAATGCCGTATTTGGTGCCCGCGTGCCCGATCAGCAGCATGGGCAGCAGCACGATGGCATTGGCAAGGAAGACCGTGAGCACCGCCTGGTAGCCGGACATGCCGCCCTCGATCAGGCTGGCCGACAGGGTATAGGCCGGAATGCACATCACCATGCCGACCCACAGGGCGGCGAAGTGATACCAGCGCCAGGTGCGCTGCGCGTCGGAGGTGGGCGCGAGGTCTTCGTTCCAGAGCTGCGTGTTGGCGGACAGGTCGTTGCTCACAGTGGGGTTCTCCTGAATGGTGACGCGACTTCGTCGTTCCCGCGCCAAGGCGGCACTCGGCGGGAACGACGGTTTTAAGGACAGTAGTGCTAACCAACTACCTCCGCCCTTGGATTGCGCGGATCCTGGGTCCAGTTCATATACGCCTTCCCGGTCGGCTGCGGCACCATCGTAATACATGCCTCCACCGGACAGGTAATCTCGCACAGATTACACCCAACGCACTCTGACTTGATCACTTCATACGTGCGTGTGCCCGCCGCGTCGATCAGCTGCGCAATCGACTGGTGCGACGTATCCTCGCACGCCACATAGCACTTGCCGCACTTGATGCACTTGTCCTGATCGATCTGCGCGATCACCTGATAGTTCATGTCCAGGTATTTCCAGTCCGTCGTATTCGGCACCGCCTTGCCCGAAAACTCCGCGATGCTCTTGTATCCCTTCTCGTCCATCCAGCGCGACAGGCCGTCCTTCATCTCCTCCACGATCCGGAAGCCGTGCAGCATCGCCGCCGTGCACACCTGCACCGAGCCGGCGCCCAAGGCGATGAATTCAGCCGCGTCGCGCCAGTTGCCGATGCCGCCGATGCCCGAAATCGGCAATCCGTGCGTCTCGGGATCGCGCGCGATCTCGGCCACCATGTTCAGCGCAATCGGCTTGACCGCCGCGCCGCAGTAGCCGCCGTGCGTACTGGCGTTGCCCACGATCGGCAGCGCCACCATGCGGTCCAGGTCCAGGTGGGTGATCGAATTGATCGTATTAATCAGCGACACGGCATCCGCCCCACCCGCCTTGGCCGCGCGCGCCGGCTTGCGCACGTCGGTGATGTTCGGCGTGAGCTTGACGATCACCGGCAGCTTCGAGTGCTTCTTGCACCAGCGCGTCACCATTTCCACATACTCGGGCACCTGCCCCACTGCCGCCCCCATGCCGCGCTCCGGCATGCCGTGCGGGCAGCCGAAATTGAGCTCGATGCCATCCGCGCCGGTCGCTTCGACCTTGGGCAGAATCTCGGCCCACAGCGCTTCCTCGCACGGCAGCATCAGCGACACGATCATCGCGCGGTCCGGCCAGTCCTTCTTCACCTGCGTGATCTCGCGCAGGTTGATCTCCAGCGAGCGGTCGGTAATGAGTTCGATGTTATTGAAGCCGATCACCTCTCGGTTCTTGCCATACAAGGCGGAGTAGCGCGACGACACGTTCACCGCGGCCGGGTCTTCGCCGAGCGTCTTCCAGACCACCCCGCCCCAACCCGCTTCGAAGGCGCGCACCACGTTGTAAGCCTTGTCGGTCGGTGGCGCGGAGGCCAGCCAGAACGGATTGGGGGACTTGATGCCGCAAAATTCGATGCTCAGGTCAGCCATGGGAAGCCTCCACCTTGAATTGGATGTCATTGTGAATGGCCATCGCCGCCAGCTTGCCATGCTGGACCGCCTGAACCGTCAAATCCTGCCCGGGTGCGATGCAATCGCCGCCCGCATAAATGCCAGCCAACGCCGTGCGGAACTGTGCGTCGACGTGAATCTTGTCGCCTTCGCGCGTGATCTGCTGCGCCATGTCGTCCGACAAGCCAACCGGGTCGATGCTCTGGCCGATGGCCTTGAACACGGCTTCGGCGGCGATCTCGATGAAGGCGCCGGTGCCGATCAGGCGGCCTTCGTCGAGACGGGTCTCTTCAAAGCGCATGCCGCGCACGCGGCCCGTTTCGTCGAGCAGCACTTCCAGAGGCGCCGCCCAGGTGCGGATGCGCACCATATTGGCCTTGGCGATATCCTGTTCGTGGTGCGTGGCGGTCATCGACTCGAAGCCGCGGCGGTACACCAGCGTCACGTCCTGCGCGCCAAGGCGCTTGAGCTGCACCGCCATGTCGATCGCCGTGTTGCCGGCGCCGATGACGATGGCGCGCTCCGGCACCGGCAGCGCCGTCAGGTCGCTGGCCTGGCGCAGGTCGGCGATGTAGTCGACCGCCGCCATCAGGCCTGGTGCGTTCTCGCCCGTCAAACCAAGCTGGCGGCTCGCGTTCAGGCCCAGGCCGAGGAACACGGCATCGTACTGGGCATGCAGTTCGTGCAGCTGCAGGTTCACGCCCAGCGTGCGGCCATGCTGCACTTCGATGCCGCCGATACTGAGCAGGAACTCCACCTCGCGTTGCGCGAAGTCGCCGGTCAGCTTGTACTTGGCGATGCCGTATTCATTCAGGCCGCCGGATTTTTCGCGCGCCTCATAGACGACGACGTCGTTGCCCAGCATGGCCAGGCGGTGCGCGCACGACAGGCCGGCCGGCCCCGCGCCGACCACCGCGATCTTCTTGCCGGTGCGTTCGGCGCGCTGGAAGGGATAGGCCTTGAAGGAAGCGTGATCGAGCGCGTGCCGCTGCAGCAGGCCGATTTTGACCGGCTGGCCTTCCTCGTCGTGATTGCGCACGCAGGCGTCTTCGCACAGGATCTCGGTGGGACACACGCGGGCGCAGCTGCCGCCCAGGATGTTCTGCTTGAGGATGCCCGCCGCCGCGCCGTTGATGTTCTTGTCGTGGATATTGCGGATAAAGCTGGCCACGTCGATCTCGGAGGGACAGATGCGGGTACACGGCGCGTCGTAACAGTACAGACAACGCGCGCTTTCGATGGCGGCCTGGCGCTCGGTCAGCGCCGGCGCGAGATCGGTGAACTGTTCGGCCAGTGCGCTGCTGGAGCCGGCCGCATGCGGCAGGTGCTTGAGAGATTCGATCATTTTACATCCCTGTTTTTATAATGTGTTCACCCACTTGGCGGAAGCGTCGACGCTAACCTCTTATCCGTCGCCCCCGCGCAGGCGGGGGCCCAAGTCAGCTTCGTAGCCACCGACTGATCACCGAACTTGGCCCCCCCGCCTGCGCGGGGGCGACGGCTTCTCAGCTAACCGTACGCATCACCCGCTAACAGGGCCTTCTACTTCATCTGTGGAAAAGCAAATTCCACGCCAGCACTCGCCGTATTCGGCCAGCGCTGCATCACTGCCTTGTGCCGCGTGTAGAACCGCACGCCTTCCGGACCGTACGCGTGGTGGTCGCCGAACATGCTGCGCTTCCATCCACCAAAACTGTTGAACGCCATCGGCACCGGCAACGGCACGTTCACGCCCACCATGCCGACCTGGATCTGGCGCACGAACTCGCGCGCCGTGCCACCGTCGCGCGTGTAGATCGCCACGCCGTTGCCGTATTCGTTGGCGTTGATCAGATTGACCGCCGTGGCCACGTCCGGCGCGCGCAGCACGCACAGCACCGGCCCGAAAATCTCCTCCTTGTAGATCGTCATATCTGGCGTCACGTGATCGAACAGCGTGCCGCCGACAAAAAAGCCCTTCTCGCGTTCCGGCACCTTGCAGTTGCGCCCATCGACCACCAGGGTCGCGCCCTGCTCCACACCCTCGCCGATCAGACGCTCGATGCGTTCCTTGGCGGCCGCGCTGACCACCGGCCCCATTTCGGCATCGGATGCCATGCCGTCCCGGATCTTGAGCGCGGCGGTGCGCTCGCCCAGTGCGCCAATGAGCTTGTCGCCGGCGTCACCCACCGCCACCACCACCGAAATGGCCATGCAGCGTTCGCCGGCCGAACCGAAGGCGGCCCCGATCAGGGCATCGGTCGCCATGTCCATGTCGGCGTCGGGCATGACCACCATGTGGTTCTTGGCCCCGCCCAGCGCCTGCACGCGCTTGCCGGCCGCGCTGCCGCGCGCATAGATATATTCGGCGATCGGGGTCGAGCCGACGAAGCTGATCGCCTGCACATCACGGTGGTCGAGCAGCGCGTCGACCGTGACTTTGTCGCCCTGGACCACGTTGAAAACGCCGTCCGGCAGCCCCGCTTCCTTGAGCAGACGCGCGTGCAGCAGCGACGCCGACGGATCGCGCTCGGATGGTTTCAACACGAAGGTATTGCCGCAGGCGATCGCCACCGGGAACATCCACATCGGCACCATCACCGGAAAGTTAAACGGCGTGATGCCCGCCACCACGCCGAGCGCCTGGCGCATCGACCAGGCATCGATGCCGCGCGAAATCTGGTCGGTGAACTCGCCCTTGAGCAGTTGCGGAATACCGACCGCGAATTCCACCATCTCGATGCCACGCGCCACTTCGCCCTGCGCGTCGGAAAACGTCTTGCCATGTTCGCGCGTGAGCATGGCCGCAAAATCGTCGGTATGCGCCTGGCATAGTTGCAGGTACTTGAACAGGACCCGCGCGCGCGTGAGCGGCGGCGTGGCGGACCATGACGGAAAGGCCGCGGCGGCCGCGGCGACGGCGGCATCCACATCGTCCGCGGTGCCCAGCGCCACCCGCGCGCATGGCTCGCCCATGGCAGGATTGAAGACATCGGCATAGCGGCCGCTGGCCGTATCGACTTTGGCGCCGTTGATGTAATGCGTGATGGTATCGAGATTGCTCATGAGCTCAGTCCAGGTTTTTGAGGATGGTTGCCAGCTTGCCGAACAACTCGTCGATGTGCTTCTTCTCGAGCACCAGCGGTGGCGACAGGGCGATGATGTCGCCCGTCGTGCGAATCAACACGCCGTCGGCAAACGCCTTTTTAAAGGCGCTGAACGCGCGCGCGCCGGGTTTGCCGTCGATCGGCGCGAGCTCGATGCCGGCCACCAGCCCGATCGTGCGGATATCGATCACGTGCGGCAGCCCCTTGAGCGAATGCACCGCGTCGGTCCAGTACTCCTGCACGGCCTTGGCGTTGTCGAGGATTTTCTGCTCCTCGAACACCTCCAGCGTGGCCAGCGCCGCGGCGCAGGCGAGCGGATGGCCCGAATAGGTGTAACCGTGGAACAGTTCAATACCGGCCGGACCATCCATGAAGGCGTCGTGGATATGCTGTTTGGTGAACACGGCGCCCATCGGCACCATGCCGTTGGTCAGGCCCTTGGCGCAGGTGACCATGTCCGGCTCGACGCCGAAGTAATCGAACGCGAACGGCGTGGTCAGGCGCCCGAAGCCGGTAATGACTTCATCGAAAATAAGCAGGATGCCGTGCTTGGTGCACAGTTCGCGCAGGCGCTTGAGGTAACCCTTGGGCGGAATCAGCACGCCGGTGGACCCGGCCACCGGTTCGACGATCACCGCGGCGATGGTCGATGCGTCGTGCAGCGCGACGATGCGTTCCAGTTCATCGGCCAGGTTGGCGCCGTGTTCCGGCTCGGCGCGCGAGTAGGCGTTCTTTTCCAGGTTGTGCGTGTGCGGCAGATGGTCGACGCCCGGCAGCAGCGGCCCGAAGGTGCGGCGGTTGCCGCCGATGCCGCCGACCGAAATGCCGCCGAAACCCACGCCGTGGTAACCCCGTTCGCGCCCGATCAGGCGCGTGCGCCCCGCTTCGCCGCGCGCGCGGTGGTAGGCCAGCGCCATCTTGAGCGCCGTGTCCACCGCTTCCGAACCGGAGTTGGTATAGAAAACGTGGCCGAAACGGCGGCCCGTGTAGTCCATCAGCTTTTCAGCCAGATCGAAAGCGGCCGGGTGGCCCATCTGGAAGGTGGGAGCGAAGTCGAGCTGGCCGACCATTTCGCGCACGGCGGCGACGATCTTCGGCTGCGCATGCCCGCAGGGCACGCACCACAGGCCGGCGGTGCCGTCGAGCACGGTGTTGCCGTCGACATCCTTGTAGTACATCCCTTCGGCCGACACCAGCAGGCGCGGGTTGGCCTTGAAGTCGCGATTATTCGTAAATGGCATCCAAAACGACGACATCGATTCTGGTCTGGACTCGTTCATGCGACTCTCCAAGAGTTTTTACAACTAAAAAAATTATTTACCAGTTGGCAAAATGATGATGCAATAATAGTCAGCAGATCAACTATGGCACATATACACAAATCGCAAAACCCGCCAACCGTATCGGTGGCGCAAACAATACAGTTTGCGGCAATGCACAAAGGAAATGTGGATGGATGACAGCGACGTTTTGCATGAGGAAGTGCCTCCTGGCAATTGCGGAGATGGCTGGCCGGTACTGGCGATCGAGCGCAGCAAGCGCGGCGGCCTGGTCGACCAGATCGTCGCGGCCATCACGCAGATGGTAAACCGGCGCGAACTGCGCGTGGGGACAAAGATGCCCTCGGTTCGACGCTTCGCAAAGTGTAATGGCGTGAGCACCTTCACGGTGGTCGAGTCGTACGACCGCCTGCTCACGCTTGGCCTGTTAAGTTCACGCCGCGGCTCGGGCTTTTTCGTCGCCCGCAGCGAGGCGGCCAGCGCGCCGCAGCAACTGGCGCTGCAAGCAACCCCCGCCGCCATCGACGCCCTCACCCCCGAACTGTATTCCGGCGTGTCGGACGCGCTGCCGGTCGGCGCGGGCTGGCTGCCGCCCGAATGGTATGGCGACGACACGGTGCTCGACGCGGTGCGCCACGCGATGAAAATTCCGGCCAGCCGCCTGCGCGGCTACGGCCATCCGCTCGGCTTCCCCACCCTGCGCCAGCACATGGCCGCCACCCTGGCCGACGATCTGTTCGCGGCCAGCCCGGACCAGATTTTGCTCACCCATGGCGCCACCCACGGGTTCGACCTGATCCTGCGCACGCTGACCAAGCCGGGCGACACGGTGTTTGTCGAAGACCCGGGCTACAGCAATCTGCTCTCCTTGATCCGCCATCACGGCTGCATTGCGGTCGGCATTGCGCGCGGGCCGGACGGACTGGATATGGAAGTCCTGATGGCGCAGGCGGCGACGCTCCAGCCCAAGCTCATGTTCGTCAACACCGTGCTGCAAAATCCGCTCGGCACCTCGCTTACCCAGGCGCAGGCGCACCGGCTGCTGCTTGCCGCCGAGCAGTTCGACTTCTGGCTGGTGGAAGACGACATCTACCGCGAGCTCGCCGCCGGCGGCGATGCTTCGCTGGCCGCCATGGACGGCTTGCGGCGCGTGATCCGGGTCGGCAGTTTTTCCAAGACCCTCTCGCCGGTGCTGCGGGTCGGCTCGATCTGCGCCTCGAATTCGCTCATTCCCGAACTGCTGCGCGTGAAAATGCTGACCGGGCTGACCACGTCCGAGATCAACGAGCGCGCCGTGTACCACGCCATCTCCGCGCGGCCCTACAAGCGCATGCTCGAACGCCTGACCGACCAGTTGCAGTCGGGCCGCGAACGCACCATCGAACGCCTGCGCGAGGCGGGCATGGAGCCGCTGGCGCGGCCGCGCGGCGGCATGTTCGTCAGCGCCGGCTGGCCGGAGGCACCCACGCCGGAGTTTAATGGCAAGGTGATTGCCGACCGCGCGCTACGCTCCGGCATTCTGCTCTCGCCTTACGAATTTTTCATGCTGCGCCCGTCCCCGAGCATCTGGTTTCGCTTCAACGTGGCGTATGCCGCCGATGCACCCCAGCTGGTTCAGTTCCTGCAATCGCAACGCTGAAAGTCACCATGGCCGCCACCAAGACCGTCACCGTAACGCGTAGCGCCGCCGTCAAGCGCCGCGTCCTCAATCGCGACAAGCTCGAAGCCGACATCGCCGACGTCGCCGTGCGCGTGTTCGCCGAATGCGGCTACGAAGGCACCTCGATCGCCACCATCGCCGAGCAGGCCGGCCTGTCGAAGCAGAACCTGATGTACTACTTTCCAACCAAGCAGGCGCTGTACGAACGCGTGCTCGATGGCGTGCTCGATGACTGGCTGGCGCGCATGGCCACGCTGGGCGACCCGAGCCAGGAACCGCGCGATGTGCTGCGCGCCTACATTCAGGCCAAGCTGCGTTTTTCGCGCGAACAGCCGTGGGCCTCGCGCGTGTATGCGATGGAAGTGATCAGCGGCGCGCAGCTGTACGGCCCGCAGATCCAGAGCCGCGTGGTGCCGCTGCTGCGCAAGGATATCGAGGTGTTCGAGCGCTGGATCGGCGAAGGCCGCATCGGACCGATCAACGCCACCCACCTGCTGTTCGCCATCTGGGCGATGACGCAATCGTATGCCGATTTTTCGGCGCAGATGGCGCTGGTGCTAAATCGTAAACAGCTCTCGCGCAAGGATTTCGACGACGCCGAGGCCATGATCACCCATATGGTGCTGTCGGCGGTGGCCATCGCGGACCCGCGCGCCAGCGCTCGCGTATGATTGCTGCCCCGGACAAACCTCCTGAAAGCATAACGACACCATCATGGATTCCTATATCGAAGTAACCGGCCAGTCCTCGCTGGTCGAACAAGTGACGACGTACCGTGCCGACCTGTCGCTGTCGGTGCGCGCGGCGCATGCCGATACCGCCAACAGCGAAGCCGGCGCACTGCGCGACGATTGCATTCGCGTTCTCAAAAGCTCGGGGATCGCGCCCGACGAAATGAGCGAGGGCGGCAACGCCATCTGGCAACCGTGGTTCTGGAAGAAAAGCAAACCGGGCCAGGAACGCGCATTCAAGATTCTGATTACGTGTTCGGAAGCGAAACGCCTGTACACCGCGCTCGACGCGCTGCAACCGATTTTCGAGCACCAGCGCTACACCCTGAGCGTGTCCATGCTTAAGCCGCAATTCGAAGCGTCCGACGCCGAGCGCGCGCATGCCCACGCGGCGGCACTGGCCGATGCGCGCGGCAAGGCGCAGCTCATTGCATCGGAATCTGGTGTCAGGCTGTCGTTCATTTCGCAGGTCGAGGAGTTAGGGGCGGCGGTTGGGCGTTCCGGCGCCTACGGCGATGAAGACTGGGGCGGCATGTACGCGGCCGGTGCGGCCTCGATGGGCGATGGCGAGCCGGTCCACGTCGAACTCGAAGGCGCGAAACGCATCAGCAAAATACGCTATCGCGTGCGCTTCGGCATTATTGCTGCCGAGACTGGCAAGCCCGCCGCTTAAGGCAATCTCATCAATTGCGCCGCCCTTGCGATGCCACAGGGCGGCGCGCTTGCGCAGGTCTACCGTTACAAATGCAGACGACCAACCAGCCCGCTGGTTCCGACCGACGACCGCATTTGTGGAGGGCATCATGCCCGGACCGTATATACACATCAGCGCCATGCGCGCGACCGCCCAGGCGCTCGCGCGCGGCAATTTCCAACCCGCCGCCAGCGCGCGCATCAAGCCCGAATGGACGGGCGCGGACACCGCCGAACTGGCGCGCATCATGCAGCGCCATCCCAACTTCGCCAGCCTGGGCGCCATCGGCCCGGACCTGTTTTTCTTCCTTCCCGATTTTCGCGACCAGGGACCGTTTCCGCTATCGAGCGCCCTGATCGGGGTGCTGCGCGTGCTCGAAGGGCTGTACGACGCGCTCGATCCCTACATCGAAAAGTATGAACGCTATCTGGGGCCGATCACCGAAAACGCCGCCGAAGAACTGAGCCGCCTGACCGGCGGCCTGTCCGAGAGCGTCGGCAATATCGCGGGCGAACTGTCCGGCATTTTGATCACGGCGCTGGAAAACTTCGTCGTCACGCGCCTGGACCTGTTCGAGTTCTTTTCGCTGGGCCTGAACAAGGGTTTCGACGAACAGGCTTTCCTGTGGTCGGACATGCTGCACTACCGCCGCACCGGCCAGTTCGCGCGCGAATTGTGGAACCAGGCGGCCAGATTCGAGTCTCAAGACCAGCAGGACAAGGCGCGCGCCTACGCGCTCGGCTACATGACGCACGTCGGCACCGACGTCACCGGCCATGCGCTGGTGAACGCCATTTCCGGCGGGCCGTTTCGCCTGCACTGGCAGCGCCACCACCTGGTGGAGAACCACATGGATGCCTTCCGCTACCTGCGCGACGGCACCGGGCCGGCGCGCGGCGGCCAGTACCCGCAGCTGACCGAATCGGCGCTGTACTTCGACATCGCCTTCCGCGAAAACGATGGCGCCGGCGTGGCGCGCCCCACCTACCCGAGCGGCAATACGCTGCGCGAAAACTGGACCCGGCGCCGCCTGCTCGACATCGATTCGGAGCTGGCCGATCCCATCGCCAAACTGCTGTACGAGACCATCACCGCGGTCTATTACAAGGATGGCGCGCATCCGCGCATCCTGCGCGAGGACGACGGCAAGCCGGGCGAGGACCTGATCGCATCCTCCTACCGCCTGCTGTTCACGTTCCTCAAGATGACCACCGTGGACGGCTTCGCGCACGAACCGCCGCCACCGCCCGAGCTGTTCCCGAACCTGCAGTTCCCCACCTTTAACGATCCGCAGGCCAGCGCCCCCGGCGCCGGCGACGACGACAGCAGCTGGTGGGACGACCTGCTCGACTTCATCCTCTCCATCGTCAAGATACTGCTGTATATCGTACAGGTGGCGGTGTACCTGGCAACCCTGCCATGGGCGATCCTGGCCGATATCGCCACCTACCCGCTGCGCCTGGGCCTGTATTACGCGCTCGAACTGCCGCTGTTCCACCTGCTCAAATCGTTCCGCGCCGTGCTGGTCATGTCCGGCTACCTGCTGCCAATGGACGATGAAATCACGGTCGGGCTGATCACGGTCGGCATGCCCGATGCGCAAGCCTTTGCCGGGGTACTGAACGACGTCGGCAACGTGCTGCCGGGCTTCGACACGCCGGTACTGGACCTGACGCCCTTCCGCGACCGGCTCTACCCGCGCCTGCATGCGGAGGACGACTTCAAGCACCCGTGGCAGTATCCGGCGGACCGGGGCGTCGAACTGGCGGCCACCTTCGCCGGGCCGCACCCGCGCCGCGCCAACCCGGATGTGCTGTTCCAGAACGTGGGACCGGACCCGGAGATCCGCGACGCGCTCGAAAGCGCGGCCACGCCGCAGGCGGCCGACGCGGTCGGCCCGATCCTGCGCGCGAACCGCCACCTGGGCGACGCGGTCGGCTTTTCGAGTTATCTGATCTGGCTCAATTCGCGCCAGAACCCGCAGCCGGGCGGCGCGCCCGTGCCGCTGGTCGACTGGAACCTGGATGCAGACCGCGGCTACGGCTACCACACCTTGGACTTCGCGCGCAATCTCACCGCCCCCGGCGTGGACGATCCCGAAGGCTACAAGTTCCAGCCGCCGTGCACCTGGCCGTCGCAGGCAGACCCGCCCTATGACGAGAAGTACGACCCGTCGGTGCCGTTGAATATCTATTTTCTCCATGCGGGGGTGCGCAATCCCGGCTGCGGCGTGGACGTGGGCACCGGCATCCTGGCGGCACTGGCGCGCGGCGCCGTGCATGACGCGGACAGCGACAACGGCGGTGACAACAACAGCGAGAAGGGGACATCATGAAACCATCCGACCAAGAGCGCGCCTGCGCCTGCACGTGCCACGCACCGGGAGCGCCACACGGCCCCTGCCGGCAGTGCCGCTGCGGCCACGACCCGTGCCAGCGGCCGCGCGGGCCGGTCTGCCCGCCGCCGCCGCGCTGCCCGTTTCCCGGCACGGTGGAACTGCCGCAAGCCGATGACCCGCCCGTGGTCAAGACCGCGCCGCAGCGGCCGGAAAGTGTCAACCGTCCGCCCCAAGGCAGCCCCGCTGAAATTCCCTGGTTCCGCGGCCAGCTGCAGGGCATTCTCAAGGACGGCCCGACCTTCGGTCCGCGCAAGGATGAATTCCTGCCGTTCCTGATGATCCGCGCCAATGGCGGCGACAACGGCGCGCGTCCGCTGAACGGCGTGTTCTGGGAGTCGCCCGATATCTATGTGGTGCCCAACCAGGAAGCGGCCAGCGCGCCGGTGCAGCCAGCCACGGTGGGCGGCATTGCGCGCGCCAACGCGCCCAACACCTTGTATGCGCACGTCTGGAACCTGGGCAAGGCGCCGGCGCTGCGGGTGCGCGTGGAATTCTATTGGTTCGATCCCACGCTGGGCATTTCGCGCGCCGAAGCGAACTTCATCGGCGCCACCTGGGTCGACCTCGGCAACCGCTTCAACAACGGCACCGAATGGCGGGTTGTGAATGGTCCGGATGGCCGCTACCTGAGCCACGGCTGCCACGCCATCGTCAAGTGCCCGCAAAGCTGGGTGCCGGCCTTTGTCAACGGCGGCCATGAATGCCTGGTGGTGCGGGTGCATGAACCGATTCTCGACGCTGTCTCGCCCGACCAGTTCTCGGCACCGGCCGACCGTCATATCGGGCAGCGCAATATCGCCGTCATTCCCTCGTCCTCGCCGGCGGCGGTCGACTTGGCGCTGAACCTGGGCTACGTGGCCAACCCGGGGCCGGCCCGCATCGAGACGAGTTTGGACGCGCCGGACAGCATGGACTGGCTCAAGCTCTACACCGGCCTGGCCGATCCCGGCCTGCGCACGCCCGCCAACCCGGTGGCCTATGGCCTGCTCCCCGCAACCGTGGGCCAGGCGCGCAGGCAACGATTGAGCGATATTCCGTTCGAGGCGCGCCGCAAGCTGCTGCTGCCGGCCGAGGACGTGCTGCGCGGATGCGACCGGCAAGCGATCCCTTTCCACGCCAGCATCGCCGACATCAAGCGCGGCGAAGCGCAGGTACTGCGCGTGCGCCAGAGGATCGGAGGAGAAATCGTTGGGGGATATACGGTGGTGCTGATCGGACGATGACTGCGCCCCGCACCGCCAATAACGATGCGGGGCGCGGCCAGCGCTGGCACGTGCGGCCGGTCAGCGGACCGGCGGCACCGTGGGCTTCTTGTCGGTGGTCGAGGTGCCGGTGGCCGCGCCGGTGCTGTCCATGCCGCGGTTACCGGACGTGCCGGTGACGGGCGGATTGCTGCTGCCGGTGCTGCCGCTGGTGCCGGACGAGCCGCGCATTTCAGTGCCGGTGGTACCGGTCATGTCCGCATCGCGCGCCGGGTTGGTATTGGCACTGGTGCTGCTGTTCGTCGTGTCGCGCGGATCGGTGATCACATCGCGCTCTTCCTGCGATTTGTCGCGGTTCTGGGGCGGTTTGATGCCGCTACGAGGCTGACGGTCCGGATTGGCCAAGACGGCGCCGTCGCGCGTGTTGGTCCCGGTCGCATTCGTGCCGCTGTTGCCACTGGTAGCATTGCCGCTCTGGCTTTGTGCCCATGCTGCGCCGCCGACCATGAGAGCGACGAGGGAAATCGCGAGTTTGGTTTTCATGCCTGCTTCCTGAAGATAGATAACGAACAGCTATTCTTGCACCGTAAGCCATCCGGAGGGGTAGGAGGATACCTTGGGTGGGCGTGGGATGATGTCGTGCTATTTTTGTCAAGCGGAAACAAGCGGTGCCTTGGGACGACAGCCGGCACACCCGATTTGCGGCATTGGTGTATTCTTGCCAATTACCCATCATGCCGAACCGTCCCATGCCAGAAATTGCTCCCGTCACACTACAAACCGAACGCCTGACGCTGCGTTTTCTGCACGCCAGCGATACACAAGCGCTGTACACGATCCACTCCGACCCGGTAGTGATGCGCTACTTCAGCGGCACCGCCTGGACCGATCCGGCGCAGGGCGACGCGGTCATTGCGCGCGCGCTGGACGGTTACAGCAGCGGCGGCAGCATGGAGCTCGCTCTCGTCCTGCGCGAGACGGGCAAGCTGATTGGCACCATCAAGCCGCACGCCTTCCACGCACAGAACCGCCGCTGCGAAATCGGCTACGCGCTGGCCAGCGCCCACTGGGGCCAGGGTTATCTGAGCGAAGCGATGCGCGCCACCCTCGACTACCTGTTCAAGGAAATGAACATGAACCGCATCGAAGCCGATATCGACCCGCGCAACCTGGCGTCGGCCAAGCTGCTCGAGCGCATGGGCTTTCAAAAAGAGGGCTACATGCCGGAGCGCTGGATCGTCAACGGCGAAATCTGCGACACCGTGTTCTATGGCCTGCTGCGGCGCGGCTGGGAGAACAGCTGATGGCCGGCCTGCGTTATGCGGCCGCGCAATCGGCGTCGGTGCCGCTCGATATCGCGGCCAACGTCAAGCGTCACCTCGCCTTTATCGACACCGCCAGCGAGGCGGGCGTGCAGCTGCTGGTGTTCCCCGAACTGTCGCTGAGCGGCTATGAGCTGCCGGGCATGGCCGCCTGCGCACTCAAGGCCGACGATGAGCGGCTTGCGCCGCTGCGCGAGCGTGCCGCCAGCGCCAACATGACGGTGGTGGTGGGCGCGCCGCTGGCCAATGCCGGCGCGCTGCCCGGCATCGGCGCGATCACCTTTCATCCGGACGGACGCAGCTCGGTCTACCGCAAGCACTTCCTGCATGCGGGTGAAGAGCAGCACGTCACGGCCGGCAGCGCGATCAGCCAGCTGCACGATGTGCGCGGCACGAAGGTCGCGCTGGCGATTTGCGCCGACACCGGCCAGCAGCAGCACGCGCACGCCGCCGCGGTGGCCGGCGCCGAGCTGTATGCGGCCGGCTCGTTGATCTCCGCGGGCGGGTACGACAAGGACACCGGCCAGCTGGCCGGCTACGCAAAGCTGTTCGGGATGGGGGTCTTGATGGCCAATTACGCGCACGCCTCGGGCGGATACGACAGCGCCGGCCGCAGCGCCATCTGGGCCTCAGGCGGCGAGCTGGTGATCGCCGCGCCGGGACCAGGCGAGATGCTGGTGATAGCGGATGACACCGGCGGCAGGATCGTCGCGCTGGCGTGAAGCGTTGCCCCGCCGGCCGTTTATCGCCTCTCCAAACCGGTCACCACCCAATTTACGCACTTCATCGGACAGCGGTAGAGCAATCGCGCGGCACTTGCTACAGTCTCTCCATCGACAACCCTCCCCTGGAGAAGCAAATGACCAACCCTGCATTCACCTCTTTTTTCGCCAGCATGGAAGACCTCGGCCGCACGCTGGGGAAGGTAGCCCGCTACGCCGTGAGCGCCATCGCCACCATGTCCTGGCCCACCCTGCTGCTCAGCGCCGTCGGCCTGGCCATGCTGCTGACCATCGTGCCGGTGGTGCTGACGCTGTTTGTGTTGCTCATGATCATTAAGCTGGTGACCGGCTACGTCAGCGACCGCGCCACCCGCGGCCCGGCCACGCCCTACACGCCCGTGAAGACAGAAGGCGAATAACAGCGTGAAGGCAAGCCAGTTGAACAAGGTGATGGATTTCCTGCGCGATTCCCTCGCGCAAGCCACGGTGCTATGGTGGAGCTTCTTCGACTGGCTTGCATTGGTGGAATGGCGGCAACTGTTCATCACCTGGTTTCTCGCCATGGCGTTCGGGCTGGCGCTGACCCTGCCCGAACCGGCGATATGGTACGTGATCCTGTCGTACGCCGTGAAAGTACTGGCCGGGGGCAAGCGCAAGGCGGAACTGATCGCCAGGGAAGCGACCGAGGAAGCCAAGGTCGCCGTGCTCGAACGGCGCCTGCTCGAAGCGCAGATGGCGACCCTGCAGGCGCAGGTCGAGCCGCACTTCCTGTTCAATACCCTTGCGCTCATCGGCCAGCTGATCGAAACCGATCCGCCGCAGGCCGCGCGCATCCACATGCACCTGATCGAATACCTGCGCTCCACCCTGCCGCAGATGCGCGCGCCCGGCGGCGGCACGCTGGGGCGCCAGGTCCAGCTCTCGCGCGCCTACCTGGCCATCATGCAGGCGCGCATGAAGGAGCGGCTGACCGTCAGTTTCGACGTGCCCGCGCAGCTGGAGCACATGCCTTTTCCGCCGATGATGCTGCAGATCCTGATCGAGAACGCCATCAAGCACGGCCTGGAACCGAAGATCGAAGGTGGCCGCATCGATGTCGGCGCGCGCCTGGTGGGCGACGCCTTGCATGTCGATGTGCGCGACAATGGCGTCGGCTTTAACATGCACGCGGGCGACGGCGTGGGCCTGGCGAATATCCGCGAGCGCCTGCTGCTGCTGTTCGGGTCGCGCGCGGAGCTGGTGATCGAAATGCCGGTCGAAGGCGGCGCGCTGGCGTCGCTGCGCGTTCCCCATTCTTCTCACGAGACCAACTGAAATGGCCACTGTCAGCGCCCTGATTGTCGACGATGAATCCCCCATGCGCGACCAGCTGCGCGCGCGCCTGGCCGAAGTGTGGCCGGACCTGGCGATCGTGGGCGAGGCATCGAACGGCCTCGATGCGGTCACCATGGCGGCGCAGCTCCAGCCGGACATCGTCTTCCTCGACATCCGCATGCCGGGCCAGGGCGGCATCGAAGCGGCGCGGCATTTATATAACCGCTGCCACATCGTGTTCGTGACCGCATACGACCAGTACGCGCTGGACGCCTTCGAGCAGGGCGCGATGGACTATCTGCTCAAGCCCGTGGTGGCCGAGCGCCTGCGCGTCACGTGCGAGCGCCTGCGCACGCGCCTGACGAAGGCGCCCGAGAACATCGGCGAGCAGTTGCGCCAGCTGACCGAGCTCCTGCAGCAGGGCGAATCGAAAAAGCCCGCGTACCTGCGCTGGATCCAGGCGCAGGTAGGCAGCAACCTGCGCATGATCAGCACCCGCGAAGTGCTGTTTTTCCAGTCCGACGAAAAGTACACCCTGGTGCAGACGGCGCAGGCCGAAATGCTGATCCGCAAAACGCTCAAGGAACTGACCGACGAACTCGATCCGGACGAATTCTGGCGCATCCACCGCTCCACCCTGGTGCGGGTCGACGCCATCGCCGAGGTCACGCGCGACGAGCGCGGCCGCCAGATGCTCAGGGTGCGCAATCATCCGGCGCTGCTGGAAGTGAGCCGCAATCACACGCATCTGTTCCAGCAAATGTAAGGGCCATTGCGTGCGCATGACGGCGTGGGAGTGCAGCGGGATGCCCAATAATCCAGTACCATATACCTTGCTTTTCCGATCACCCACCCAGGAGAAGAAACATGTCAGCCACACCCAAGCAAACCCGCGCCAATATCATCCCCTGCCTGCGCTATCGCAACGCGCCGGCCGCCATCGACTGGCTCTGCAGCACTTTCGGTTTCGAAAAGCAACTCGTTGTCCCCGGCGAAAACGATACCATCCTCCATGCACAATTGGCCTTCGGCAACGGCATGATCATGCTGGGCTCGACGTCGGCCATCGATTCCGAGTACAGCAAGCTGATGAAGCAGCCCGACGAGATCGACGGCGCGCAAACCCAGACCATTTGCGTCGTCGTCACCGATGCCGATGCCGTCTACGACCGCGCCATCTCGGCGCGCGCGCAGATCGTCATGGACATCAAGGATGAAGACTACGGCGGGCGCAGTTTTACCTGCCGCGACCTGGAAGGCCACGTCTGGACCTTCGGCACCTACGACCCGTTCGAATAAAAACCATCGAGGAGCACACCATGTCACGTGCAGTCCACTTTGAAATCCAGGCGTCGAACCCGCAGGCGATGATCGACTTTTACCATGGCCTGTTCGGCTGGACCTTCAACAAATGGGAGGGCGGCGACTACTGGATGGTGCATACCGGGCCGGAAGACCAGCCGGGCATCAACGGCGGCCTACTGCCACGCCGTGGCCCGCTGCCCGAGGGCGATGCCGCCGTCAACGCTTTCGTCATCACGGTCGACGTGGAGGATATCGACGCCTCGCTGGCGAAAGCGGCATCGGGCTCGCTGCACGGCGTGGTGTGCGTGCCGAAGGCGGCGGTGCCGGGGATCGGCTGGCTGGCCTACGTCAAGGACCCGGACGGGAATATGTTCGGGATGATGCAGGCCGATATCACGGCTGCATGACCGGCACGGGCTCGGCCAGCGCCGCCACCAGCGCCTGGTCGGCCACCTGCACCGGGCGGATGCGGATGACGTCCCTGTACAGCGGCGGCATGTACGCGCAGATCGCATCTAACCGCGCCTCATCGAGCGCCGCGCTCACGTACTGGAACTGGGCCGGGTTATCGGCCGGCAGCGGCCCTTCCATGGTCGAACCGTAGGCGCCCAGGTTCATGAAGCTCTGCGCGCTGGTGTCGGGCCCGCGCGCGAAGACGAACGTACCTTGCTTCGGATGGGCCAGGTACTGGCGCACCACGGCCTGCGCCTCGGCGTCCAGGCCTCGCATCAGCGTGTAGCGCAGCTGCGCGTACTGGCGCGTGCATTCCATGAACGCCGTGCAGATCGCCGACAGCGCGCGCCGGCCCGGTGAGCACAGCAGCAGGTTGCCGAAGGAGTCGAGCAAGGCCACCGCATCGCCCTCCCCGCCCTGCTGGCGGTCGCGCGCGATGGCCTCAAGCAGGTACGGCGCCAGGCCTGCATCCGGCTGGTGCGGCGCGCAGCGGTAGGCCAGCGCGTGCGGGTACAGGGTCTTGAGCTGGCGTACCAGCGGATGGTCGGGTGCCAGTTGCGCGGGGTCCTTCAACTGCTCGCGCGGCGGGTCGCTGTTGAGCAGGATCTGCACCTTGTCGGATGTGGCCTCGAACACCAGCGAGCAAAGCGCCTGCGTCGCTTCGGCGATGGTTTTCCCGATGAAGAACGACTTGGGCACGACGCCGGCGCTCTCGCGCGCGAACGGCGAAGCACCTTTCACCGCAGGGTAGAAGAAACTGGCGGCGGCCTGGCCGCGCAGGCCCGCGGGCAGGCTCGCAAAGGTGAAGCTGGCGTCGTGGTTGATGCCGGCCTTGGCGTCGCGCGCGGCGACGACAACGCTAAAGCCGGCCGACAGGATCGCACCGGTGCACATGGCGCAGGGGTCGAGCGAGGTGACGAGGGTGATTTCTTCGGGCGCAGGCAAAACGCGCCCTTTGGCGCGTTCGGCAAAATACCAGTCGATCAGCTGGCGCTCGCCGTGCGCGGTCGGATCGAAAATCAGGCCGTCGCGCACCACGTTGTTTTGCAGCGACTTGAGCACGTTGCCGTGCTGGTCGAGCAGCACGCCGCCGACCCCGAACGTTCCCTGGGTCTTGGCGGCGATGGCCTCGTTGGCCGCCAGTGCTACCGCGGCCTGTACATCGATGGTTTTTTTCAAAGCTTACTTCTTCAGGTCCCAGCCGCCGAACGCGTTCGGAAGCTGTCCGGCCGCCGTCGTCTCGAGAATGTCGCCATTCAGGTTGGTCAGGACGATGGGCAGGTCGTTACCACCGAGTTCCAGGATCACCTGGCGGCAGGCGCCGCACGGTGCGATCGGGCCGTCGGTCTGGCCGATGACGGCCAGCGCGCTGAAGTCGCCCGGTTTGTAGCCGTGGGCGATGGCGCTGAAGAACGCGGTGCGCTCGGCGCAGTTGCACAAGCCGTAGGAGGCGTTTTCGACGTTACAGCCACGGAAGATGCGGCCGTCCTTGCACTCGAGGGCGGCGCCGACCTGGAAGTTCGAGTAGGGGGTGTAGGCGAGCAGACGGGCCGCGGTGGCTTCGGTGATCAGTTTTTCGTATTTCATGGGAGTTCCTGACAAGGCTTGTTTAGCTATTTCGCCGGGTTCAGGTCTTATTAGGACCTTCATCCTCAAGACCGTCGTCCCCGCGCCAAGGCGGCACTCGGCGGGGATCCATAGCACCTATGATCACCTGTGCTATGGGCCCCCGCCGAGTGCCGCCTTGGCGCGGGGGAGACGGAGGTATTGCGGCTGTTATGGACGAATCGTGCGGTAAATGATCGGATTCGCAGCCGGCCTCGTATCGCCAACCTTGTACGCAGCCTGCACCTCGCGCACCGCCTGGTCGGCCGCAGCCTGGGTGCGCGCGTGCACCATCGCCAGCGGCTGGCCCACCGCAATCGCGTCGCCCAGTTCCACCAGAGCGGTCAAGCCAACCGCAAAGTCGATCGCGTCTTCCGGACGGCGACGTCCGCCACCCAGGCTGACCACCGCCAGGCCAAGGCCACGGCAATCGGTGGCGGTTGCAAAACCTGCCTGCAGCGCCGGTACCGGCACGATGATCGGTGCTTTTTCCAGATACGCGTCCGGACGCTCGACCAGATCGGCCGGGCCGCCCAGTGCCGCCACCATGCGCGAGAAGCGCTCGGCCGCTTCGCCGGAGTCCAGCCCCGCCTGCAGCTTGGCGCGCGCGTCGGTTTCGTTGGCGGCCAGTTTGCCCAGCACCAGCATCTCGGCGCACAGCGCCATCGTCACTTCGTGCAGGCGTGCCGGACGCGAACGGCCGGTCAGGTAATCCATCGCCAGGCGCACTTCCAGCGCATTGCCGGCCACCGGACCGAGCGACTCGTTCATCTCGGTCAGCAGCGCCGACGTCCGGGTACCCGCGCCGTTACCGACAGCGACGATACTCTCGGCCAGTTCAACCGATTTGTCGTAGCTCGGCATGAAGGCGCCGGTGCCGACCTTCACATCCATCACCAGGGCATCCAGCCCGGCTGACAGCTTCTTCGACAAAATCGAACCGGTGATCATGGCCACCGATTCCACCGTCGCGGTGGTGTCGCGAATGCTGTAGAAACGCTTGTCCGACGGCGCCAGTTGCGCGGTCTGGCCGATGATGGCCACGCCCACGTCCTTGACGACGGTGCGGAACAGTTCCGGATCGGGCACGGTGCAGTAGCCCGGAATCGAATCGAACTTGTCGAGCGTGCCGCCGGTGTGGCCCAGGCCACGGCCGGAGATCATCGGCACGAAGCCGCCGCAGGCTGCAATCATCGGTCCGAGCATCAGGGACACCACGTCGCCCACGCCGCCGGTCGAGTGCTTGTCGACCACCGGGCCTGGCAGGTTCATCGAACGCCATTCCATGACCTGGCCGGAATCGCGCATTGCCAAGGTGAAGGCCACGCGTTCATCCATGTTCATGTCGTTGAAGAAGACGGCCATCGCGAGTGCCGCGATCTGGCCTTCGGTGACGCTGCCGTCGGTGATGCCACGCACGAAGAACTGGATCTCTTCAGCCGAGAGAGCGCCGCCATCGCGTTTTTTGCGGATGATTTCCTGATTTAAGAACATGTGCTGCCTTTACTTGATGTAGTTTTTTCCGAATCGCAGGCTTAAACGCCGTACGGAATCCAGACATTCTTGACCTGGCTCGCGTGCGCCAGCACTGCGCGCCCGCCGGCCTGTTTGGTGTCGTACCAGTCGCGCCCTTTGCCGCCGCCCACCCAGGTGCGCTTGAGCGATTCGGCCGACAGGCGTTCGACTTCGGCGCAGCCTTCAGCCGAACCGTCGTGGCGCCACACGGCGTCCACGTCCGAGTGCGATGCAAGCGTCTTGGCCAGTTCGTCGGCGCTGCCGGTGATGATGTTCAGCGCGCCGCCTGGCAGGTCCGACGTGTCGAGTACCTGATACAGGTCGGTTGCAGCCAGCGGATACGCTTCCGACGGCACCGCGATCACGCGGTTACCCAGCGCCAGCGCAGGCGCCACCAGCGAAATGAAGCCGAGCAGCGGCGACTCGTTCGGGCAGATGATGCCGATCACGCCAACCGGTTCGTTCAGCGCCACGGTGATGCCGTGCATCGGCGGCTGGTGCGCCAGGCCGTCGTACTTGTCGGCCCACGCCGCGTAGTAGAACAGGCGTTCGATCGATGCCTGCACTTCCTTCTCTGGATTCTTGGCGCCGGTCATGGCAGCCAGGCGTGCCGCGAATTCGTCAGCGCGGATCGCCAGGTTCTCGGCGATGTAGTACAAGACTTGCGCGCGGTTGTGCGACGTTGCCTTGGCCCAGCCGGATGCCTTGTGCGCCGCTTCCACGGCATTGCGGATATCCTTGCGGCCGCCTTCGCCCACGTCGCCGATGAAGGCGCCGTTGGCGCCGACGATCGCGCGCGTGTAGGCGCCATCAGGGCGCGCCTGCTTGCCGCCGATGTACATCTTGGCGGTGCGGTCGATGGCGAATGGTCCCGGCGCTTCGGCCGGCTTGGCCTTGCCCTTCGCTTCCACCGTTGGCACTGCCGGACGCGCATCTTCCGACAGCGCCGTCATGTACTCGAACATGCCTTCCTTGCCGCCTTCGCGGCCGAAGCCGGACTCGCGGTAGCCGCCGAAGCCGCACGCGGCGTCGAACTGGTTGGCGGTGTTAATCCACACCACGCCAGCCTTGATCTGAGGCGCCACGTCGAGCGCGAGGCTGATCGATTCGGACCACACGCAGGCAGCCAGGCCGTACACGGTGTTGTTCGCCAGCTGGACCGCTTCAACCGGGGTGCGGAAGCTCATTGCGACCAGCACCGGGCCGAAGATTTCAGTCTGGGCGATGCCGGCCGAGGTGGATGCGCCGGTAATCAGGGTTGGCGGGAACCACGAGCCGGTGGCCGGCAGTTCGCAAACCGGCTGGTAAATGGTGCAGCCTTCGGCGCGGGCCGCTTCGACCAGGCCTTCGATGCGCTGGCGCTGGACAGGATCGACCAGCGCGCCGATATCGACCGACTTTTCGATCGGCGAACCGAGACGCAGGTTATCCATGCGCGTGCGCAGCTTGGCGAGGAAGCGTTCTTCGATCGATTCCTGCACCAGCAGGCGCGAACCGGCGCAGCAGACCTGGCCCTGGTTGAACCAGATCGAATCGACCAGGCCTTCGACGGCAGCGTCCAGATCGGCATCCTCAAACACGATGAACGGCGACTTGCCGCCCAGTTCGAGCGAGAGCTTCTTGCCGCTGCCGGCGGTGGCCTTGCGGATGATGCGGCCAACTTCGGTGGAACCGGTGAAGGCCACCTTGTCGATGCCCGCATGGTTGACAATGGCTTCGCCCACGCGGCCGTCGCCGGTGACGATGTTGACCACGCCGGCCGGCACGCCAGCCTGCTGGCAGATCTCGGCGAACAGCAGCGCGGACAGCGAGGTAAATTCGGCCGGCTTGAAGACGACCGTGTTACCGGCGGCCAGCGCTGGCGCGATTTTCCAGGCCAGCATCAGCAGCGGGAAATTCCAGGGAACGATCTGGCCCACCACGCCCACGGCGCGGTAGTCGGCAAATTCTTCCGATTGCAGCTGCGCCCAGCCGGCGTGATGGTAGAAGTGGCGCGCGGCCAGCGGCAGGTCGGCGTCGCGCGTTTCGCGGATCGTCTTGCCGTTGTCGAGCGTTTCGATGACCGCGAACAGGCGCGCATGCTTTTGCAGCAGGCGCGCGAGCGCGTACATCACGCGCGCGCGGCCATGGCCGCCCAGGGCCACCCAGCCCGGCTGGGCGCGGCGCGCCGCTTCCACTGCGCGGTCCACGTCGGCGGCACTGGCCTGGCTTACCTGCGCCAGTTCCTTGCCATCGGCCGGATTGGTCGAGGCGAAGGTGTCGGCGGCATCGCTCCAGGCATTATCGATGAACAGCCCGAAACGGCGCTCATGCTGGTCCAGCCATGCTTGCGCTTCTTTGGTGCTCTCGGGTGCAGGGCCGTAGTCCATAGTTTGAAGAATCTCGTTGATTGTTGGCATGACGAATCCGTTGGTGTTTATGGTTGCGCGTGGCGATGGTTGGCCGAGTAGTTCCCGGTGACGTAGTGTTCGAGCTGGCGCTCGATGTCGGTCAGCAGGCTCGATGCGCCGATGCGGAACAGATGCGGCTCCAGCCACTCGCGTCCCAATTCCTCTTTCATCAGGGTCAGGTACTGCAGCGCGCTCTTCGAGGTTGCCACGCCGCCGGCCGGCTTGAAGCCGACCTGGAAGCCATACTGCTCATGGTATTCGCGGATCGTGCGCACCATCGTCAGGGCCACGGGAATGGTGGCGTTGACGCCTTCCTTGCCGGTCGAGGTTTTGATAAAGTCGGAACCGGCCATCATGCACACCCACGAGGCCTTGGCCACGTTTTCCAGCGTGAGCAGGTCGCCGGTGGCGAGAATGGCTTTGACGTGCGCATCGCCGCAGGCTTTGCGGTAAGCGACCATTTCATCGTACAGCGCCTGCCAGTTACCCATCAGGACGTGCTGGCGCGTGATGACGATATCGATTTCGGTGGCACCGGCGGCGACCGACAGCTCAATCTCGCGCACCTTGGTTTCCATGCTGGCCAAGCCGGCCGGGAACGCGGTCGATACCGCGGCAATCGGCAAGCGACCTTGCAGGATCTTCGCGGCCGGGGTGATCATCTCGTGGTACACGCACACCGCGCCGGTGGTCAGGTTGGACACGCCCAGGGCTTCCATCAGGTCGGTGCGCAGCGGGCGCATGGCCTTCATGCACAGGCGCTCGACGCGGCCCGGCGTGTCGTCGCCGCCGAGCGTGGTCAGGTCGATGCACTGCAGGGCCTTGATCAGCCACGCGGCCTGGTATTCCTTTTTGACGGTGCGGCGATTGGCCAGGCTGGCGGCGCGGCGGTCCGACGCACTACGGTTTACTTTGATCTGGTTGACCCAGCCGAGGTCGAGGCCAACCGCCTCGTTGCGTTTGAATGCGGGATTGTGAGTCATAGCAGAGCGGTTCCGTTGGAAAGTGGTTTGACGCCGAGGTGCTTGGCCAGCGTGGCGCCGATGTCGGAGAACGTGTTCGAGACCGGCAGCGCGCGCGGGGCGACGCCCGGCCCGAAGAAGATCATCGGGATGTGCTCGCGCGTGTGGTCCGAGCCCGGCCAGCTTGGGTCGCAGCCATGGTCGGCGGTGATGACGACCAGATCGCCCTCCTTCAGCTTGGCCATGAACTCCGGCAGGCGCGCATCCATTTCATGCAGCGCGTTCGAGTAGCCGGCGACATCGCGGCGATGGCCGAAGGCCTGGTCGAAGTCGACGAAGTTCACAAACGTGAGCGATTTGTCGCCCGCTTCGTCGGTGACCTTGAGCAGCGCGTCGAACAGCGCCATGTTGTCCACGCCCTTGACCACGCGCGAGATGCCCTGGGTCGCGAAGATGTCACTGATTTTGCCAAGGCCGATAACTTCTCCGCCTTCGTTCTTGACGTGGTCGAGCAGGGTCGGTGCCGGAGGTGGGACGGCGTAGTCGTGGCGATTGCTGGTGCGGCGGTAGTTGCCGTTCTCGCCCAGGAACGGACGCGCGATCACGCGGCCGATGTTGTACGGCTTGACCAGTTCAAACGCGGCTTCGCACACGGCGTACAGGCGTTCGAGCCCGAAGTGTTCTTCGTGCGCGGCGATCTGCATCACCGAATCACCCGAGGTGTAGACGATGATTTTGCCGGTGGCGACGTGTTCATCGCCATGCTTGTTGATGATGTCGGTGCCGGATGCGTGGCAGTTGCCGAGGTAGCCGGCCACGCCGGTCAATTCCTGCAGCTTGTCGGTCAGTTCGGCCGGGAAC
Source organism: Massilia pseudoviolaceinigra (assembly GCF_030846505.1). NCBI lineage: Bacteria > Pseudomonadati > Pseudomonadota > Betaproteobacteria > Burkholderiales > Oxalobacteraceae > Massilia > Massilia pseudoviolaceinigra. Next base: position 16,719 of record NZ_JAVCWL010000018.1, on the reverse strand, counting down.
GACGGCACGGTGCGCGGGAAGTAGCCCCAGTCGAATTCGACCGGCACGCCGGCGATTTCCCAGTGTCCGCTCTGGGTGTCCTTGCCGGTCGAGCGCTCGCGCGCCGCGCCGTAGGCGCCGGTGAAGCCGTCGCGCTGGTCGAAGCCCTGCGCCCATTCGCCGCTGGCCAGGTGGGCGGCGGCGGCGAGGCCGAGGCGTTCGAGGTTGGGCAGCTGCATTGGCTTGCCCTGTTCGGCGGCCCAGCTGGCGATGTGGCCGAAGGTGTTGGCGCCGACGTCGCCGAATTTGTCGGCGTCGGGCGTGGCGCCGAGGCCGAAGGAATCAAGCAGGAGGATAAATGCGCGTGACATGGGATCGCTCGCTTTAGAAAGGTTCAGGTACGGTAAATTGGGTGCACGTCCGCTACCACTTCCGTCGTCTCCCCCGCCGAGTGCCGCCTTGGCGCGGGGGAGACGACGTAATCGGAGATTGGCAACCTCGGACGTAGTGCGAGCAAATCAGGCAGCGGCGCGCGGTTGTGCGGCGACGCGCTCCAGGAACGCCGGAATCAGCGCAACCAGATCCTTGGCGCCAATCGCGGCGTACTTCAGGGTCTGCTCGTGCGACAGCGGGAACGGCGACATGCCTTCCGCCAGGTTGGTAATCACCGACACGCCAACCACCTTCAAACCGCAATGACGGGCCGACACCACTTCCGGCACCACCGACATACCCACCACATCGGCACCCAGCTTGGCCATCATGCGGATTTCGGCGGCGGTTTCGAAGTTCGGACCCGGGTAGGCGATGAACACACCTTCATGCAGCGTGATGCCCTTGGCGGCGGCGGTTTCCTTGACCACGTTACGGATGTCGCTGTCGTAGGCATTGGCCATGCTGAAAAAGCGCGGGCCGAAACGGTCGTCGTTCGGGCCAACCATCGGCGTTCCAGGCAACCAGTTGATATGGTCGGTCAGGGCCACCAGGCTGCCCGCATCGACTTCGGTGCGCAGCGAACCGGCGGCGTTGGTCACGAACAGCATCTCGCAACCGAGCAGCTTCATGGTGCGCACGGCGCTGGTCATCACGCCCATGCCATAACCTTCGTAGAAGTGGCCGCGGCCCTTCATGCACACCACGTTCACGCCCGCCAGCGTACCCAGTACCAGCTCACCGGCGTGACCGTGCACGGTGCTGATCGGGAAACCAGGCAGCTGGTCGAAACCGATCGACACCGCATCGGTCATCTGCTCGGCCAGTACGCCAAGGCCCGAACCGAGGATCATCGCCACGCGCGGCTCGAAACCAGGTTTGCGGGCGCGGATGATATCGGCGGCTTCGAAGGGAGTATTGTTCGACATGAGGATTCCTTATCTGTTCGGGGAGGGCGCTGCCACGCGACGCGGACGGTGCAGGCGGCGTGGAGAATGGGTTCGCTAACTATTATAACTATGCATGATCGGGGATATGTATGGCAAATACCATTTTTCTTCCTCATTTATATGTGCAACATATAAATACGCGCTAGAATCGATTGGACCCCGGGTGCCTATCAGGCACACTATAGAGAGCAGGACACAATCATTGATTGACAGTATTAAGACAATTGTCTACTATCACAAACAATTGTTTAATGATTGCTTATTGTGACCGAACTCTCCAAAAAAGACCAGTTGTACGAACTGATCCGCGCCAACCCGTTCATCTCGCAGCAGGACCTGGCGTCAGTCCTGGGCTTGTCGCGCTCCGCCGTGGCCGGCTATATCGCGGGACTGATCCGCGACCGGCGCCTGCTCGGGCGCGCCTACGTGCTGCCCGATAACCGGCCGATCGTCTGCCTTGGCGCGGCCAATCTCGATCGCAAACTGCGCTCCCTCGCCACACTTAAAATGGGCACCTCGAATCCCGCACGCCAGGACGAATCGTTCGGCGGCGTGGCCCGCAATATCGCCGAGAACCTGGCGCGCCTGTCGGCGCCGGTGGCGCTGATCACAGCCATTGGCGACGATTCGTCCGGCAAGGCGCTGCTGGCGCACGCCGAGGCGACCGGCATCGATACCCGCGCCACCCTGCACCTGACGGGTGTGTGCAGCGGCACCTACACGGCGGTCCTCGACGACCATGGCGAAATGATCCTCGCGCTGGCCGACATGGCCCTGTACGACGCGCTCACGCCCGCCTTTCTGGCCACGCGCCAGCCGCAGCGCGCAGTCGGCGCATTGACCGTGGCCGACCTGAACCTGCCGCGCGACACCCTGCGCGCCCTGCTCGACGACGCCGCGCGCGACGCCGTGCCGCTGGTGCTGGTGGCGGTATCACAGCCCAAGATGGCCAACCTGCCGGACGATCTGCGCGGCCTGCGCCTGCTCATTCTGAACCAGGGCGAGCTCGAAACGCGCATCGGCACGCGGCTGTTGACCAGCGCCGACTTCCTCGCGGCCTGCCGCGCCTTGCAGGCGCAGGGCGCGCAAGACGTCATCGTCACGCGCGGCGCCACCGGCGTGGTCTACACCACTGCTGACGGCATCGCCCAGCTCGACGCGCCGCCGGCGCACATCGTCGACGTCACCGGTGCGGGCGACGCCTTTGCCGCTGCGGTATGCTGGTCCCTGTTCCAGGGCAGCGACGACATGACGCTGGCCTGTCGCCGCGGCCTGCAACTGTCGGCCATGACGCTGGCCAGCGAAGAAACCGTATGCCCTTACCTGACGGCGGAAGTCCTCGCCGAGATTCCGAATCCCGACGCCCTTCCCGGCGCCCAGCAGCCGTTCAACGCACTTTACCAGGACTGACCATGCACCAATACCTCTTGTTCTCGCCCGAAGTCGCCGCCGCCCGTTCCGCCGGCAAACCGATCGTCGCCCTGGAGTCGACCATCATTTCGCACGGCATGCCGTACCCGCAAAACGTCACGATGGCGCAGGAAGTCGAGCACGTGATCCGCGCCGCCGGCGCCGTGCCGGCCACGATCGCCATCATCGAAGGCAAGATCTGCATCGGCCTGGTGGCCGAGCAGCTCGAACTGCTGGCCACGTCGCCGGACGCGATGAAAGTATCGCGCCGCGACCTGCCGTATGTGCTCTCGCAAGGCCGCCTTGGCGCCACCACCGTGGCCGCCACCATGATCTGCGCGCAGCTGGCCGGCATCCACGTGTTCGTCACCGGCGGCATCGGCGGCGTGCACCGTGGCGCCGAAACCAGCTTCGACATCTCGGCCGACCTGCAGGAACTGGCCCGCACCAACGTGGCGGTCGTGTGCGCGGGCGTCAAGTCGATTCTCGACATCGGCCTCACGCTCGAATACCTCGAAACCCACGGCGTGCCGGTGATCAGCGTTGGCCAGCCGGCCTTCCCTGCCTTCTTCACGCGCGACAGCGGCTTCAAGGCCGACTTCCAGCTCGATTCGGCGCTGGAGCAGGCGGCCTTCATCCAGACCAAATGGCAGCTCGGTCTCGATGGCGGCATCGTCATCAGCAATCCGGTGCCGGAAGCGTTTGCGATGCCGAAGGAAGAAATCGACAGCATCACCGAACAGGCATTGCAGGAAGCGCGCGACGGCGGCGTGGCGGGCAAGCTGGTGACCCCATTCCTGCTGGCCCGCATCAAGACGCTGACCGAAGGGCGCAGCCTGATGACCAACATCGCGCTGGTCAAGCACAACGCGCAGGTAGGCGCCGAGCTGGCCGTGGCCATGCGTAACCTGCCAGGCCTGCAACCGCTCTAACCCCACCCACATACCCACATGTCCATCGACCTGAAACAGCTCAAGTACTTCCTCGCGGTGGCTGAAGAAAAGAGCTTCAGCCGCGCCGCCGAGCGGCTGCATATCTCGCAGCCGCCTTTGAGCCAGCAGATCATGAAGCTCGAGAGCGAATTGGGGGTCCGTTTGTTCGCGCGCACTACCCGCACTTTCGAGCTGACGGTGGCCGGCAAGGCGCTGATGGGCGAAGCGTCGGACCTGCTGGCCAAGATGCGCATGACGATCGATACCATCCGCCAGATCGACCGCGGCGAAGTCGGGCGCCTGCGGGTCGGCATTGTCGGTTCGGCCATGTGGGGACCGATTCCCAGCCTGCTCGAAGAATTCCAGACCAAGTTTCCGCGCGTGACCTGGACCTTGCACGAGTCGGGACCGAACGTGCAGTACGAAGCGCTGCGCGCCAAGCAGATCGATGTGGGTTTCTGGCGCGAGCCCAAGCTTGATGAAGATGAACTCAAACACGACAACCTGCGCCAGGAACTGTGTTTTCGCGAGAACGTGTGCGTGGCGGTCAACGAGCATCATCCGCTGGCCACGCAGCCGTGGATCGAGCTGACCGACATTGCCGACCAGCCGATGCTCACGCTCGCGCTGGACAAGTCGGCCTTCCCGCGCTACCTGATCCAATGCTGCATCAAGGCCGGTTTTCAGCCGGCGATTTTCCAGGAAGCGTCCGAGCCGCAAACCTTGCTGGCGATGGTGGGCGCGGGCCTGGGCGTGGCGCTGATGCCGGAAACGACCAGCCGCATCGGCTGGCCGGGGGTGATCTTCTTGCCGATCAAGACCAATCCGCCATCGGCCAATCTGTACATCACCTACACCACGCTCGACGATGCGCCGGTGGTGCGGGCGTTCCTGAACATCCTCAATCCAAGCGCCTAGGAAACCGTGCCGCCGGCCTCGCACACATCGTCGCGCACGGCCAGCGCCACTTCCAGCGCAATCGTCAACCCCCGCACCACGTTGGCGAGCGCCATGCTGGGTGCCCCGGGGTGCGCCGCTGCCTGCTGCGGCAGGTAGGGAATGTGAATGAAGCCTGCCCGTACATCCTGGCCCGCCGTCTGGTGCATCAGGCTGTAAAAAACGTGATTGCACACGAAGGTACCCGCCGTCTGCGACACCGACGCCGGCAAGCCGGCCTCGCGTAAACTTGCCACGATGGCCTTGATCGGCAGGGTCGAAAAATACGCCGCCGGTCCACCCTCCACAACCGGCCGGTCGACGAGCTGGCACTGGGCGTTGTCGGGAATCGGCGCGTCGTCGATATTGATGGCGATGCGTTCCACCGACAGGTCCACCCTGCCCCCGGCCTGCCCGACCGCGATCACCACCGCGGGCCGCACCTCGTCGATCGCCGCGCGCAGCACCTCGCCTGCGGCGCCGAACACGCACGGCAGCCGGCGCACTTCAATGCGATAGCCGCTGCCCTCGTGGCCGGCCAGCGAGCGCACCGCCTCCCAGGCCGGATTGATCGTCTCTTTATTGAACGGCTCGAAACCGGTCAGCAGTACTGTTCTGGTCATTTCTGGTCCATCAAAAAATACAGCAGGAAGATATTCGCCACCAGCAGCGGCAGCGCGGTCGGTATCTGCGCCTTGATCACCGCGTGCTTGTCGGGCAGTTCGAGCAGCACCACCGGCACCACGTTGAAGTTGGCGGCCATGGGCGTCATGAGGGTGCCGCAATAGGCGCTGAACATGCCGATGGCGGCCATCACCGCCGGGTTGGCACCGTACTGGCCGATCAGGATCGGAATGCCGACGCCGCCGGCCATCACGGGAAAGGCAGCGAAGCCGTTACCCATGATGATCGTGAACAGCGCCATGCCGACGCAGAACACCACCACCGCCACGAAACGCGAATCCATGTTGATGTACGAGGTGGTGATGTGCGCGACCGCCTTGCCGACGCCCGCTTCGGCGAACAGCAGCCCCAGGACGGCCAGCATATGCGGCAGCACCACCGCCCAGCCGACCGCGTCGACCAGGCGGCGCCATTCGCGCATGCCCTGCACCGGCGTCGAGCGCGTCAGCCAGCAGGCCGCGCCGACCGCCAGCACCGAAGCGCAGCCAAGGCTGACCAGGGTCAGGTGCTTGGTTTCGAGCAGCAGCAACCCGCCGATGTGAACATCCTTGAGCAGGGTCGAGCCGATCATGGTCACCACCGGGATGATCGATGCGGGGATGAACAGCAGGTGGCCGAGGCGGCGCGCGCTGGAGGTCTTTTCATCAAGCGTGCGCACGCCGTACTTGCCCAGGGTGACGCCGCCGCAGCCGGCGATCAGGGCCATCACGATCATGATCCCGCCGACAATCGCCGGCGGCAGGCGTTCGCCGACCAGGTAGACGGCGGCGTACAGGGCCCAGAACAAGGCGCCCGAATAGCGGCGCGGATTATCCTTGTCGCGCAGGGACATGACGGCGGAAGCGGCCAGCATGGCGCCGAGCGCCAGGTAGAAATAGTCGAGCAGGATGATCATTTGCCGGCTCCGTCGCGCGCAATCTCGGCATCGAAGCGGTGCAGGCGCCACGCGTGGATGATGAAGGCGGTGATCGCGGTGGGAATGCCCCACATCGCCATGTGCAGCGGATTGACCGGAATGCCTTCGGCCGCCAGGATGGTTTGCATCAGGACGATGGCGCCGAAGGCGACGAAGACATCTTCACCGAAGAACAGGCCGATGTTGTCGGTGGCGGCCGACATGGCGCGGATGCGGTAGCGCAGCTTGTCGCTGATGGTGCCGTTGCGCGTTTCGGCGGCCGCTTCGGCCATGGGCGCGACCAGCGGACGCACCATCGACGGGTGGCCGCCAAGGCTGGTCAGGCCGAAAGCGGCCGACACTTCGCGCACGAACAGGTAGACGATCAGCAGGCGGCCGGTGGTGGCCGATTTGATTTTTGCGATGCTCGCTTGCGCGTGCTCCTTGAGACCGAAGCGTTCGAGCAGGCCAATGGCGGCAAGCGGAAGCAGCAGGATCATGGGCAGGTTGCGTGTTTTGATGAAGGCGGTGCCGAGGGAGGCGAGGAGCGCTTCGACCGGCATCGACACGGCCAGGCCGGTGGCGCCGCAGGCGGCGACAACGACCAGCACGGGATGCACGCGCAGCACGAAGCCGACAATGATGACGGCGACGCCGATGAGCGGCCACAGGTTGACTGCTGATTGCATGGATTCTCCAATAGCCCCGTCGTTCCCGCGCCAAGGCGGCACTCGGCGGGGACGACGGCGGTGGGGGTAGCGGCCTGAATGCAGGACGAGGAATCTTACCCGATACCGGGGCTGCGCCCTACTCTTCTTCGCTATCCCCTCCCGTGATGCGAATCGTCAAAAACCGCGCCTGGTCTGCGCACAATCGACGCAGCACATGCCGCACAGCGCTGCGCCGGCGATCCTTGGATAAAGTGGCTTCATGGTCTTCCAAAAAAATAAAACCCCGCACACCTTGCGATGTGCGGGGCTGATATGGCTGCAGTGACGCTTAGAACGTGGCCTTGAGCTGCACACCCAGCGTGCGTGGCTCGTTGACGATACCGGTCAGGTTGTCGAAGTCGATCGCGCCGACCGACTGTACCTTGTCGGTGATGTTACGCGCAAAGGCCGCCACTTCGTAGTTATCCCACTTGTAGCCCATGCGCAGGCCGCCTTCGACCAGCGACTTGGCTTTGTATTCCTTCGCTTCGTACAGGAACATATTGTAGGTGCTGCGATACGCCCAGTCGGTATAGGCAAAGAACTCGGCATCGCCCACCGGCACGCTGTAGCGCAGCGTGAAGTTGGCCTGCCACTTCGGTGCGCGCGGCAGCGGGTTGCCGTTCAGCTTCTGCGTGTACGCGAACGGTCCTGCCGCGCCGGTCGGCGTGCAGCCGTTCACGCCCTTGGTATTGGGTTCGTTGCCGCAGGTCTGGACGAACAGGTCGGAATCCTTGATCTCGGTGTCATTGAAGCTGCCGCCCAGGGTCATGCGCAGTGCGTCCGACAGGTTGGCCTGGAAGTCCAGTTCCACGCCCTGGCCGGTCACGCGGTCGGCGTTGATCAACTGGTTCATGTTGATCTGGCCCGAACCGGCGGTCAGCTGCTTGTCCTTGACGCGGTACTGGAACACGCTGGCCGACAGGCGCGCGCGGCGGTTGAACAGGTCCTGCTTGATACCGGCTTCGTACGACAGCGCCTTTTCAGCTTCGGCGAACGATGGACGATCGGCCAGGCCGTTCAAACGACCCTGCATGCTCGGTGCGCGGTAGCCGGTGGCCACGCGGGCGAACAGGTTGCTGTCGGCGCTGAGCGCGTAGGTGCCGGACATATCCCAGCTCACGTTGGTCGACTCGTTGCTGATCCCGAAAGGACCGGCCGTGGTCAACTCGACGCGCCGGGCGGCGAAGTTCTTCTTGTCGTTGGTGTAGCGCAGACCACCACGCAGCTTGAACTTGTCGGACACGGTGTAGTTCAGCGAACCGAAGGCGGCCCACGATTTGGTGTCCTGGTACTGGGTCGCGAAGAACGGATTCTGCGGATTGCCCGGCGCCAGCGAGTCGAAGCTGATGCTGTCGATCTGGATGTCTTCGTTAAAGTAGAACAGGCCGGCGATCCACTGCAGCGGACCTTTATTGACCGACTCCGCGCGGAACTCTTGAGTGAACTGGCGGTGCTTCGGCAGCACGTCCGCCGTTTCGACCACGAACGGAATGAACGCGGCCTGGTTGGCGTAGCTCGGGCCCATCGGCTGCGCGTACACGGCGCCGTAGCCGCCGTCGACGTCGGCGCGGCTGTAGAAGTCGGCCGATTCGTAACCCGTGATCGAGTGCAGCGTGATGCCGGAGAGGTCCAGGCGCAGGCGCATGCTGGCGCCTTCGGTCGCGAGGCGCTGTTCGTTGACGCCATCGCTGTCGTAACTGCCGTAGTTAAAACCGCTCACCAGTTCATTGGTGCCCTTTTTAAGGATATTGGCGCGGAACAGGGTGGCGCTGCCGTCCATATCGCGTGCGTGCACGTTGAACAGGGCGCTGAAGGCGCTGGTCGGCTTGACCAGCACTTGCAGGCGCAGCGCGTCGTCGTGGTAGCCCTCGAAATCCTTGGTGCCGTTGCCCGGACGGTTGTTGTGCACGCGGTCGCCGCGGTTCTGCGACTGCACCGACACGCGCGCAGCGACGGTATCGCTGATCGGCAGGTTGAGCGCGCCTTCAAAATTGCGGGCGCGGTAGTTGCCGATGCCGACCGTGGCATAGCCGTCGGATTTGCCGATCTGCGGCTTGGCCGAGTCGAACTTGATCACGCCGGCCGGGGAATTGCGGCCGAACAGCGTGCCCTGTGGGCCGCGCAGCACTTCGACCTGCTCGACGTCGAACACCGGGAAGCCTTTCAGCATCGGGCTTTCCTGCACGATGTCGTCGACCACCAGGCCAACCGGCTGCGATGCATTCAGGTCGAAGTCGGTATTGCCCTGGCCGCGGATGTAAAAGCGCGGGAACGAACGGCCATAGTCGGATTCGACGTTCAAGCTGGGCGAACGGCCCGACAGGAAGCGGATGTCCTGGCCGCCGGAGGTGAGCACGTCGAGTTTTTCACCCTTGAGCGTGGTGATCGCCATCGGCACGTCCTTGATGTTCTCGGAACGGCGCTGCGCGGTCACGATGACGGTTTCCAGCTGGCCGGCTTGCGGCTTGGCTTCTTCGGCTGGCTTGTCCTGCGCCATCGCGACGTGCAGCGGAAAGGCGCTGGCAACGGCCAGGGCGATCAGCGAACGGGTGGCGAACTGCTTGCTTTTTATTGTCATTTAAGTAATTCCTTAGATCGATTAACCATCTCATGAATCCTGCGTTCCGGTTCGCATCCGCTCCGGCGACGTGCGCCGCCCGGACGCCTTGCAGCGCACAAAACAGCCTTCATCACCCCGCTGTGACTACGCTCCCGTCTGTATCTTGATAGTGCCTGGGCATCCTAGCATGAAAAGAATTGACTCGAAATCATGGGAATTACGTTTTCATTTATATTTCGATCATATAAATGACGAAGCAAAATCGTATTTGCCATACATATTAACGGTGATGCATAGTTCTAAAGCTGTACCTGTGCCATATGGCGCGGCGCAATATTCCCTAGCCTTACGCACTCCCGGGCGTAGCGAACATGGCGACGACACGGCCCCCGCGCACCGGGCCGGGACGAGCAAAGTTCAACACGTAAAGACGCGTGATTTTCGCCACATGAGTTGTTGCAACAATACGACATAGCCCGCCAGGAAAGTTGCCATGAACCAAATTAGTGCATCCGCCAGCCGTCTCAAGGCCGTGGCCGGCCTGGGCCAGCAAATCTGGCTCGATAACCTCAGCCGCGAGCTGGTCGCCTCGGGCGAACTGGCGCGCTGGATCGCCGACGACGGCATCCAGGGCGTGACCTCGAATCCTTCCATCTTCTATAACGCGATCCGCAACGACGCCGCCTATCAGGCCGCGCTGCCGGCATTGCGCCTCGCCCACCTTGACCCGGAGGCGCGCTTCGAAGCGCTGGTCCTGCCCGACGTGCAGACCGCGTGCGACCTGTTCGCGCCCCTGTACGCCGACAGCGACGGCCACGCGGGGTTCGTCAGCTTCGAGGTCTCGCCGCGCTGGGCGCACGATGCCGCCGGCACCGTGCTCGAGGCGCGCCGCCTGTGGGCTGCGATCGACCGGCCCAACGCGATGATCAAGATTCCGGCTACCGAAGCGGGCATCGCCGCCGTCGAAGAAGTGATCTACGCCGGCATCAACGTCAACGTCACCCTCATTTTCAGCGCCACCCAGCTGGCTGCCGTGCGCGCGGCGCACCGCCGTGGCCTGGCGCGCCGCCTGGAAGCGATGCTGTCGGTGCAGCGCATCGCCAGCGTGGCCAGCGTCTTTATCAGCCGCGTCGATGCCGCCGTCGACGCCCTGCTGCCGCCGGCAGCGGGCGCCCTGCGCGGCAAGGCGGCCATCGCCGCCGCGCGCGTGGCCTACCACGACTTCCAGAACGACAGCGGCTTTGCCATCTTCACCGCGTTCGGCGCCACGCCGCAATGGCTGCTGTGGGCCAGCACGGGCGTGAAAAACTCGGCCATGCGCGATGTCACCTATGTGGAAGAACTGATCGGCGAGGCGACCGTGAACACCGTGCCCGATGCGACCCTGGCCGCTTTCCGCGACCATGGCGAAGCGCGCCTGTCGCTGGTCGACGATGTCGACGGCGCGCGCGCCGTATTGACGCAACTGGGCCGGCACGGCATCGGACTCGATACAATTGGTAACGACCTCTTGCGCTCCGGCCTGACACAATTCGAGCAAGCACACGCCAATTTGCTGGCTTTGCTTGCTTAGTGTCGTTAAGCTTACGCATTCCTTTCGCCCCATCGCAGCCGGTGTGCCGGGTACAATATCGCTTTCCAGGAGTGAACTCATGAAATTTAAGCAACTTAGTATCACGATCGCGGCGCTGTGCGTCGCGGCCAGCGCCACGGCTGCCGACCCAAAGCTGGGCATCGTGTACGACGCTGGCGGCAAGTTCGACAAGTCGTTCAACCAGTCCGCGTTTGAAGGCGCCGAGCGCTTCAAAAAAGAGACCAACATCAAATACATCGAGGTGCAGGCCAGCAGCGATACCCAGGCCGAGCAAGTGCTGCGCGGTCTGGCGCGCAAGAAGCTGGACTTGATCGCGGCCGTCGGTTTCTCGCAGACCCAGGCCGTGCAGAAGGTCGCGCAGGAATTCCCCAACGTGCGCTTCGTGCTGATCGACGCGGTCGCCAAGGGTAACAACGTCAACTCGATCCTGTTCAAGGAAGAAGAAGGCTCGTACCTGGTCGGCGTGGCCGCCGCCCTGGCATCGAAGTCGAAGAAAATCGGTTTTGTGGGCGGCATGGACATTCCGCTGATTCGCACCTTCGCCTGCGGCTATGCCCAGGGCGCGAAAGCGACCAATCCGAAGATCGAGACCATGCAGAACATGGTCGGCACCACCAGCGCAGCCTGGAACGACCCGGCCAAGGGCGGTGAACTGGCGCGCGCGCAGTTCGACCGCGGCGTGGATGTGGTGTTCGCCGTTGCCGGCGGCAGCGGCATGGGCACCCTGCAGACGGCCAAGGAAAAAGGCAAGCTGGCCATCGGCGTCGACTCGAACCAGAACTACCTCCATCCGGGCACCATGCTGACCTCGATGGTCAAGCGGGTCGACCTGGCCATCTACGACTCGTTCATGCAGATGAAGAACGGCAGCTGGAAAGCCGGCGTCACCTACAGGGGCCTGAAAGAAGGCGGCGTCGATTGGGCGCTGGACAAGGATAACCGCGCGGTCGTCACGCCGGAGATCGAAAAGCGCGTCAACGAAGCCAAGGCCAATATCGTCAGCGGCAAGGTCAAAGTGGTCGACTACCGCGTTGGCAGCAGCTGCCCGGTCTAGATTCTCCCCGCACTCCAGAAAAGCGCGCCGCGCCGGTTTTGATCGGCCCGGCGCGCTTTTGAACTCATTTACCTTTACTACTCACCACTGACCGCTATGCAGCCAGCTGTAGAATTTCGCAATATCTGCAAAGCCTTCGGGGCCGTGCAGGCGAACGCCGACGTCAGCTTCTCCATCGCCAAGGGCTCGATCCATGGCGTGATCGGCGAGAACGGCGCCGGCAAGTCGACCCTCATGAGCATCCTGTACGGCTACTACAATGCCGACAGCGGTGCGTTGCTGATCGACGGCCAGGCCCAGGACATCCGCACCAGCCAACAGGCGATCGCCCTCGGTATCGGCATGGTGCACCAGCACTTCATGCTGGTCGAGAATTTCACGGTACTCGACAACGTCATGCTGGGCACCGAAGGCGGCTTCAAGCTCGCGTCGCACCGCGCCGCGACTGAAGCGAAGCTGCGCGAGATCTGCACGCGCTACCGGCTCGACGTCGACCCGCTGGCCAAGATCGAAGACCTGTCGGTCGGCGCGCAGCAGCGCGTCGAGATCCTCAAGCAGATCTACCGCAGCGCCAACATCCTGATCCTGGACGAGCCGACCGCCGTGCTGACCGCGCAGGAAACGGCGTCGCTGTTCGAGATCCTGCGGCTGTTCAAGGAACAGGGCAAAACCATCATTTTGATCACCCACAAGCTGGGCGAAATCATGGAGATCACCGACCAGGTGACCGTGATGCGCGCCGGGCGCGTGGCGGGCGCGGTGCAGACCGCCACGACGTCAAAGGAAGAACTGGCCAACATGATGGTGGGCCGCCCGATCCAGGGCGAACTGCCACGCGCACAGTACAACCCTGGCCCCGCCGTGCTGGAAGTGGCCGGCCTGCAGTTGCAGGACGCCGCGGGCGTGCGCCTGCTGGCCGATATCGATTTCACCTTGCGCGCGGGCGAAATCGTGGCGATTGCCGGCGTGTCGGGCAACGGCCAGAGCGAATTGATGCAAATCCTGTCGGGCATGCGCCTGCCGAGCGGCGGCAAGGTCGCCTTCCTCGGCACCGAACTGCCCTACGCCAAACGCTCGGACGCCGACGGCTTGCCAGCCGCCTTCCGCAAGCTGGGTATCGGCCACGTGCCGGAAGACCGCCTGCGCGACGGCGTGATCAAGGATTTTTCGGTCATGCAGAACACCGTGTTCGGCTACCAGGACCGGGTTTGCAACCGCTGGGGCCTGTTCGACTTCAAGGCCATCGCGGCGCGCTGCGGCGACCTGCTCAAGGCCTTCGACGTGCGTCCGGCCAATCCGGAACTGCGTATCGGCCTGCTTTCGGGCGGCAACCAGCAAAAAGTGGTGATCGCGCGCGAAGTGTCGGCCAAGCCGAAGCTGATGCTGGTCGGCCAGCCGACCCGCGGGGTCGACATCGGCACCATCGAAAGTATCCACACGCAGCTGCTCAAGATGCGCGACGAAGGCGTGGCGATCCTGCTGGTGTCGGTGGAACTGGAAGAAGTGCGGGCGCTGGCCGACCGCATCATCGTCATGTCCGGCGGACGCATTACCGGTGAACTCAAGATTGAAGAATTCGACACAACCCGCATCGGGCTGCTGATGGGCGGGATGCACAAAACATGAAAACGACCGAACTCCCACGCTGGGCAAGCGCGTTTGTCCTGCCTGTACTGAACCTGCTCTCGGCCCTGCTGGTGGCCGCGCTGGTGATCCATCTGCTGGGTGAAAGCCCGACCGAATCGCTGCGCATCCTGATCGACAGCGCGGTGATCAATCCCGAGGGCTTGAGCTACACGCTGTTCTACGCCAGTACCTTCATCTTTACCGGCCTGTCGGTATCGATCGCCATGAAGGCAGGGCTGTTCAACATCGGCAGCGAAGGCCAGTTGTACGTCGGCGGCCTGGGGCTGACCGTGGTCATGCTCACGCTCGACCACTCGCTGCCTGCCTGGCTGCTGATTCCGGCGGCGATGCTGGGCAGCGCGGTATTTGGCGCGGCCTGGGCGTTCTTGCCCGGCTATTTGCAGGCCAAGCGCGGCAGCCATGTGGTGGTCACGACGATCATGTTCAACTTCATCGCGGCCAGCCTGATGAACTTCATCATCGTCAAGTACCTGATCCCGGAAGGCCAGCAAAATCCGGCCAGCCGCGTGTTCTCGGAAGCCGGCGCCATGCCGCGCCTGAACGAATGGTTCCCGATCCTGGGCGACACGCCGCTCAACGTCAGCTTCCTGATCGCGATTGCCGCCCTGGCCATCTACGGCGTGATGGTGTGGCGTTCCTCGTGGGGCTACAAGCTGCGCGCCACCGGTCTCAATCAAAGCGCGGCGCATTATGCGGGCGTGTCGATCAGCCGCATGATCATCGTGGCGATGCTCATTTCGGGCGCGCTGGCAGGCCTGGGCGCGGTTAATTCGATCATGGGCTCGACCCACTACCTGAGCCTGAATTTTCCGGCCGGCGCGGGCTTTGTCGGCATCGCGATTGCGCTGATGGGACGCCAGCATCCGGTCGGCATTTTCCTGTCGAGCGTCTTGTTCGGCGCACTGATCCAGGGCGGCTTCGACCTGTCGCTGGAAAAACCGAACATCCCGCAGGAGACCTTCATTTTCATCCAGGGGCTGATCATTCTGTTCTGCGGCGCGATGGAAAATCTGTATGCGCCCGCTGTCCTGAAGCTGCTTAACATTCGCAAAGGATAAGCCATGTTTGAAGACCTCCATTTATCGAGCATTGTCGTCTCCACGATCCGCAATGCGCCTGTTCTGATTTTTGCCGCGATGGCCGGCCTGTTCGCCGAACGCAGCGGCGTGGTCGACATCGCGTTAGAGGGCAAAATCCTCGCCAGCGCGTTCGTCTCGGCCGCTGTCGCCTTCACCACGCAGAATGCCTGGTACGGCGTGGCGGCCGGCGTGGCCGTATCGGCCGCACTGGCGCTGCTGCAGGGTTACGTCAGCATCACCCAGAAGGGCAACCAGCTGGTGGGCGGCATTGCGATCAACATCGCCATGAGCGGCCTGACCTTCGTGCTGGCCCAGTTCTTTTACCAGCAGGGCGGCCGCACGCCGGACCTGGGCCAGGCGCGCCTGTTCGATATCGTCTTGCCGGGTACCGAGGCGCTGGCGGGCATTCCCTTCATCGGCTGGTTCTACGGGCACGTGATCGGCGGCCATTCGGCGCTGGTGTACCTGGCGTTCGCGCTGATCCCGCTGGTGCACTGGGTGATTTACCACAGCCGCTTCGGCCTGCGCCTGCGCGCCTGTGGCGAGAACCCGCATGCGGCCGATGCGGCCGGCGTCAGTGTTGCCACCACGCGCTATATGGCGATGCTGGTGGCGGGTATCCTGTGTTCGTTCTCGGGTGCTTACCTGGCAATTGTGCAGAGTGGCTTCTTCCTGCGCGACATGTCTGCAGGAGCAGGCTATCTGGCGCTGACCGCGCTGGTGTTCGGTAACTGGCGGCCGATGTACACGGCGCTCGGCTGCATGATGTTCGGCTTCTTCAGCGCCGTGCAGATCCAGATCGAAGGCGTTGACTTGCCGGGCATCGGGCGCATTCCAGGCTCGCTGATCCAGATGGTGCCGTACGTGGTGACCGTGATCGTGCTGGCTGGCCTGATGGCCAAATCGGTGGCGCCAAAAGCGATCGGCAAGCCGTTCGTCAAGTCGCGTTAAACCGGCAATGGCGAAGCGCGGCCTGATCGCCTTCGCCTGTCTGCTTTTACTGGGATTGGGCGCGCTGTTCGGCGCCGGCGAATATCTCAGTGCTCCAGCGCGGCGCCAGATCGGTGCCGCGCCACCCGACTTCCCCGCTTCCTCCGTTACTATTTCTACCGCCGCCGGCCCGGTCCGGGGCTGGATGGCGCGTGGCACGCCGGGCGCTGGTGCGGTCCTGCTGTTGCACGGGGTGCGTGGCAACCGCCTGCATATGTTGGGGCGCGCGCGCTTTCTGTCGCGTCTTGGGTATGGCGTGCTGCTGATCGACCAGCAGGCGCACGGCGAGAGCGCCGGTAAGCGCATCAGCTTTGGCGTGCGCGAGGCCGAAGGCGTGCGTGCCGCACTGGCTTACCTCAAGCGCGAACAGCCCGGTGAACGGATCGGCGTGATCGGCGTGTCACTCGGCGCTGCTGCCGTGGTGCTGTCACAACCCGGACGTGGAATCGACGCGCTGGTAATCGAGGCGATGTATCCGACGATTGAAGAAGCCATCGAAAATCGCCTACGCCTGCATCTGGGAAGCGCAGGCGGTGCGCTGGCGCCGCTGTTGCTATGGCAGGTGCCGCTGCGGCTGGACCTGACTTTGGATCAGCTGCGACCGATTGACGCGGTGGGCAAGCTGGCTTGCCCTACCCTCGTTGTGGGCGGAGAAATCGACCGGCACACCAGCGAGCGTGAAACGCGCCGCATCTACGCCGCCGTGCCCGAACCAAAGCAGCTTTGGATCGTACCCGGCGCGGCGCATACCGACTTTCATGGCGTCACGAGGAACGAGTACAAATTGCGCATCGGCCAATTCATGGATCTTCACCTCAGAGGCATCAAACCGTTCAATCGATGAGTGTCCGTAGGACGAGCATT
>NZ_JAVCWL010000017.1:0-169907 GCF_030846505.1 Massilia pseudoviolaceinigra | reverse complement strand
CTTTTAAGCCGAGCCGACAAAACCAACGGTACGCCAGGTTCATGCTTACTTCCTCGCACAATCTACGTTCGGACCGGATTCCATAGCAGTACCCAATGATCAGCATGCGCGCCATGAGTTCGGGATCAATCGACGGTCGACCAGTATGGCTATACGAATCGGCCAGGGACAGCCGAAACTCGCTCAGGTCGAGGTACCGGTCCACTGCTCTCAGCAGATGGTCTTCGGGAACATATTCCTCTAGACTGAGCACAACAAATAGCTCTCGCTTCGTTGTCTGACGCCCCATCATCTCAGCCTCCCTCTTTGAGACCTGTTAGACAGTGATAAGCGGTTAAGATCGCGAGCTCGAGTGGACTTTTTCAACGCAATAGACCCTTAGCCAACGTTCCAGAGGCGGACAGCATACGGCGGCGCCATGCAATTCCGGGAATTAATCAGGCTACTCCCGGGATTGTTCTGAAATCAGAAGCACGAGCTTCCTAAGGCTTTTAAAGGCGACCACCAAGTCTTCTGCCGAGCTACAGACAGGACGTGGGTATGCTGGCTTTGGCAGAGGCAAGTTCTGCTGTTTCAGGCACGAGTTACAAAAGATTGCGAATGTACTTCTCACGACTTTGTTACCAACAGAAATGCAAAAATCAGTTTCAACTGTTCCGCCGCTCTGAACAATGAAATTAAGGGACACGCCATCTGGCATTTCTTCACTTTGGAATACGGTCCCAGTCCCAGGCAACTTAGACAGCTCGATCTGCCCCGATGCTGCAGTAAGGACCGCCTTGAACGGAACCTTCTTGTAGGAAGCACTTGGTTCCAGCGGAAATCTTCCGCACAGCTCATAGTATTGTTTCGTGACTCCTGCCGCATATGCGGTGTCGAACAATGAAGCCTCTGCGCTCATTCGCGTCCCTGAGTAAGATGATTTTGTGGTCATGCTTTTCACGCGCCTGTACTTGATCTAAAGAGACGTAACGTCCGCTTATGGCCGGAACCTGCGGATCTACCGCAAGCGCGTATCAAAATCGGCTATTGCATTCAATCGGCAAGGTAAATTTACCAGTCTGATGAGTTCGCTCTAGGTATAACTAGTGCGTCGTTCCGGCGCCAAGGCGTGGAAAGTCGTTTCTGGCAGTGCCAGGAAGTCGTTTCTGGCAGTGCGAGAAACGACGGCCCGTCAGTCCGCCCCCAACTCATCGCCCAACTCCCTGCCCCGCGCCGCGGCCGCCTTGATCGCGGCAACCACCTTCTCCTTCACGCCACTGCCCTCCATGCTGCTCAAGGCCGCATAGGTCGTGCCACCCTTCGACGTCACGCGCTCCCTGAGCACCGACACCGCTTCGTCGGACTGCGCCGCCAGCTGCGCCGCCCCGGCGAACGTGGCCAAGGCCAGCTGCTTGCCCTGCTGCGCCGACAAGCCCATCTCCTCGGCTGCCTGCTGCATCGCTTCGATGAAGTAAAACACATACGCCGGCCCGCTGCCCGACACCGCCGTCACCGGATCGATCATGTCCTCGCCATCGAGCCACACGGTCTGACCGACGGCCTTCATGATGGCGTCCGCCGCCGCCTTCTGCGCTTGGCTCACGCCCGCGGTGGCCACCATGCCGGTGATGCCAAGCCCGATCAGCGCCGGCGTATTCGGCATGGTCCGCACAATCGCGCCATAACCACCGAGCCAGCGCGACAAATCCGCCGCTTGGATGCCCGCCGCAATCGACACAATCAGCGGCGCCCCGGTCAACTGCGGCAGCAGCGCCGCCGCCACCTCGCGCATCTGCTGCGGTTTGACCGCCAGCACGATCGCATCGCACCCGGCCAGCGCGCCATCGATCGCGCCGCTGGTGCTCACGCCATGCTGCGCCTTGAGCCGCGCCAGCGCATCGGCATTCGGATCGACCACGTGAATGTCCGCCCCCGCGGCCAGCTTGCCCGCCAGGCCGGCGATCAGCGCCGACGCCATGTTTCCACCACCGATAAACGCAATCTTCATAGCCACCCTTATTAGTATTGTCTTACTCGTATTGCCGTGATCCGAAAATCGCACTGCCGACCCGCACGATGGTCGCGCCTTCCGCAATCGCCGCGCCCAGGTCGGCCGACATGCCCATCGACAGCGTATCGAGCGCCAGCCCGTCCGCGCGCAACCGGTCGTACAGCACGCGCAACTGGCGAAATCCGGCGCGCTGCCGGTCGACCTGGGCCTGCGCTTCCGGGATCGCCATCAGCCCGCGCAGGCGCAAGTGTGGCAGTTGCGCCACTGCGCGTGCCAATTCGGGCAATGCTTCCGGCGTGACACCACTCTTGCTAGCCTCACCACTGATGTTAACTTGCAGACAAACATTCAGCGGCACCATTTCAGGCGGGCGTTGTTCAGATAAGCGCTGCGCTATCTTGAGCCGTTCAACGGTATGCACCCACGCGAAGCTGGCCGCGATCGGGCGCGTCTTGTTGCTCTGTATAGGGCCGATGAAGTGCCATTCCATCGGCGCAGCGGGCAGTGCGTGCGAAACCGCGGCTATTTTATCCAATGCTTCTTGCAAGTAATTCTCTCCGAACGCATACTGCCCGGCGGCAGCGGCTTCAAGTACAGCCTCGGCAGGAAAAGTCTTGGAAACGGCGAGCAATTGCACGTCGTTCCGGGAGCGGCCTGCGGCGTCGGCCGCAGCAACAATACTCGCATCGACAGCTTGCAAGTTCTGGACGATTGTGGACATAATCATTTTCGGCGGGCAATTCAATGCAGGTCGGTCGTTGCGAAATGCGCACACCATCGGCACGCGCCCATTCACGGCACAGGGATTATAAATGGACATCTCCGAATTACTCGCATTCTCCGTCAAGAACAAGGCATCCGATTTGCACCTTTCATCCGGCTTGCCGCCGATGATCCGCGTGCACGGCGACGTTCGCCGTATCAATCTGCCGCCGCTGGAGCACAAGGATGTGCACGGCATGATCTATGACATCATGAATGACGGCCAGCGCAAGCAGTACGAAGAAATGCTCGAGTGCGATTTCTCGTTTGCGATTCCGGGCCTGGCGCGCTTCCGCGTCAACGCCTTCAATCAGGAGCGCGGCGCGTCGGCGGTACTGCGGACCATTCCTTCAAAAATCCTGAGCCTGGAAGACTTGAATGCCCCGCGCATTTTCGCCGAACTGGCGATGCGTCCGCGCGGCCTGGTGCTGGTCACCGGCCCGACCGGTTCGGGCAAGTCGACGACCCTGGCGGCGATGGTCAACCACCTCAACGAAAACGAGTATGGCCACATCCTGACCATTGAAGACCCGATCGAATTCGTGCACGACTCGAAAAAGTGCCTGATCAACCAGCGCGAAGTCGGTCCGCACACGCTCTCGTTCAACAACGCCTTGCGCTCGGCGCTGCGCGAAGACCCGGACTGCATCCTGGTGGGTGAGCTGCGCGACCTGGAAACCATCCGCCTGGCCCTGTCGGCCGCGGAAACGGGCCACCTTGTCTTCGGCACGCTGCACACCTCCTCGGCCGCGAAAACCATCGACCGTATCGTCGACGTGTTCCCGTCCGAAGAAAAAGAGATGGTCCGCGCGATGTTGTCCGAATCGCTGCAGGCCGTCGTTTCGCAGACGCTGCTCAAGACCAAGGACGGCTCCGGCCGTATCGCCGCGCACGAAATCATGATCGGCACCCCGGCGATCCGCAACCTGATTCGCGAAGCGAAGATCGCGCAGATGTACTCCGCGATCCAGACCGGCAGCTCGGTCGGCATGCAGACGCTGGACCAGAACCTGACCGATCTGGTTCGCCGCAACGTCATTTCCGGCGCTGCTGCGCGTTCGGCCGCCAAAACGCCGGAAAACTTCCCCGGCTAATTTTTAGGATATTTAATGGAACGCGACCAGGCCTCAAAATTCATGTTCGACCTTCTGCGTCTGATGACCAGCAAGGGCGGCTCCGACCTGTTCATCACGGCCGGTTTTCCACCGGCGATCAAGATCGACGGCAAGATCACCCCGGTGTCGAGCCAGGCGCTCACGCCATCGCACACCGCCGACCTGGCGCGTGCGATCATGAACGACAAGCAGACCGCCGGCTTCGAGCTGACCAAGGAATCGAACTTTGCAATCAGCCCGGGCGACCTGGGACGGTTCCGGGTATCGGCCTTTATCCAGATGAGTTCTGTCGGCATGGTCCTGCGTACCATCACCACCGCCATTCCGCGCCTGGACGACCTGGGCCTGCCGGAAATCCTGAAAGACATCGTGATGACCAAGCGTGGCCTGGTGATCATGGTCGGCGCGACCGGTTCGGGTAAATCGACGACGCTGGCGGCGATGGTCGGGCACCGCAACGAAAACAGCTACGGGCATATCATCACGATCGAAGACCCGGTCGAATACGTTCACCCGCACAAGAACTGCGTGATCACGCAGCGCGAAGTGGGCGTCGATACCGAGTCGTTTGAAGTCGCGCTGAAAAACTCGCTGCGCCAGGCGCCGGACGTGATCCAGATCGGCGAGATCCGCGACCGCGAAACGATGGAACACGCGATTGCCTTCGCCGAAACCGGTCACCTGTGCATGGCCACCCTGCACGCCAACAGCGCCAACCAGGCGCTCGACCGCATCATCAACTTCTTCCCCGAAGAACGCCGCCAGCAACTGCTGATGGACTTGTCGCTGAACTTGAAGGGCATGGTGTCGCAGCGCCTCATTCCGATGAAGGAAGCCAAGGGCCGCTGCGTGGCGATCGAAATCATGCTCAACTCCCCGCTCATTTCGGACCTGATCTTCAAGGGCGATGTGCACGAGATCAAGGAGATCATGAAGAAGTCGCGCGAACTGGGCATGCAGACCTTCGACCAGGCGCTGTTCGACCTGCACGAATTGGACAAGATCACCTACGAAGACGCGCTGCGCAACGCCGACTCGGTCAATGACCTGCGCCTGAACATCAAGTTGAACGGCAAGGAAGCCAAGAACCGCGACCTCTCGCACGGCACCGAGCATCTGGGTATCGTGTGACGAGCGCACTCGATTTCAAGGCGGCTGATATTTCGGGCACGCCGGTGGACCTGGCCATGTACAAGGGCCAGGTTGTGCTGGTCGTGAACACGGCCAGCGCCTGCGGCTACACGCCGCAGTACAAGGGCCTTGAAGTCGTGTACCAGCAGTTCAGGAACAAGGGCGTGGCGGTGCTGGGTTTTCCGTGCAATCAGTTCGGCGGACAGGAACCGGGCAGCGAAAGCGAGATCGGCGCGTTCTGCGAGAAGAACTATGGCGTCACGTTTCCGCTGTTTGCCAAGATCGATGTCAATGGCGATAATGCGCATCCGCTGTTCCAGCACTTGAAGAAAGCGGCACCCGGTGTGCTGGGGACCGAGCGGATCAAATGGAACTTCACCAAGTTCCTGATCAGGAAAGACGGCAGCGTGTACAAACGCTACGCACCAATGACCAAGCCGGAAGAGCTGGTCGACGATATCGAGAAGCTGCTCGCAGATAAGGGCTAACGGTTACGCCGTCCGCCTGTTCTCGTCCCCGTCGTTCCCGTCCCCTCTCCGTCGCACCTTCCCGCTTCCTCATCCCCGTCGATCGTGCCATTGGCTAAAACGACGGCGATTGCTCGCACCAGCATTCACAAAGCAAATAACCTTCATCAAATAATGTGCTTACATCATTCAAAACGTGAATGACGAACATTCTAATTTGAAATTGGAGTTATATGTTGCGATGCCGCATAATGTGTACATACCAAACAAACACATTGAAAAAGGATCGATATGAACATCGTGAAGAACATGGAAGCCGTCGTCATCGCCGCAGTTGCACTGACCTTTGTCACCGCCATGGCCTCCGCTGAAGCACCGCGCGCCCGCACCGCACCGACTTCGCCGGCCGCTGCCGCCAAGGCCGACGCCGACGCCAAGGCCGACATGACCACCATCGTCGTCACCGGCAAGCGCCTGACCGCGGCGGAAAAAGCGAAACTGGCCGCGTAATCTCAGACCAGCGCCTGGTCGATTAACTCGATCCAGTGCGCAACGGGCGTCTCCGTGCCCGATTGAAGGTGTGTCTGGCATCCGATATTGGCCGACACAATCACTTCCGGGTTCGTAGCCTGCAGACTGGCCAGCTTGCGGTCCCGTAGTTCAGTCGCCAGCGCAGGCTGCAGCACCGAATAGGTGCCGGCCGAACCGCAGCAAAGATGGCTGTCGGCGCACAGCGTCACATCGACGCCGGCAGCACGCAACACCCCTTCCACCTTGCCGCGGATCTGCTGTCCGTGCTGCAGGGTGCAAGGCGGGTGGAACGCCACCCGCTTCGCCACTTTCCCTTTCAGCTTCGCTCCCAGTTCGGCCTCGAACTGCGGCATGATTTCACTAAGGTCGCGCGTCAGCATCGCAATGCGCGCAGCCTTGGCGGCGTAGGCGCTGTCGTGCGCCAGCAGGTGCCCGTATTCCTTGACAGTGACGCCGCAGCCCGACGCAGTCATCACGATCGCCTCGACATGCCCGCCCTCGACCAGCGGCCACCAGGCGTCGACATTGCGGCGCATGTCATCGAGGCCGCCTTCCTGGTCGTTCAGATGGTAGCGCAGCGCGCCGCAGCAGCCCGCCTCGGGCGCGGCCAGCAGCTGCACGCCAAAGGCGTCGAGCACCCGCGCCGTGGCGGCGTTGATACCGGGCGCCATGGTGCTTTGCACGCAGCCTTGCAGCACCAGCATCTTGCGCGCATGTTCCCGCGCCGGCCAGTGGCCTGCGCTGCGCGTCTTGGGCAGCTTGTCCTGCAGCGCCGGCGAAAGCAGTGGCCGCAACAGCTGCCCCGCCCTGAACGCCGGCTTGAAAATCCACGCGCGCGGCAGCGCTTCCTTGAGCACCGCGCGCTTGATGCGTTCACCGAGCGGACGCTGGACGCGCTCCTCGACCACCCTGCGGCCGATGTCGGCCAAGCGCCCATAGCGCACGCCCGACGGACAAGTCGTCTCGCAGTTGCGGCAAGTCAGGCAGCGGTCCAGGTGGGTCTGGGTCTTGACGGTGACCGGCGCACCTTCGAGCACCTGCTTGATCAGGTAGATGCGTCCGCGCGGGCCGTCGAGTTCATCGCCCAGCAGCTGGTAAGTGGGACAGGTGGCGGTGCAGAAGCCGCAATGAACGCAGGCGCGCAGGATCGCTTCGGCTTCGTCGCCGTCAGGCGTGCCCTTGATGAAATCGGCGAGGTTGGTTTGCATCAGTACATCCGTCCGGGATTGAAAACCTGCGACGGATCGAAGGCCGCCTTCAGGCGTTGATGAATCCTGGCGACGCCGGGCGCCAGCGGCTGGAACACGCCGAGGCGCTTGTCGCCGCCCCGGAACAGGGTGGCATGGCCGCCCACCGCCGCCACCGCGCGCCGGATATTGTGCGCCATCGCCGCATCGGCATCGATTCTGAGCCAGCGCTGTGCGCCGCCCCACTCGATCAGCTGCGCGCCGCGCAGGATGATGGCGCCCGTGGCCGACGGCACCGACAGGCGCCACAGGCTGGCGTCGCCATCGAAGAACGCATGCTGCTGCTCGCGCAGCGCAGCCCAGAAGGCGGGGCCGTCATCGACCGCCTGCCCGCCCAGCGTGCGCGCGGCAGCAACGACCGCGGCCTGCGCGCCCGACAGGCGCAAGGTAAGCACGCCGCCATGCCAGCAACTGGCCGAGATCGGCAGCGGCAGGCCCGCCCACTCGTTCAGGCGCCGCAGCGCGTCGATTTCATCCGTCTCGAAGCGCAAGGTGGTCTCGCGCAGCGCGCGCGGCAGCACCTTGATAGAATGCTGCAGCATCAGCCCCAGCGTGCCCATGGAACCGGCCAGCAGGCGCGATACGTCGTAGCCGGCCACGTTCTTCATGACCTGGCCGCCGAAGGTGAGCACCTCGCCCTTGCCGTCCATGAGGACGGCGCCGAGCACGAAGTCGCGCAGCGCACCGCTGCTGGCCCGGCGCGGGCCGGACAGGCCGCTGGCGACCACGCCGCCGATGGTGGCGCCTGCGCCGAAGTGCGGCGGCTCGAATGCCAGCATCTGGTTACGTTCGGCCAGCGCCGCCTCGATCTCGGCCAGCGGCGTGCCGCAGCGCGCGGTAATGACCAATTCCGTCGGCTCGTAGTCGACAATGCCGCTGAAACCGCACGTGTCGAGAATGTCGCCATCGCTGGCCTGGCCGTACCAATCCTTGGTGCCGCCGCCGCGAATGCGCAGGGCGCGGCCACTGCTTGCCGCCGCCAGCACCTGTTCCCTGAATTGTTCGATCCGCTGCACATTGTCTCCCATGTCAGAAACGCGGCAGGCCGGCAAAGGGCAGCACGCCGCCGCTGACGCGCATCTTGCCGAATTCGGCGCAGCGGTTCAGCGTGGGGATGGCCTTGTCGGGATTGAGCAGGTGCGGCGCATCGAAGGCGCGCTTGACGGCGAAGAAGGCATCGAGTTCCGCGCGCGTGAACTGCACGCACATCGAATTGATCTTCTCCATACCCACGCCATGCTCGCCGGTGATGGTGCCGCCCACTTCGACGCACAGCGCCAGGATGGCCGCGCCAAACGCTTCCGCGCGGTCGAATTGGCCCGGCTCGTTGGCGTCGAACAGGATCAGCGGATGCAGGTTGCCGTCGCCGGCGTGAAACACATTGGCGCAGCGCAGGCCGTAGGTCACTTCCATCTGCGCGATCCCGGTCAGCACCTGCGCCAGGTTCTTGCGCGGGATGGTGCCGTCCATGCAGTAGTAATCGGGCGAGATGCGGCCCGCCGCCGGAAAGGCGTTCTTGCGGCCCGACCAGAAGCGCAGGCGTTCGGCCTCGCTCTGCGACACGGCGATGGCACTCGCGCCGGCCGCCTGGAGCACCGCCGACATGCGTCCGATTTCCTCGTCCACTTCCAGCTGGGTGCCGTCCGCCTCGCACAGCAGGATCGCCGCAGCATCGGTGTCGTAACCGGCGCGCACGAACGGTTCGACCATGCGCGCGGACGTCTGGTCCATCATTTCCAGCCCGGCCGGGATGATGCCGGCGGCGATCACGCTGGCCACCGCATTGCCGCCGGTGACGACGCTGTCGAACGAAGCCATGATCACGCGCGCGGTGGCCGGCTTCGGGATCAGCCTGACCGTCACTTCGGTGACAATGCCCAGCATGCCCTCGGAGCCGATGAATACGGCCAGCAGGTCCAGGCCCGGTGCATCGAGCGCCTCGCCGCCAAGTTCGATGATGTCGCCATCGATGGTGGCCACGCGCACGCGCAGCACGTTATGCACGGTGAGTCCGTATTTGAGGCAGTGCACGCCGCCCGAATTTTCCGCCACGTTGCCGGCGATGGTGCAGGCGATCTGCGAGGATGGATCGGGCGCGTAATACAGGCCGTGCGGCGCGGCCGCGTCGGAAATGGCCAGGTTGCGCACGCCCGGCTGCACCACCGCCAGGCGCGCATAAGGCTCCATGCGCACGATGCGGTTCATGCGCGCAGTCGACAGCACCACGCCGTCGGCGATCGGCAGCGCCCCGCCCGAGAGGCCGGTGCCGGCGCCGCGCGGCACGATCGGCACGTTCAGTTCCCGGCAAACGTTGAGGATGGCAAGCACCTGCTCTTCGTCGTCGGGCAAGGTGACGATCATCGGCAACTGGCGGTAGGCGGCCAGGCCGTCGCACTCGTAAGGGCGGGTGTCTTCGGGGTCGGACAGCACGCAGCGTTCCGGCAGCACCGCCAGCAGCGCCTGGGCGACTTGCCGCCTGCGTTCGGGATCGATGGGAAGGGAAGCTGACATGCATCGATTGTATGCGTTATCGCCGCTTTTGTCGTATCCTGCCTGATTATGATTCAGCTACCGGAAAACAATCATGGGCAACCGACTTTCTAAAATCGCCACCCGCACGGGCGACAATGGCACCACCGGCTTGGGTGACGGCAGCCGCACTGAAAAAGACAGCGTGCGCGTGCACACCCTGGGCGAAGTCGACGAACTCAATTCCTTCGTCGGCCTGCTGCTGTGCGAAGACATGCCGACCGAGCTGCGCGAGGAACTGGTCTCGATCCAGCACGACCTGTTCGACCTGGGCGGCGAGATCTGCATCCCCGGCTACACCCTGATCACCGACGAGCATGTGGCGCGCCTCGACGACCTGCTCGAAAAATACAATGCCGACCTGCCGCCGCTGAAGGATTTCATCCTGCCGGCCGGCTCGCGCGCGGCGTCGATTGCGCACGTATGCCGCACGGTGTGCCGGCGCGCGGAGCGCAGCATCGTCACGCTCGGCAAAACCGAGACCATCAACGACCATCCGCGCCAGTACGTCAACCGCTTGTCGGACCTGATGTTCGTGCTCTCGCGCGTGTTGAACCGCTTCGCGGGCGGCAGTGACGTGCTGTGGCAGCATGAGCGCAAGAGAGGATGATCTCCATGAAAGAGACACTGATTGCCGCGCTGGCCGCGGCACTGTGGAGCGCCGGCAGTGCGTTTGCCGCCACGCCCGACGTCACCCGTACCGAGATCACTCGCCTGCTCGACGCGGTTGAAAAGTCGCAGTGCCAGTTCAACCGTAACGGCAGCTGGCACGATGCCAGGGCGGCGCGTGCGCACCTGCAAAAGAAGTACGACTATCTCGACAAGAAGAAGCTGTTGACGAGCACCGAAAGCTTCATTGAGCGCGGCGCGACCGGCAGCAGCATGAGCGGCGAGGCGTACCAGATGCGCTGTCCCGGCACGGCGGTGGTCAACAGCGCGGACTGGCTCAAGGCTGAACTGGCGCGCGTGCGCAAGTAAGTGGACAAGCGTTCCAAGCGCGCGCCGGCGCGCAGCCCGGGCTTCAGATGGCAGCCAGGAACGGGACCTGACCCGCAAACGCTGGCACGCATGGCCCAGGCGGCGCCCAAGCCATCGGCCGTCATGGGCGAAGCATGGTTCATGAATGATGAGCGCAAGATGTACGGCTATCTCGGTACCACAGCCGTCGAACATCTCTCCGACAATCAGATCAATGAGACGCTGTGGGACATCGCCAGCGGGACGTCCAGCTTCGGCCATATGGACGAATGGGATGCGTGGTTCGCTTACCTGCTTCCAAGACTGATCGGGATAAAGCAAGCGCCAGCGCAGCGGTCCGTTATCGAGATGCTGGCGACGGCATTCTTTATCCATTACCCGGTCCGCATCGACGATTGGACCTATGACGACGTGTTGCAGACGCTGGGACAGGTCATCATGGGACCGTCGCGCTGGAAGAACGGCCGGCTGATCCTCGACCATTTCTTTAATGGCCCGCCCAACAGCCCTGATGAGACGTGGGGTTGGTGGGATGTCTGCAGCGACCTGTCGGTATCGCTGTTCTTCTGCCTGAAGTATCTCGATCCTCGCGACATCGAGGGCTGGGTGGACTCGATCTTCGCGATTGACGATCCGCACTGGCGCGCGCAGATATTGTTGTGGCTCGGCCTGGCCCGGAAGATATGGGACGCGGGAAGCGCCTTTCCCGCCGATCTGGGAGACAGGACACCCCAGACAAAATGGTCGGAATCGTTTCTGCTCGACGCCAGGCTGGCAGCGCCATTCATCACCGAGGAAAACCGGTGCGCGTTCAAGGACGCGATGCGGCCCTTACTGGCGCTGCATCTGGACGATTGGCGCCAGTCGATCGCGCAAGTCGATTATCTGGAGCTCGAAGCGCTGCCTTCCATCATCGATATCGACGATCTTTGAAGGCCTGTCGTCCCGTCAATCGTGCGCCGCAAAGGCAGTGTTATCATCAAATCTAGTAACTTACACAGCTTCGACAGCCCGTAACTGTTTTGCCACCTCGTGGAAAAGCCAAGCAAAGTTCCTCCCGCCACGCCAACCGGGGCACTCGTTTGCACGATCGGTCATTCCAACCGGCCGCTGGTTGCGTTTCTCGATCTGCTGGCCATCAATGAAATTGGCTGCGTGGTCGATGTGCGCACCGTTCCGCGCTCGCGCCACAATCCCCAGTTCGGCCAGCATACGTTGCCGCATTCACTGGCTGCCGCCGGCATCAATTATCGCTACATGCAGGCGCTGGGCGGACTACGCCGCGCAGCGAAGGACTCGCCCAATACCGGCTGGCGCAATGCCTCGTTCCGCGGCTACGCCGACCACATGCAGTCAGCCGAATTCGCCGAAGGCTTGGAAGTGTTGAGCGGCCTCGCTCAGAAGCAGCGCTGTGCGCTGATGTGCGCGGAAGCCGTTCCGTGGCGCTGCCATCGCTCGATGATCGGCGACGCGCTGCTGGTGCGCCACATCGGCGTTGAACATATCATCGGGCCCACAGGACGCAGGCCGCACGCCTTGACGCCGTTCGCCCATGTCGACGGTAAGCGCATCACCTATCCGGCGCCGCCCGCCGCAAACGCGGATGACTGACATCGCAGTCCTCAAGCACTATCCGAATCTGGACAGCCTGCTGTCCGACGTGCGCGCGTGCCGTGCCTGCGAAGCCCATCTGCCCAAAGGTCCGCGCCCCATCGTGCAGGTCGGCGAAGGCGCGCGCGTGCTGATCGTCGGGCAGGCGCCCGGCGCGCGCGTGCACGCCTCGGGCATCCCGTGGGATGACGCCAGTGGCACCAGGCTGCGCGAATGGATGGGTGTGGATGCAAAGGCGTTCTACGATCCCACACGCTTTGCCATCATCCCGATGGGGTACTGCTACCCTGGCCGGGGCAACGGTGGAGACCTGCCGCCGCGCAGCGAATGCGCCGATCTTTGGCTGTACCATCTGCTGGCCAAATTACCGGATATAGAATTGACCTTGCTGATCGGCGCGCACGCCCAGCGCCACTTTCTGGGCCCGCGCCGCCAGCCGTCATTGACCGGCACAGTCCAGGCATGGCGCGATGTCGCACCGGCGTATTTCCCCCTGCCGCATCCATCGCCTCGCAACACGCCCTGGCTGCAGCGCAATCCGTGGTTCGAGCAGGATCTGGTGCCGGTGCTGCGCGCGCGGATCGACGCGCTCTTCAGATAACGGTCGCGTCGCGCGGACGAATGCATCAATCTTGCATCGCCTGGCTTCCTGGTTGATCAAAAGGCCCACGGCATTTGCGCGCAAACAAAAACGCCAACCCGAAGGTTGGCGCTTTTCGTTGGCAGCGCATCGCGCAGCGTTCCGTAACGACCGCGTGTCAGGTATTGTTGACCACCAGGCGCGGTTCGGCGGCGCCGAAACGCTGGCGTATCGACGCGGCGATGCCCTTGGCGTCGAGTCCCACGCTGGCCAGCAGGGCTGCCGGGTCGCCATGGTCGATGAATTTGTCGGGCAGGCCGAGAATGAGCAGCGGCTTCTGGATGCCCTCCGCCGCCAGCGCCTCGGCCACGGCCGAACCGGCGCCGCCCATGACCGCGCCCTCTTCCACCGTCACCAGGTAGTCGTGCTCCTGCGCCAGCCGCTTGACCAGTTCCACGTCGAGCGGCTTGATGAAGCGCATATTAGCCACCGTCGCGTCGAGTTCCTCGCCCGCCACGACGCTGCGCGCCACCATCGAGCCGAAGGCCAGGATCGCCACGCTCTTGCCTTCGCGTTTGATCTCGCCCTTGCCGATCGGGAGCGTCGTCAGTTCTTTTTCGATGACCGCGCCAATGCCGGCGCCGCGCGGATAGCGCACCGCCGCCGGACCGTTGTACTGGTAGCCGGTGCTGAGCATCTGGCGGCATTCGTTTTCGTCCGAGGCGGCCATGACGACCATGTTCGGAATGCAGCGCAGGTACGGGATGTCATAGTTGCCGGCGTGGGTGGCGCCGTCGGCACCGACCAGGCCCGCGCGGTCGAGCGCGAACAGCACGTCCAGGTTTTGCAGCGCCACGTCGTGAATCAGCTGGTCGTAGGCGCGCTGCAAAAAGGTGGAGTAGATCGCCACCACGGGTTTGAGGCCTTCGGTCGCCAGGCCGCCGGCGAAGGTCACCGAGTGCTGCTCGGCGATGCCGACGTCGAAATAGCGGTCCGGGAACTGCTCTTCGAAGCGCACCATGCCCGAGCCTTCGCGCATGGCCGGCGTGATGCCGACCAGGCGTTTGTCGGCGGCGGCCATGTCGCACAGCCAGTTGCCGAAGACTTCCGTGTAGGTGGTCTTGCCGGCTTTCGCGGGCAGAATGCCTTCGGTCGGATTGAACTTGCCCGGCCCGTGATACAGCACCGGATCGGCTTCGGCCAGCTTGTAGCCCTGCCCTTTTTTGGTCACCACATGCAAAAATTGCGGACCCTTGAGCTTCTTGATGTTTTCCAGCGTGGGAATGAGCGAGTCCAGGTCATGGCCATCGATCGGGCCGATGTAGTTGAAGCCGAATTCCTCGAACATCGTGGCCGGGACCACCATGCCCTTGGCGTGTTCTTCGAAGCGCTTGGCCAGTTCCAGCACGGGGCCGGGCAGCACAGACTTGCCGACGTTCTTGGCGGCCGCGTAGAACTGTCCCGACATCAGGCGCGCCAGGTAGCGATTGAGCGCGCCGACCGGCGGCGAAATCGACATGTCGTTATCGTTCAATACCACCAGCAGGTTGATGTCTTCCTGTACGCCGGCGTTGTTGAGCGCCTCGAAGGCCATCCCGGCGGTCATGGAGCCGTCGCCGATGACGGCGATCGCGTGACGCGATTCGCCTTTGATCTTGGCCGCCTGCGCCATGCCCAGCGCGGCCGAAATCGAGGTCGACGAGTGCGCCGTGCCGAAGGTGTCGTATTCGCTTTCGTCGCGCCGCGGGAAGCCCGAAATGCCGTTCAGCTGGCGCAGGCTGTGCATCTGGTCGCGCCGGCCGGTGAGGATCTTGTGCGAGTACGTCTGGTGGCCCACGTCCCACACGATGCGGTCGTACGGCGTGTTGAACACGTAGTGCAGCGCAATCGTCAGCTCCACCGTGCCCAGGTTGGACGACAGGTGGCCGCCGGTCTTGGACACGGAATCGAGCAGGAAATGGCGCAACTCGTGCGCCAGGGGCGTGAGTTGGGCGCGTGCCAGCTTGCGCAGTTCGGCCGGTTCGTTGATTGTCTCTAGCAAGTTCATTTACGCTTTCCGCTGCACGATCAGGTCCGCCAACTGGCGCAGCCGATCTGCTTTTTCACCAAACGGCGCGAGCGCGTCATGCGCATCGTTCCGCAATTTTTCTGCCAAGACCCTGGATGGCTCCAGGCCCAAAATCGATACATAGGTCGGCTTGTTGGCCGCCGCATCCTTGCCCGCGGTCTTGCCGAGGGTGGCAGAATCGGCGGTCGCATCGAGCACGTCGTCGACCACCTGGAAGGCCAGCCCGATCGCTTTTGCGTAGGCGTCGAGCGCCGTCATCTGCTCGTCGCTCACATCGCCGCCGGCCAGCGCGCCCAGTACCACCGAAGCGCGCAGCAAGGCGCCGGTTTTGAGCTGGTGCATCTGTTCGAGCTGTTCGAGCGTGAGGCTGATGCCGACGCTGTCAAGATCGATCGCCTGGCCGCCGCACATGCCGGCCGACCCGGCCGCGTGCGCGAGCAAACGCAGCATCGCCACCTGGCGCGCCGCCGGAATGTCCATGCCTTCGGAGAGCACCAGGAAGGCCTGCGACTGCAGCGCATCGCCCACCAGCAGCGCGGTCGCTTCGTCGTAGGCCACGTGCACGGTCGGTTTGCCGCGGCGCAGGTCGTCGTCGTCCATGCAGGGCATGTCGTCGTGCACCAGCGAGTAGGCGTGGATCATTTCGACCGCGGCGGCGGCGCGCTCCAGGGCGCGCGTATCGGCGCCATACAGCGCGCCGGCGGCGAACACCAGCAGCGGGCGTACCCGCTTGCCGCCGCCGAGCACCGTGTAGCGCATCGCTTCGTGCAGTTTGTGCGGCACCGCGCCCGCCGGCGGCAGCAAGGCGCCCAGCGCCTCTTCGACGCCGGCCTGCACGGTTTTCATCCAGTCGCCGAAAGCTCCGCCGCTCATTGCATGCCCTCGCCGGCGCCGTCGGCCGCAAAGGGCTTGAGCATGTCGCCTTCGAGGACCTTGACCTGGGACTCGACTTTTTCGAGCTGCGCCGCGCAATAGCGCACCAGCTCGGAGCCGCGCGCGTACGCCGCGACCGACGCCTCCAGCGGCAACTGGCCGGCTTCCATCTGGGTCACCAGCTGGGCCAGTTCGGCCATCGCCTGTTCGAACGATTCGGGCGCAGCTGCGCTTTCCGCTATTAATTTCTTTGCCATAGTTACTTTATGTGAGACCGCCGCCCGCAACTTTATGCGCGGCGGCCAGTCTAATCGCTTATTCTAGAACAATCCATCCTGACGGGTGGCGATTTGGCATTTTATCGCATTGGGGCTGGATCGATGAAAACCATGTTTTTCCTTCAACATTTGCATTCGCCCACACCACATTCCCGCGCCGGACCAAGACGGTAGGGCCCGTTCCGCGCTATAATCGCCGGTTCTGTCCGAAATGCCGTATTCCGCACTTAAAAATACTGGTCTTTGGATTCTTTCTCTTCTTTGGCTGATGCACATATAAAAGGGGGGTTGGGATGTCCGATCTGGCTACCCACGCCAAGCTGGCGCGCTCATGCGCGCAGCTTCCGGTAGATGCTTACTTTGATGAAGCGCTCTTGAAGCGCGAAATGCAGCAATTGTTCCAGCATGGCCCGCGCTATGTCGGCCATACGCTGATGGTGCCCGAAACGGGAGACTTTGCCACGCTCGCTGCCGAGAATGAGGGCCGCATGCTGGTGCGCAACGCAAACGGGATCGAAGTCCTGTCCAATGTGTGCCGCCACCGCCAGGCGCTGATGTTCAACGGACGCGGCAATGCGAACAATATCGTCTGTCCGCTGCACCGCTGGACCTACGACCTCAAGGGTGAGCTGATCGGTGCGCCGCACTTTCCGGAAACACCGTGCCTGAACCTGTCCAAGACGCCGCTGCAGGAGTGGAACGGCTTGCTGTTCGAGCAGAACGGCTACAACGTCATGGAAAAACTGGCCGGCCTGTCGGTGACGAAGGATTTCGATTTTTCGGGCTATATGTTCGACCACGTCGAGGTGCAGACCTGTGATTACAACTGGAAGACCTTCATCGAAGTCTACCTGGAGGATTACCACGTCGAGCCGTTCCACGCGGGCCTGGGCGGCTTTGTCAGCTGCGACGACCTGCGCTGGGAATTCGGGCGCGATTACAGCGTGCAGACGGTCGGCGTGAACCGCGGCCTGGGCAAGGCCGGTTCGCCCATCTACCAGCGCTGGCAGGAACAGGTGCTCAAGTTCCGCGGCGGCGTGCCGCCCGAAAAAGGCGCGATCTGGTTCACGCTGTACCCGAACATCATGGTCGAATGGTATCCGCACGTGCTGATCGTCTCGACCCTGTGGCCGGACGGTCCGCAAAAGACGCGCAACGTGGTCGAGTTCTACTACCCCGAAGAGATCGTGCTGTTCGAGCGCGACTTCATCGAGGCCGAACGCGCCGCCTACTTCGAGACCTGCATCGAGGACGATGAAATCGCCCAGCGCATGGACGCCGGCCGCCGCATCCTGCTGGCGCGCGGCGTCAACGAGGTGGGGCCGTACCAGTCGCCAATGGAAGACGGCATGCAGCACTTCCACGAGTGGTACCGCAGCAACCTGGCGCTGTAGGCGCCGAGCGATGGCCGCGCTCTGGATCCTGGTAGCGAGCTTCCTGTTCTCGCTCATGGGCGCGGCCGTGAAGCTGGCCTCGAGCGAGTATTCGGTGGCCGAAATCGTGTTCTACCGCGGCCTGGTCGGCATCATCCTCCTGTACTTTTTCATCCGCCACCAGGGCGGCAGGCTGCGCACCGGACACCTGGGCGGGCACCTGTGGCGCGGTTCGATCGGCGTGGTGTCGCTGTGGATGTGGTTTTACGCGGCCACCAAGCTGCCGCTGGCCACCGCCGTCACCCTCAATTACATGTCGCCCATCTGGACCGCGGTCGCGGTGATCGCCTTCGCCTGGTGGCAGGGCGGGCAGCGCATCGCCCTGCCCCTGCTGGCGGCCATCGGCGTCAGTTTCGGCGGCGTGATACTGGCCCTGCGTCCGGCGTTCGAGGCGCAGCAGTGGTTCGGCGCGCTGATGGCGCTGTTGTCCGGCGTGCTGGCCGCCGTCGCCTACACCATGGTGCGGCGCCTGAGCCGCGCCGGCGAACCCGAATACCGGGTGGTGTTCTACTTTTTGGCGGTCAACATCGCGGCCGGCCTGGCCGGCAGCCTGCTGCCGGGCGGCTCGCCCGACGGCGCCGCCTGGCATGCGCATTCGCCGCGCGGCGCCGCCCTGCTGCTGTTCATCGGCGCCTCCGGCGTGTTCGCCCAGATGGCGCTCACGCGCGCCTGGCGCACCGGCAAGGTGCTGGTGGTGGCCAACCTGCAGTACACCGGCATCGTGTTCTCCAGCGTGTGGGGCATCCTGATCTGGCACGATGTCTTCGACTGGCATGTCTGGCTCGGCATGGGACTGATCCTCGCTTCCAGCATCGCCGCCACGTTCTACAACACCGTTACTGAAAAACGCGCCGCCGCGGCCGCATCGGCCGGCGTCGACCAATAAGGAAACCATGGCAGCAGCACTGTGGATGTTATTTGCCAGCTTCGCTTTTGCCGCCATGGGCGCGGCCGTGAAACTGGCATCAAGCGTGTATTCGACGTCCGAAATCGTCATGTACCGGGGCCTGATCGGCACCGTCATGCTGCTCGTCATGGTCAGGCACCAGGGCCTGACCCTGCGCACCGCGTTCGTGAAAGACCATCTGTGGCGCAGTGTCGTGGGCGTGGTGTCGCTGTGGATGTGGTTTTTCGCGATCGGCAAACTGCCGCTGGCCACCGCCGTCACCCTCAATTACATGGCGCCGATCTGGATCGCCGCCTTCCTGTTCTGCGCCGGCTGGTGGCACGCCAAGGACCATGCCGAATGGCCGCTGGTGGTGGCCGTGATCATGAGCTTTGTCGGCGTCACGCTGGTGCTGCAGCCGGCCATCGCGGCCAACCAATGGCTCGGCGGCGTGGTCGGCCTGCTTTCGAGCGTGCTGTCGGCGATGGCGTACATGCAGGTGCGGCGCCTGGGCCAGCTGGGCGAACCGGAGTTCCGCGTGGTGTTCTATTTTTCCGCGATGACCGCCACGGCCGGCCTGGCCGGCACCCTGCTCGAAGGGCGCGGCGCCGGCGTGCCCTTATTCACCGCGCATAACCTGCATGGCGCCGCGCTGCTGCTGGCCATCGGCGTGTCCGCCCTGTTCGCGCAGATCGCCATGACGCGCGCCTACCGCATCGGCAAGGTGCTGGTGGTGGCCAACCTGCAGTACACCGGCATCGTCTTTTCCAGCCTGTGGGGCATGCTGCTGTGGGGAGACAAATTTACCTGGTACGTTTGGCTGGGAATGACGGTGATTCTTGTGTCGGGCATCGCCGCGACGTTTTACAATACGCAAAGCACGCCGCGCGGCGCCGCCGTCAGCAAGACCGATCCCATCGCAAGCGAACTTTAAGGACGCCCATGTACACGACACTGATCTCCGCAGCCGACCTGGCCGGCCATATCGACAACCCGGCCTGGGTCATCGTCGACTGCCGCCATGACTTGATGAACCCGTCCGCCGGACGCGACGCCTACGCCGCAGGCCACCTGCCGCACGCCCTGTTCGCCGATATTGAAACGGAACTGTCGGGCGCCAAGCGCGGCGCCGACGGCGTTTTCCGCGGACGTCATCCGCTGCCGGAGCGCGCCGACCTGATCGCCACCCTGCGCAGCTGGGGCATCGACGACGACAGCCAGGTGGTCGCTTACGACGCGCACGGCGGCATGTTCGCGGCGCGCCTGTGGTGGATGCTGCGCTGGGTCGGCCATCCGGCGGTAGCGGTGCTCGATGGCGGCCTGGCGGCCTGGCAGGCGGCGGGACTGGCGCTGTCGACGGCCGCGCCGCCATCGCGCAGCGGCGGCATCACGGAACGCGCGCCGCTGGTGACGACCGTCTCGGCGGCCGATGTACTCGATAATATCGAGGGCGGCAAGCGCGTGGTGCTCGACGCGCGCGCGGCTGACCGCTTCCGCGGCGAGAACGAAACCATCGATCCGGTCGGCGGCCATATACCGGGCGCGAAGAACCACTTCTTCAAGGATAACCTGGGACCGGACGGACGCTTCAAGGATGCCGCCCAGCTCAAGGCGGAACTGGCGCCCCTGGTGGGCAATCCGTCCGGTGCCATCATGCAGTGCGGCTCGGGCGTGACCGCCTGCCACAACCTGCTGGCCCTGGAAGTGGCCGGGCTACCCGGCGCCGCGCTGTACCCGGGTTCGTGGAGCGAGTGGTGCGCCGATCCGGCACGCCCGGTAGCCACCGGAACATAAAACGCCTGCGCGGCGCGGGCTGACCAGAAGCATCCATCGCCGGCGCTGCGCCGATCAATCGCCGCCACAGCCGCCGCCGCAGCCCGCATCGCCCCCGGCCTCGCTCGGGCCCTCCCAGGCACCGGTGCCGCAGGGTGAATGGCGGTCGCTGGTGCCGGCCGGCCCAGCCTTGCGCGCGTGGCGGCGGTATTCGTCGTCACTGATCAGGCCAGCCCCCAGCAATCGCTCCGGACACAGACTGTCGACATAGGCCGGCACGCCGATGGCGCGCCCGCGCGCGTCGAGCGCCAGCGACGCCACCTGGCCGTTGAACAGCAGGTAGCCGCAACCGCCGGGCATGGCCAGCATGCGGTCCAGTGCGAACAGGCGCGGCAGGTTGGGCCCGGCCACAGGCATGCGCTCGATCCGGCGCGCGCGCACCAGGCACGCGGCCAGCGCGCCTTCCATGCCGCCGGCCATGTCGAGCGCTTCCACGTGCGGGATGACGCGCCCGAAGTGCTTGCGGCAAAAGGCGTTCAGGCCGGTGGGCGAGAGGCGCATCCAGGCGTGCCACACCGAATCGGCCGCCATCGACGGCAAGCCGCACGGCATGCCGCTGTCGCGCACGCAGTCGAAAAACGCCATCAAGCCTTCGGCGGCGCGGGCGAAAAAAAAGGCATCCTGGGGGATGCCTTTGAATTCGTGTTGCGCACTGCGTTTCCAGAAGGGATACAGCGTCGCGGGGAGATCGGCCATTTCGGCCCGGTACGGCGATTGATGCTTGATGCGGGCGGCGCGATAGGTGTTGATGTGATTCACTACGTTGCTGAGCATGGTCATATTCTCCTTTTTTGTTTTTGTGATGAGCATAGCCTCGCATAGATATGTGACAGCTTGATGACAAGCGCGTGAAAACGATCAGGCATGCGCTTGTCATGGATCACGGCCAAATCAGGCCGCTATCAGGCGCACCGACGAAATGGAATCGTTCGGAATATCCACCGCTTCGACCCAGCGATAACGTCCGGGTCCAAAAACCCGCGATCCCGGCCCGCGAAACTCGCTATCGCGGAAAAATTTCCAGCGGCCGGATACCACGACAAACGACGATACTTTATCGTTGAAAAAATTATCGTCGGGAGCGTTCAGATTCCGTTCCGAGCCGTACAGATGCTTTTCCCGGCCACGAAAATCGATATGTTGGTATAGCACGACTTCAGCCATATATCCTCCTTACTGAGTTGCAGGCGGCTGGCGCGCCCTATGTCACGCCGGCGCGCATGCCGCCCTTACCGGCCGCGGCTCAGGTCAGCCGTACCGACGAAATGGAATCGTTCGGAATATTCACCGCTTCGACCCAGTTATACAGTCCCGGCCCGAACACCTGGGACGATGGTCCCTGGAAATTGCTATCGCGGAAAAACTGCCATCGGCCCGACAAGACGACAAACGACGATACCTGATCATTGAACGCATTATCATCAGGCGCATTCAGGTTCGATTCAGACCGAAACAGATGTTTATGCGCACCGTGAAAATTAGCATGTTGGAATAGCACGACTTCAGCCATATGTCCTCCAGACTGGTTGCGAGGCAAAAGGTGGTCTCGCTTCACCGCTTCCCTGCTTCAGGCTTGTAGTATAAAGAGGCTGGCGAGCTAAACAATAGCGCGGGTTTGACGGGGACTAAACGCCATGCGCATTCCAGCGCCTGGTGCATAACAGAGGGAAATGAAATATCCGGACCGGAATAATATCTATTGCGGGCTGCAAAAATTGCCGCCGCGATGCTTAAGTTCCGCGCGTGAGAAACAGCACGATCAGCACGCCTACGCCGATCAGCAACACTTGCGGAACGGATTCGCGCACGGTGGCGCGGCGTTGCATCTGCGGCATTAAATCGCTGACGGCAATGTACAAGAAGCCCGAGGAGGCAAATACCAGCACGTACGGAATCAGTCCGCTGGCGCGGTCCAGGGTGAAATAGCCGAGCAAACCGCCAGCCACGGCCATCAGGCTGCACAGCAGATTGAACAGATAGGCGCGCGTGCGCGAAAAGCCGGCGTTGAGCAAGACGATGAAGTCGCCGATTTCCTGCGGGATTTCATGGGCGATGATGGCCAGCCCGGTGACGATGCCCAGTTCCGGATTGGCCAGGAAGGCTGCGGCGATCAGGATGCCATCGGTAAAATTGTGCATGCCGTCGCCCAGCAGGATCATCCAGCCGGCCTTGCCGGCTTCGCGCTTGTCGTGCCCGTGGGCATGGTGGTGGCCATCGCCTTCGTGATGGTGCGAATGGCGCAGGATGGCGAACTTTTCCAGCATGAAAAATGCAAGCAATCCGGCCAGCAAGGTGGCGAACAGGCTGCGCACATCGGCGCCGGACTCGAACGCTTCCGGCAAGGCGTGCAGGAGCGAGGTCGACAGCATGATCCCGACTGACAGGCTGACCATGCGCTCGACCATTTTCGAGAGCAGGGCGAACGAAAACACGGCAGCGGCGGAAATGCTGAGCACACCCCCGATGGTCGTTGCCAGCAGGATGGAAATGAGGGTTGAATCGATTTTGAAGCCTCTTGAACGACACTTGCGCTGATCGCAAGCCGGGCATTGTACCGCTCCGGGCCGCCAGCCGCCCGGTTCGGCCCCATCAGGACCAAACCAGGCAGGCTGGCACCGGAGGCGCCACCACGCCCGCGGCGCCTCCATGGCGCGCCGCAGGACGGGATGGCAGGCGCCTTACGGCACCAGCTGCAGGTTGACGTCGGCCTTGTCGCCAGCCGCCACGTCGACCACTGCCACCGTCTTGCTGGTATAACCGGTGGCGAGCGCGTCCACGCGGTACCCGCCCAGGCCCTGGACCGGGGTTACCGGACCGAAGGTCAGCGGCAGGGATGCGCCGTAATTGGCATACTGCGGCGCGGCGACCGGCAGCCCATTGATCGAGTAGGTCCCGCCGGTGCCGGTATCGCGCGCCTGGATCACCACGGTCTTGCCCGCGGAAACCGTCTGCAGCACTTTGACGAACGGCGTGACGGTCGCTTTCGCCGGCAGCAGGGTGACCGTGCCGCTGATGGTGCGCGTCAGGCTGGCCGGCATGCTGATCGGCGCGGCCGCCGTGCTGACCGCCGTGGTACCGGTCGTGCTGGTCACAGGAACGGCGCCGATCACGGCCGCCGCGTGGCCCGTGCCGACCAGGACGACATCGTAGGCGCCCGGGTTCAGGCGGCTCAGCGCAAACGCGCCGGTGGCCGGATCGGCGACGGTGCTGCCGATCA
This sequence comes from Massilia pseudoviolaceinigra, assembly GCF_030846505.1. Lineage (NCBI taxonomy): Bacteria > Pseudomonadati > Pseudomonadota > Betaproteobacteria > Burkholderiales > Oxalobacteraceae > Massilia > Massilia pseudoviolaceinigra. The sequence goes on along the minus strand of NZ_JAVCWL010000017.1, from coordinate 146,375 downwards.
CATTGCCATTTTGCTGCGCGCTGACCACCACGCCATCGCGCGCGAAGACCGGGCTGACGAAGCCGGTGATGCCATTGGCCTTGGCCGGCACGACGGTAACGACCGGCGACAGCAGGTAGCCGCCGGCGGCCTTGGTGACGACCGAGCGGCAGGCGTCGAAATCGAGCACCAGGCCATAGGCCTGGCCGGCCACGACCTCGAAATCGCTGGCGATCCTCACGCCGGAGTGGATGGCGGCGGGCGTTTCCAGGGTCGTTTCGACCTTGGTGGCGGTCGGCGTGACGGTGTTGGCCAAGCCGGCGCCGGTGTTCGGGTCGAGCACCAGGCGCACCTGGCTGTAGCGCCCGGCCGGTACGGCGGTCGAGCCGAGCGGATCGAGCTTGCCGTTGGTCAGATTGAGCAGATTGATCTTGCGCGGCGGAGCCAGCACCACCTCGGACCAGCCGCTGTCGGCATCGGCGGCGCCGGCGCTCTTGTGCACCCGCACCTTGCTGACGGTGACGTTGACGGCATCGAAACCGCAGGCCGGGGCATCGGTCAGCGACACGTCCAGGGTGCCCGTCGTGCCGCCCAGCGCCGGCGGCGTGGTGTTGCCGTTACCGCTACCGCCGGTGCGGTTGGCGCCGGGGCTGCCGCCACCGCCGCCGCAGGCAGTCAGCGCCAGGGCGGCGAATACGGTGGTTGCCGTGCTAAGGCGGATAAATGTGCTCTTCATCGTTCCCTCTTTCAGTAGGTATCTATAAGTTATTAGTGTGCTTCGTCCCAGTTTTTGCCAATACCCACTTCGGCCAGCAAGGGCACTTTCAGGGCCGCCACGCCCGCCATCAACTGCGGCAGCCTGGTCTTGACCAGCTCCAGTTCCGCCTGCGGCACTTCCAGTACAAGTTCATCGTGCACCTGCATGATCATGCGCGTGCCCAGCTTGTCCGTCTCCAGCCAGTTCTGCACCGCGATCATGGCCAGCTTGATCAGGTCCGCCGCCGTGCCCTGCATCGGCGCGTTGATCGCGGCCCGTTCCGCACCCTGGCGGCGCGGCCCGTTCGGCGAATTAATCTCCGGCAGCCACAGGCGCCGTCCGAACACGGTTTCGACGTAACCGCGCGCCTTGGCCTGCATGCGCGTGTCTTCCATGTACTGGCGCACGCCGGAAAAGCGCGCGAAGTACTTGTCGATATAGTTTTGCGCCGCCGCGCGTTCGATGCCCAGGTTGGCGGCCAGCCCGAAGGCGCTCATGCCGTAGATCAGGCCGAAATTGATGACCTTCGCATAGCGCCGCTGTTCGCCCTGCACCTCGGCCGGAGGCACGCCGAAGATTTCGGCGGCGGTGGCGCGGTGAATATCCTCGCCCTCGGCAAAGGCGCGCAGCATGGCCGCGTCTTCCGAAATATGGGCCATGATGCGCAGCTCGATCTGCGAATAGTCGGCCGACACGATCACGTTGCCCGGCCCGGCGATGAAGGCTTCGCGGATGCGGCGTCCTTCGGCGGTGCGGATCGGGATGTTCTGCAGATTCGGTTCGTTCGACGACAGGCGGCCAGTGACGGCGACCGCCTGCGCGTAGTTGGTGTGCACGCGGCCGGTCGCGCGGTTGACCATCTTGGGCAGCTTGTCGGTGTAGGTCGACTTGAGCTTGGACATGCCGCGGTACTCGAGCAGGATTTTCGGCAGCGGGAAGTCCTCGGCCAGCTTTTGCAGCACTTCCTCGTCGGTCGACGGCGCCCCGCTCGGGGTCTTTTTAATCACCGGCAGCTGCAGCTTGCCGAAGAAGATCTCGCCGATCTGCTTGGGCGAACCGAGGTTGAACGGCCCGCCGGCCAGCTCGTAGGCTTTTTGCTCGAGCTCCATGATGCGCGCACCGAGTTCGCCCGACTGCACGTTCAATAGCTCGGCGTCGATCAGCACCCCGTTGCGTTCGATCTTGTGCAGCACCACGGAGGTCGGCAGTTCGATCTGGCGGTAGATGAAATTGAGCTTCTCGTCGCTCTCGACATGGCCCTTCATGGCCTGGTGCAGGCGCAGGGTGATGTCGGAATCCTCGGCCGCGTATTCGGTGGCGCGCCCCAGTTCCACCTGGTCGAAGCAGATCTGTCCGGCGCCCTTGCCGCATACCTCGGTAAACGGAATCGTGGTGTAGCCCAGGTGGCGCAGGGCCATGCTGTCCATGTCGTGCGGCTTGTGCGACTCGAACACGTACGACTGCAGCAAGGTGTCGTGCATGATGCCGCGCAGGGTCACGCCGTGGTTGGCGAAAATATGGCTGTCGTACTTGAGGTTCTGGCCGACCTTCGGTTTGGACGCATCTTCCAGCCAGGGCTTCATGCGCGCCAGGACTGCCTCGCGGTCGAGCTGTTCGGGCACGCCGGCGTAGCGGTGCGCCAGCGGAATGTAAGCGCCCTTGCCTGCTTCGACCGACAGCGAAATGCCGACCATCTGGGCCGTCATCGGGTCGAGCGAGGTGGTTTCGGTATCGACCGAGGTCAGTTCGGCGGCATCGACCAGCGCCAGCCAGCGTTCCAGCTCGGCCTCGGTGACCACGGTGTCGTACTCGCCGCGCATGACCGGCACCACCGCGCCGGGGAACAGGTCGCCCTCGGGGGAATTGAGCAGTGCGCGCGGGGCGCCTTCGTCGTCGCGCTGGATCACTTCGCGCAGCAGGGTCTTGAAACCGTAACGCTCGAAGAAGGCTTTCAGGCCCTCCTTGTTTTCCGGCTGCGCCACCAGGGTGTCGGCGATCGACACCATGTGCGCGGCCAGGTCGCAATCGGTCTTGACGGTGATCAGGGCGCGGCCCTGCGGCAGCCAGTCGAGCGCCTGGCGCAGATTCTCGCCGACCGCGCCGCCGATGGACGCCGCGTTGGCGATCACGCCATCGAGGCTGTCGTGCAGCGCCAGCCACTTCAGGGCGGTTTTCGGGCCGCACTTGGCCACCCCCGGGATATTGTCGACCGTGTCGCCGATCAGCGTGAGGTAATCGATGATGCGGTTGGGCGGCACGCCGAACTTGGCCAGCACGCCGGCTTCATCGAGCTTCTCGTTGCTCATCGTGTTAATCAGGGTGACCTTGTCGTTGACCAGCTGGGCCAGGTCCTTGTCGCCGGTGGACACGACGGTGTTCATGCCCAGGCTTGACGCCTGGACCGACAGCCTGCCGATGACATCGTCGGCCTCGACGCCGTCGACCATCAGGATCGGCCAGCCCATGTGGCGCACCACTTCGTGGATCGGCTCGATCTGCAGGCGCAGGTCGTCCGGCATGGACGCGCGCGTGGCCTTGTATTCCGGATACATATCGTCGCGGAAAGTCTTGCCCTTGGCATCGAACACGCAAGCGATGTACGCAGCCGGATAATCCTGGCGCAGGCGGCGCAGCATGTTGACCATGCCGTGCATGGCGCCGGTGGGATGGCCGTCCGGGCTGCGCAGGTCAGGCAGGGCGTGAAAAGCACGGTAAAGATAACTGGAACCGTCGACTAACAGCAGGGTATTTTGCATAGTGCCAAAAATGAGGTTGAGCCGGGACAGGAGCGGGCGCGGCAGCGTACCGGTCATTATCGCAGAAAGCGCGGCTGGCCCGAAGCGCGAAGCGCCTGTAAATATCGCCCAACCGGGGTCAGAGCTCTGACTCGCAACTTTTTTGTTTCCTAACCGGGGTCAGCCCCCCGAATCGAAACATTTTTGTTGCTAGTCGGAGGTCTGACCCCGGTTAGGCAACTTTTGAGGCACAGTTCCTTGCAAAATCGGAGAAAACCGGGGTGCGACTGCGGTTCTGCGAGGTCCGACGGCATTTGTTGCTAATCAGAGCTCTGACCCCGGTTGTAGGGGGCGGACTTGGGCGGTAGGAATTGCACTGGCTTGGACGATGTGTTTCCACGGCGGGGCGGGGGTTTGTTACAATGGTCCACACGATCACAAGGCGACCCAATCATGCTGCGCATTTCTTCTCTCTGCAAGACCCTGGCACTGTGCCTGCTGGCCCACGCGAACCTGGCCGGGGCCCAGCAATCCAAGCCGAGCGACGCGCCGCCGAAGCTCGAACGCATCGACGACGGCAACCTGGCGCCAGTCACCCCCGCAACCCCCGCGCCGCGCGCGAACGAGCCGAAGATCACCGAAAAACGCGAGGGCGGCCGGACCACGGAAGTGAAGGTCAAAACCGGCAAGAGCAGCTATACGATGAAGGGCACCAACCCCGCCGGCGGCAGTTCGACCGGCGACGCCAGCGGTTCGACCCTGCGCGCGCCCCAGTGGACAGTCGGTGAATTCGACCTGAACAAGAAGAAAAAAGACGCCAGCGAGGCCGCCGCTAACACCGAGGCGGCACCGGTGCCGCCACCGCCCGCACCAGCCAAGTAATCCGCCCCATCCGCCCGCGCGCATCCCCTTGCGCGCGCGCACCGATATCGATCGACTCACCTTACCCTTCGCTTGCACATGGCAGTTTTTACCGCGGTCAGCATGGATGACCTCACCTTGTTGTTGAAGAAGTTTCCATTAGGAAACGCCATCGCCATCAAAGGGATCAGTTCCGGCATCGAAAACAGCAATTTCTTCATCGATACGGAGCGCGGCGAGTACGTGCTGACGATTTTCGAGAACCTCAGTTTTGCGCAGTTGCCGTTTTATCTGCAACTGATGCGCCATCTGGCCGGGCGCGGCGTGCTGGTGCCGGCCCCGGTGCCGGACGAGTCGGGCGAGCTGGTGGTGCCGCTGCACGGCAAGCCGGCCGCCATCGTCAGCAAACTCGAAGGCACATCGCAAATGGCGCCGCAGCCGGTCCATTGCGCGGCCGTCGGCGTGATGCTGGCCAGGATGCATCTGGCCGCGCGCGACTTCCCGCTGCAGCAGCCGAATCTGCGCGGCCTGGACTGGTGGAACGACACCACGCCGCTGGTATTGCCCTTCCTCGACGAGCGCAACGCCCACCTGTTGCGCGCCGAGATGCATTTCCAGAGCGCGTTCGCCGCTTGCGACCATTACCACCGGCTCGGGCGCGGCCCGGTCCATGCGGACCTGTTCCGCAATAATGTGATGTTCGTCGGCGAGCGCCTGACCGGCTTCTTCGATTTCTATTTCGCCGGCTGCGACACCTGGCTGTTCGACGTGGCCGTCACCGTCAACGACTGGTGCATCGACCTCGCTACCGGCGTGCTCGACGCGCAGCGCGTGCGCGCCCTGCTCGACGCCTATCACGCGGTACGCCCGTTCACGGCCGACGAGCAGGCTGCCTGGCAGCCCATGCTGCGCGCCGCCGCGCTGCGCTTCTGGCTCTCGCGCCTGTACGACCTCTACCTGCCGCGCGAAGCCGAAATGCTGACCCCGCACGACCCGACCCATTTCGAGCGCATCCTGCGCGAGCGCATCGCCACCCCAGCCCCGGAATTGTTCGCATGAGCCGCCTTCCCGCCATCACCGGATGGCTCTGGATCAAGCAGGGATTCGCCCTGTTCCGCAAGCAGCCGGCGATCCTCACCATGCTGCTGTTCGCCACCCTGCTGTTCAGCCTGACCCTGAGCACCATTCCCCTGCTCGGACAGATGATTACGATGGTGCTGGTTCCCTCGTTCAGCATGGCGATCCTGCAGGCCTGCAACCTGATCGGGCAGGACCAGCCGGTCACGCCCGGCGTGCTGCTGACGGGATTTCGCCAGCCGGCCTTGCGCCGCCTGTGCAAGCTGGGCCTGGTCTACCTGGGATTGTCGATCCTGCTCGGCGTGATGCTGGCGCTGATGATTTCGCCAGAATTCATCAAGCAGATGAGCGTGCCGCTGGCCGAACGCGCCGCGCAAAAGATCAGCACCGCCGACATGCAGGCGGTACTGCTGACGGGCTTGCTGCAAAGCATGGCGCTGCTGGCGCTGTGCTTCGCGCCGCCGCTGACGTACTGGCAGCAGATGTCACCGGGCAAAGCGATCTTTTACAGCGTCTTCGGCATCTTCGGGGCGATCCGCCCGTTCATGGTGATGCTGCTGGCGTGGAGCGCCATGTTTTTCGGTGCGTCGATCATGGTCATGCTGCTGCTCGGCGACAGCCAGGGCGGGCGGATTGCCGTCATCTGGCTGATGCTGCAGTTCGTGCTGCTGCTGCAGTGCGCGATTTTTTGCAGCTACCGGCAGATCTTCGGCGACCCGTCGCTGCTGGCGAAAGAGGCGGCGCTCAAGTAGGAACGCAAACAAGGACGCAAGCGGGTGGGCGCCGGCCCACCCGCCGTCAATTTAGCGCGCCACGCGTTCGAGCTTGGCGACTGACAGGTCGAGCACTTTCATGCCGGCCTTGCCGAAATTGATCTGGGCGCGCGCATTGCTGCCGCCGCCCTCGATATTGACAATCACCCCTTCACCGAACTTGGCGTGCTCCACCGATTCGCCGATGCGCCATCCAGGCCCGTTGCTGGCCGCTTTCTGCGTGATCTGCTGGGCGATCTTGTTGTCCGAGCCGCCGCTGCTGAATTTGGCGTCATCCCAGGCCGACTTCTTGTTGCCGAACCAGTGCGACTGCACGCGCGGCGAAATCCATTTGAGCGCCTCTTCCGGCAGCTCGTCGAAGAAGCGCGACTTCATGTTGTAGCGGGTCTGGCCGTGCAGCATGCGCGTTTGCGTAAAACTCATGTACAGGCGCTTGCGCGCGCGCGTGATGGCCACGTACATCAGGCGCCGCTCTTCATCGACGCCATCCATTTCGCGCGAGCTGCTCTCGTGCGGGAACAAGCCTTCTTCCAGGCCGGTGATGAACACGGCGTCGAATTCGAGGCCCTTGGCCGAGTGCACCGTCATCAGCTGCAGCGCATCCTGCCCGGCCTGGGCCTGGGCGTCGCCCGCTTCGAGCGAGGCGTGCGACAGAAACGCTGACAGCGGCGACATGATGGTGTTGAGCGGGATGTCGGCGTCGATGATTTCGGTGCCGTCGCCATTCAAAATCAGCTCGCCCGCGCTGGCTTGCGTCTTCGGTCCCATGTAAGCCGGGGCGCCCTGGCCGAAGCCTTCTTCCTGCACGAACTGGGTGGCGGCATTGACCATCTGCTCCAGATTCTCGATGCGGTCGGCGCCTTCCTTTTCGTTCTGGTAGTGCTGCAGCAGGCCGCTGGCCTCGAGCACCACGCGCACCGTTTCGGGCAGCGCCAGTTGCTGGGTCTCGAAGCGGGCCCCTTCGACCAGTTTCACGAAACTGTTCAGCGAGGAGCCGGATTTGCCCGCCACGTAAGGCACCGCCGCGTACAGCGAAATACCGTACTGTTCGGCGGCCGCCTGCAGCGCTTCGATCGAACGCATGCCGATGCCGCGCGTGGGGAAATTGACCACGCGCAGAAAGGCCGAATCGTTGTGCGGATTGTCCATCAGCTGCAGGTAGGCGATGGCGTGCTTGACCTCGGCGCGCTGGAAGTAGCGCTGGCCGCCGTACACGGTGTACGGCAGGCCGGCCGCGAACAGGGCGTGCTCGATCACGCGCGACTGCGCATTGGAGCGGTACAGGATCGCGATTTCGCGGCGCAGCGAGCCCTCAGCCATCAGGCTCTTGGCTTCCTCGATGATCCACTGCGCCTCTTCCAGGTCGGACGAGGCTTCGTAGATGCGCACCGGCTCGCCGTGGCCGGCATCGGTGCGCAGGTTCTTGCCCAGGCGCTTGCTGTTGTTGGCGATCAGGTGATTGGCGCTGTCGAGAATGTGGCCGTGCGAGCGGTAGTTCTGCTCCAGCTTGATCAGGTTCTCGACCCGGAATTCGCGCTCGAAGGCGCTCATGTTGCCGACATTGGCGCCGCGGAAGGCGTAAATGCTCTGGTCGTCGTCGCCCACGGCGAACAGCGCGCCGGCGACCTGCTGGCCCTGCCCCGCCAGCAGCTTGAGCAGGTTGTATTGCAGGTCATTGGTATCCTGGAACTCGTCGACCAGGATGTGCTTGAAGCGCGCCTGGTAATGCTCGCGCAGCGGCTGGTTGCGTTCGAGCAGCTCGTAGGCGCGCAGCAGCAGTTCGGCGAAATCGACCACGCCTTCGCGATGGCACTGGTTGTCGTACAGTTCGTACAACTCGACCATCTTGCGTTCGATCGGGTCGTGCGCCTCGACCCGGTTGGCACGCAAGCCCTGGTCCTTGGCATTGTTGATGAAATACATCAGGTTTTTGGCCGGGTACTTTTCGTCATCGATATTGTTCGCTTTCAGCAAACGTTTAATCATCGACAGCTGATCCTGGGAATCGAGGATCTGGAAGGTTTGCGGCAGCGCGGCATCGCGGTAATGGGTGCGCAGGAAGCGGTTGCACAGGCCATGGAAGGTGCCGATCCACATGCCGCGCGTGCTCACTGGCAGCATGGCGGACAGGCGGGTCAGCATTTCCTTCGCTGCCTTGTTGGTAAACGTCACCGCCATGATCCCGGACGGCGACACCTGGCCGGTCTGGATCAGCCAGGCGATGCGGGTCGTCAGCACGCGCGTTTTGCCGGAACCGGCGCCCGCTAGAATCAGGGCGCTCTGCGGTGGCAGGGTGACGGCGGCGAGTTGTTCGGGATTGAGGTTATGGAGGAGATTTTGCATACCGTGATTATACCGGCGCACCGCCGCCGGACGGCGGCGGTTTCGCTGGCGAACGGGCCTTGTCAGGCGCCGGGCACGGCCTGGGCCGCAGGCGTGACCGTCAATTCAAGCGCCAGGCCGGGCTTGCCCTCGGCGCCGGCAATCTTGATGCCGCTGCTGGTGCCCAGGCGTGTCAGCATGCCCGGTTCGCTCACCAGCTTGCCGTTCTGGCTGATTTTGCTGCGGATGAACACCTGGTCGGTGCCGACCGCGGTAATCGAAAAATCGCCGGTCCACACGCTCTCGCCCGCTCCCGAGCGCACCGAAAAGTCCGCCGGCGTGAGAATGTTGACGTTCTGCGGCGCCGCGTCAACCCCGACGCGCAGCGTCATGGCCACTGCGTAGCCGGGCGTGGACTCGGCGCGTGCGGCCAGGGCGCCGAAGACGGTGACGGCGGCCAGCGCCGCTACCAGCATGCGCCCTGCCATGCGGCGCGAAGGGGTTGGTGAGGTTTGTTGCAGATGCATGATGCGCTCCTTGAGTGGGTGGCAGGATTGCCAGTGGCAGACGGACGGCGTGACGCTCACGCCGGCCTGGGTTTTCATCATCGCGCCGGCATAGGCGCGGCGCTGGGCCGGATGGCGCCGCATCACCAGCGCGTCGCAGGCCAGTTCCTGGTCGAAGCGAAAGCGCGGTGCGGCCAGATGCACGAGGGGATTGAACCAGAAGGCGCATTGCATCAGCGCCAGCAAGGTATTGGCGGCGGCATCGCCACGCTGCGCATGGACTTGCTCGTGGGCGATGATCAGCGCCTGTTCGGCGGCGCTGTAGCGCTGCTCGAAATCGGCCGGCACCACGATCTTCTGGCGCCACAACCCGAGCAGGGCCGGCCCGCCAGCCGCATGGGCGGCGTAGGCGAGGCCGCCACGCTCGGTCAGTGTGCCCAGGCCGCGCACGAAGGCGCGGTGGCTCAGGCAGAACAGGGCCAGCGTGGCCAGCGCGCCGCATGCCCATGCCAGCAGCAGCCAGCCGGTGACACCAGGATTGGCGGCGCTGAGCGCCTCCGTCGCGCTCCCCGCACGGCCGAACGCCGGCAGCAGCACCAGCGCCTTTACCGGGGCGGCGAACAAGGGCGGCAGCGCGGCGGCGGCCATGGCCAGCGGGACGATCAGCCAGGCCTGGTAAGCCAGGCGGGCGTCGATACGCTGGCGCAGCGGGCGCCGCACCAGCAGCAGGAGCACAATGGCCGCGCTGGCGGCGATGGCCAGGCGCAGCAGCAGATCGGGCAGGCTATTGATCATCGTCGAGCTCTCCGATCAGGCGTTTCAGCTCGGCGATGTCGGTTTTGCTCAGTTTGCGGTGCTTGCCGAAATGGGCCACCAGCGGCGCGATGCGCCCGCCGAACAGGCGATCGAGCATGCCCTTGCTTTCGCTGGTGAGCCAGTGCTCGCGCTTGAGCACCGCCGTGTAGAGATAGCGGCGGCCTTCCTTCTGCGCGCTGACCGCACCCTTGTTGAGCAGCCGGTTGAGCAGCGACTTGATGGTCGCTTCCTGCCACTGGTGGCCGCTCACGAGCGCGGCCACGATATCCTCGGCCGGCATGGCACGCCCAGCCTGCCACAGCACTTCCATGACCTTCGACTCGGCGTCGCTGATCGCGCCTGCTTGTTGTTCCATGCGCCACTCCCCTTATTAATTACGCGTGTAATCGATCACTTATGATTACACGTGTAATCGCAAAGGTCAAGCCCGTGTTGCGGGCTTCATTGCTTCATTGCTTATTTGCGGCGGTAGACCGACACCGGCACGCTGGTGGGATCGTTGACGGACAGGGCGCCATCGTTGATGCAGTAGTCCAGCGGCGCGGGCAAGGCATCGATGCTCAGGCTGACGCAGTTGGCCTTCTTCGAGGCGGTCTTGGCGATCTTGTATTCATAGGTCATCGGCTGGGCGACGCTGTCGGCCAGCGACAGCTTGATCGTTTTTGCATCGATCACCATCTGGCTGCCCCGGAACCTGCGCTCGCGCTGCGCAAGCTGTTCGGCCGGGGCGTTATTTTTCTTCGCCTGTTCGAGCATCGGGGCCAGGTCGATCTCCCAGCTTCCCTTGATATCGACCGGGGCGGCGTGCGACTGGGCGGAGCACAGCCATTGCACAATCGACATGTAATTAAGTTAACATATTGCAGCCCTTCGTCGCTGCGTGATCAATGGCGCCGGTAGAACTGGGTCATGCCGGCGGTCGGGTCCTTGACCTGCATGCCGCCGGCCACCAGACAGTACGCAATGGGACGCGGTGAGCCATCCATGAGCATCGTGGCGCAGTTATCCGTGCTCGACACCATTTTGTATTTGAGGGTGACGGGCTGCTGGCCGTCATAGCCGGCGACACTCAACTTGACCGCCTTCGCATCGATGGTCATGATACCGCCGCGGAAGGTCTCCTCCATCGACGCGATCGCTTTCGCCGGCGCCTTCTTCGCTTTCATCTCCGCCACCATGGGCGCCAGGTCAATGATCCAGCGACCCGTGATATCGACCGGCGCGGCATGCGATGGAGCGATACACAAGACGGCAGTGGCCGCGAGACAAACGCTGATGAATTTTTTCATGTTTACTTTCATGGTCAGATAGGGCGGCAACCCCGGCGCATCGCCGGAGCCGCCATTCTAAACCATTGCAGATTCGACATTTTTGGCTATTTGCCAAAATAGTCAGACAGCTCAGCCCGCGCGGTCCCCTGGCACGGGCCGCGCCAGGCCCCTGGCGACGGCGTCGCGCAACACCTCGCGCATCACGCGCTCGGCCGCTTTGGCTTGCTGGTCCATTTCCCGGCCCAGTATATTCATCTGCTTGCCCAGCGCGTCCATCGGTTTGCCGGCTTCTTTCATCTGCTTGCCGATGGCGTCCATCGGAGCGCGCGCATCGGCGAGCTTGCTGTGCTGGCGTTCCAGTTGCGCATGCTGCTCGTCGAGCTGGCGTTCGATGTCGCCCAGCTTGACGTTGAGATGGGCGCGTTTGCCCGACAACTGCGCGCGCTCGGCCCCGCTGGCGTCGTCGATCTGGCGCTCGAGCAGCACAATGTCGCGCTGCAAGCGGCCCTGCTGAGATGCCAGCGCCACGATCAGACCGGTGATGCGCTGCGTTTCAGCGTCGTCGGGCCGATTGGCGCCCACAGTGCGTTCCATGTCGCGGCCCAGCTGTTCGACCACCTTGCCGTGCTTTTCCATCTCCTTGCCATGCACGTCCATCCGCTCGCCGAGGCGCTTGAGCGGCGCATAGGCGTCGGTCACCCTGGCGATCAGCGCAGGGTCCTGCACCACGTAAGCCTTGGCGCCCTGGCGGAACCACAGGAAATCGCCCTTGACGGTGTGCTTGGCGGCGTCGATGGCGTCGACATCGCGGCTGTCGCCACTGAGCATGCCCTTGCGCTCGGCGCCCTGCACCAGCGCATACGACATCTCGCCGGCGCCCTTGGTGATGGTCACGGGAGGACGCGGCGGCATCGGTGGCATGGGTGGTACCGGCGGCACCGGCACATCCATCGATGCCGCGGGAGCGGCCGACGCGGCGGGCGGCGCCGGGGGTACCGGCGGCACCGGCAAAATCGCCTGCGCACTATCGATGCGCGCGGTTTTGGCAAGCGGTAGCGGCGCTGTCTGCGCGTTGGCATAGAAGGCGGCGCAGGCGGCCGACAGGCCGAGAATCGGCAGCGCCATTTTCCAGTTGAGCGGTTCGGTATCCGGGCGTACCAGGCGTTTGATGCGGGACATAAGATTTCCTCCGTGAGCCCCGTGGGCGAGTTGAGGTGTGGAGAACTGGAACTGGTCCAGTTCGGATAATGCAAGCGCCAGACGCCGCGGTTCGCCGAGCATGCTTGCTGCTAAATCATCTGCGATCTGTTCGCGCTCGATCCGCACCCGGTGCGACAGCCACCACACCGCCGGGTGATAGAACAGCACGATTTCGATCGCGCTTTGAATCAGGTTGACCAGATAGTCGAGGCGCCGGATATGCGCCATTTCGTGCGCCAGCAGGGCTTCGAGCAGGTCGGGCGGCATGCCGCTTACCAGCGACGCCGGCACCAGGATCACCGGACGCCACCAGCCGGCCGTGACCGGGCTGGGCAAGTCGTCCACCAGCCCCAGCGCGACTTTGCGCGCGACACCGAAACGCAGCGCCAGCCGGTCTACCCTCGCCTGCCAGGCGGCGTTGTGCGCATACCGGCCCGGCTGGCTGCGGCGCCGCACCCAGGCCAGGCCCAGCATCAGGCGCAGTGCCAGCAGGCCGGCGCCGCAGCTCCAGAAAAACATCAGCAGGGGCAGGCGCTGCTGCAGCACCGGCTCCCAGGTGGCGACCTGCGCGGCCAGCATCGGCGCGTCGCCGGGCATGGCCGGCATGCCGATCGCAGCCAGCGGCAAAATCGTCGTGACCGCCTGCGCATCGAGCACGCGCTGCACCGTGCCGGCCAGCGGCAAGGCGGCGCACAGCAGCAGCGCGGCGCAGCCGACCGCGTAGCGCAGCTGGGGACGCGCGCCGCGCAGCAATCCCAGCACCATGGCGGCGAGGCAGCCGATCAGCAAGCCCTGCCACACAAAATCGAGCAGCGCCCAACCCAGACTGGGCACGATAACGGCGAGCATGGCGTTCATGAGTGGGTTCCTGCGTGCATGGTCTCTCCGTCAAAGGGCCAATGTAGAATAAAATATCTAGATAGTTTTGTCTAGAACTTTTTTTCTACTTCGGTGGCAACCGCGGGCGCGGCGCCTTGATGGCACGACTCTAGACAGGATGGCAGCCAGGTTCCATCGACAGGCGATGGACAGTCGATTTGCGGGATCAGGCGATCGAAAACGGGTGGTTTGAAGGTGCGCAGGGGCGTGGGCCGGCAGTCTGGCAGCTGGCATGCCACGAAAAGATGCCGATGCCATGGGATGTTTTCCCGATCACGCTATTGCCTTCCCATGTAGCTTCTTTGTCAACCTTAACACATGTTATACTATTTTCCTTGCGGTTATTTCCATGGAACTCTATAGTTTTTGTTAAACAATTTCAAACCGGCTGATCCAATAGCGGATCAGGAACCGCCCCCCTCCCAGCTTATCGAAAGAAAAAGATGCTCAGCAAACGACTCGTCGCGCTCACAACACTCGCGTGCATGTCCACTTCCGCTTTATCCGCCACCACCGTGCCATCAACACCCGAACAGGAACGCTTGCTGCTGGAGCAAAGAATTAAGGCGTTCGATGTGGCGGCGGAGCCGAAACGCCCGCGCTTGTTAAAAGGCGACCGTTCGCTGTTTGGCATCGTCGAGGCAACAAAGTACGAGAGGAAATTCGGTTTCGACAGCATGGCGGAGCACGTGCTCAGAAGGAATATCGACGGAGTAGATGGATCGATAGTGAAAAAAGCCTTTACGAGTGCCGATCCGGTAGTCAGGGCGAATTCGCTGAATGAATCATTGAAATGGATGGAGGGCGCCGCCGAATCTGCCTTCGCTTTTTATGTCACCAGCGATTCAAGATACCTGGACGAGCTCTCCCATCGTATCAGCGCGTTCGCGCCAACCATCGTCAAAAATAACTGCTCGGACGGGATTTATCATAAGCGCGACTATGTCTGGTATTTCGCCGTCGCTTACGATTTCGTCCAGGGCCACGTTGCAACCGACGGCAAGAAACTCAGCGATACGGATAAAAAGAACATCGTCGATCTCGTCACCGCCTGTACGGGCACGGATGAGGTGAAAACGCTGGCTCAAAAAGTCATCGACTCCCCTAACGAAGGCACTGTCTTCAACGGGCTGAGCAAGTTCGTTGGCGCGCACCTGCTCTTGCGCGGCGACCCCAACTTCAGCGCCGCGGTTGACAAGGCCTGGCTGGACAATGCGATCAAGACCTACGTGACGAAACTGCCCAACTGGGGTGGGGATAGCGGATTCGCAAGCGGTCCCACCAATCCTGCGGATGGCGGATATTCAAACGGTTCCGCCTATCTACTTTACGATACCAGCGAGTCGCTCCTGTCGTGGGACGCCATGGAGCGCGTGCTCGACTATCCGCTGTACAGCAAGCCTTATCTCCAGCATCTGCCGGAGTTCATCGTCTTCACGACTCCACCGGGTTCACCCGCCGGCGCTTTTGGAGATGGTGCGGAGTCGCCCATGAGCAACGAAAGGGCGCGGCTTGGAAAATCGATCATGAACCGCTTGGACTCGAACTTCACCCGGTGGTTTGTCGCCAATTCCTCGGGCGACGATCCCTCCCGGCTGAGCATGTTGTTGAGCAAGCGCGCAAAGAGCGCCGTTCCCCAGCCTACCGAGTATCTGAGTGCCGCCTTCCCATCCGTTGGTATCGCGGCGCTGCATAGCTCCTTTGAGCCGGACAGATTATCCATCCTGTTCAAGGGCAGCACGCCTTTCGGGTCGGTAAACCATGCCCACGCGGACCAGAACAGTTTTGTTATTTATAACAAAGGAAAGATTCTCGCGATGGATAGCGGCTACTATGACGACTACAATTCGGCTCATCGGCGGCTGTGGAGCAAGCAGACGAAGGCGCACAATGCGATCACTTTCGATGTCGGACAAGGGCAGTACATGGCCAGCGACCAAGGCAGCCGCACTCCGGGAGCCAAACCGATCACGTTAAACCCGGGCGCGGCGCGGCCATCGACGTCGGTCGCGCTGACCGCGTCGCTGACTGTGCCAGGGACCCCGTCCGTTCCCTACGACATCGTGACCAGCGATGCTGCTCCGTCGTACGGTGGGGCCTTGACCAAGGCGCTAAGAACACTGGTGTATCTGCGCTCCATGTCCACTGTCGTGATCGTCGATCAATTGGCCAGCGAGACCGCCAGAACCTGGGAATACAACCTGCACACCACGGTTGCGCCAGAGCTGCTTGCGTCCGGAGACAAATGGGGCGAGCTCAAATTCAATGTCGCGAGCAATACCAGCTTGTGCGTCAAGGTGGCCGATCAAAATGGCATGTCCCGGTTCTCGCATAAAGATGGCTACAAAACTCCACCCAAGGATATAAAGCCCTCACCGCATTATTGGAATATATTCAGCTCGAAAGCAAAGACAAAGACCGCAACGATCGTATCGATCCTGCGGATCGATTGCGCCAATCCTCAACCTAACGAAAATCTTAGTTTTTGGGCAAGTGATGTAGCGTCGGTCAGCGTCGGGACTGTGGATATCGATATCTCGCCCAATGGAATTGTGGTGAGGTAACAGCTTGGCCGTGCTGGCCCGTCAGGCTTGGTTTTCAAAACTGATGCCGGGTCAGCACCGTCAAGCGCGGCTGCGCGCTTGACGGAATCGTGTCTGCCCGTGGTAGAAAATCGATTCTGCCAGTGGCAGAAACGATGGCACTGCGCCTGGGGCCTGATGTTGCTGCCAGGCGCGCCAGCCGCGATTCCTCCCTGTTAGAGCAGGCGCTTAGTACAGTACAACCGAACGGATCGACTCGCCGCTCTTCATCAGGTCGAAGCCTTCATTGATGCGTTCCAGCGGCAGCCGGTGCGTGATCAGGTCGTCGATGTTGATCTTGCCTTCCATATACCAGTCGACGATTTTCGGCACGTCGGTGCGCCCGCGCGCGCCACCGAAAGCCGAGCCTTTCCACACACGCCCGGTCACCAGCTGGAACGGACGGGTCGAAATCTCCTGCCCCGCCGCCGCCACGCCGATGATGATCGACTGGCCCCAGCCCTTGTGCGACGATTCGAGCGACTGGCGCATGGTGGTCACGTTGCCGATGCACTCGAAGCTGTAGTCGGAGCCGCCGTCGGTCAGCTCGATGATCGTATCGACCACGTTTTCCACCTTGGACGGATTGATGAAGTGGGTCATGCCGAACTTGCGCGCCATCGCTTCGCGCTCGGGGTTCAGGTCCACGCCGATGATCTTGTCGGCGCCGACCATTTTCGCCGCCTGGATCACGTTCAGGCCGATGCCGCCCAGGCCAAACACCACCACGTTGGCGCCCGCTTCCACCTTGGCGGTAAACAGCACCGCGCCCACGCCGGTGGTCACGCCGCAGCCGATGTAGCAGATTTTATCGAACGGGGCATCCGAGCGCACCTTGGCCAGCGCGATCTCGGGCACCACGATGTAGTTCGAGAAGGTCGACGTGCCCATGTAGTGGAAAATCGGCTTGCCGTCGATCGAGAAGCGGCTGGTCGCATCGGGCATCAGCCCGCGCCCCTGGGTCGAGCGGATCGACTGGCACAGATTGGTTTTTTGCGACAGGCAGAATTTGCACTGGCGGCATTCGGGGGTGTACAGCGGGATGATGTGGTCATCCTTGCTCAGGCTTTTCACGCCCGGACCCACGTCGACCACCACGCCGGCGCCTTCGTGTCCGAGAATGGCGGGGAAAATCCCCTCGGGGTCGGCGCCCGACAGGGTGTAGTAGTCGGTGTGGCAAATGCCGGTGGCCTTGATTTCGACCAGCACCTCGCCCTCGCGCGGGCCTGCCAGGTCGACTTCTTCAATCGTCAGCGGCTGGCCCGCCTTCCATGCAATCGCTGCCTTGGTTTTCATGTTGTTCCTGTCCCTCAGATGATCGGATCGCGCCGCGCGGGCGCACTTGCGCCATCATATCAAGCTGGAACCAAGCGTGCATCTTCCGTTCACGCCACGGCAAGCGCGTGCTGCTCCCACAGCGAGTGCAGCTGGCCGGTCAGGCGCAGCGGCATCAGGGGCTTGGGAATGACCCCGATCGCCCCCGCCTCGGCATAGCGCCGCACGTCCGCCTCCGACGTCAGGCCCGTCACGAACAGCGCCGGCGTCTCGGCCAGGTGCGGCATGCGGCGCAGCATGGCCAGGGTGGCGAGGCCGTCCAGTTCGGGCATCATCACGTCCAGCAAAATCAGGTCGGGCCTGAAATCCATGGCCGCCAGCAGCGCTTCGCGCCCGGAGCCGCAGTCGCGCACCTCGAATTTGCCGATCACCTCCAGCACCAGCTTGGCCGTGGTGCGCACGTGCAGGTCGTCTTCGACGTACAGGATGGACTTGAGGCCGTTGTTGATGCCGGTGTCCATCCTAATCCCCCGCCGTCATGCCGGGTGCAATCCCGAGCATGGTCGAAATGGTGCTCCACAGCTGGCGCGGCGAGGTCCATGGCTTGGGCAGGAAGGCGCGCACCGGGTCGCGCGCGTCGGGCAGGCGCGCCGAATACACCAGCAGGGGCGTCGTCAGCAGCTCGGGCAGCAGCGCGCGGCCGTCGCCGTCGGACAGGCCGGGATCGAGCACCACCAGCGAATACAGTTGCGTGCCAAGCAGGTGGCGCGCCTCGGCGATGGTGGCCACGTGGGTCACGCACGCTTCCGGCTGCAGGAGCGTGGCCAGCACCAGCGCGGTCTTTTCATCGCTGTCGATGTGCAGCACACGCGGCACACTGCGAACGACGCTCTCGCGGTCGCCCGGGCCGGCATCGGCCCTGGAGCCGAGTACCAGCGCCGCGTCCATCAAGGGCGCGGTCAGGCGCGGTGCCTCGGCGTCCAGGGGGATAAAGGCGAAACCGACCTCGCGCCGCCGCGGGGTGTGGGAAAACAGGGTACGGCGCTCTTTGGCCACCACTTGCGGGCCAGCGTCGGAAATGCAGAGTTTGTAATTAGCGGTCGCTTTCATGACGACCTCCTTTCTGTACCGGTTCGATCGACATCCTGAATCGCACGGCAATAGCGCAAGCGTGGCGACATCAGGGGAACAATCGGCGGAGTTGGGCCGAAAACATCTATCGGCCGCAGGGGAAAGGCGGCGCTGAAAAGGGGCGGACAGGAGCGGGTCAGGGCTCAGTCACGCAACAACCATATAAAGAAATGCAACTCACAGGACCAAGTGTAGCAAAGTTTTGCTCTACGGGAACAGTGTGCAAGTTTTTTATTTTGAAAGCGTCCGCAACACGCAACGCCTTCGCGTCGCATCACTTCGATTTGAGACGACTGGCAAATCCGGCATGCAAACTGTTCAACGTTTCTTCGGCGGCCAGCAACTGGTCTGCCACTTCGTTGATCTTGCGCCGGCTCGAACGCGCGTGGTCGCGCATCACCTCGAAGGCGGTGTTGCGGTCGGTCTGGAACTTGCCCATCAACAGGCCGACGGCCAGGCTGGTTTCGCGTCCGGCGGCCAGGGCGGCGTTCAGGTTCAGTTCCGTGCGGCGCAGCTGGCGGATATCGTCGGCGCGCGCAAGACCCGCCTCGAAGGCTGGCATCAGGCGCTCGGCGTCGACCGGCTTGACCAGGTAGCCGAGCGCTCCGTAGGCGGCGGCCTGCTTGCTCGATTCGCTGTCGCCGATGGCCGACAGGAACATGAATGGCACCGTGGTGTGGGTCTTGAGGTGGTGCGCCAGTTCCAGCCCGGTCATGCCGGGCATGGTGATGTCGAGCAGCGCCATGTCCGGCTCCCCCGCGACGATCTGCTGCAGCGCTTCTTCGCCGGACGACGCGGTCACCGTGTCGTAGCCGGCGTGGCCGATGACTTCATTGAGAAACTGCAGGAGCAGCGGATCGTCGTCGACGATGAGGATGCGGCGTTTCGCGACAGGGGCGGAATTTGGCACGGAAGTCCTTTTACGCTATGAAGAAGTGTAAAAAGATTATACGGCCCCGGTCCCGTTCGCGCACGTTTTCCGCTGTGCGCCGAACAAGGCGTCGAACTGGCGCGCGGCGGCGCCCGGATCGGCGCTGCCATAGACCGACGTAATCGCCGCCACCATGTCGGCGCCGCGTTCGACCAGCGGCACGGCGTTACGCGGCGTCATGCCGCCGATGACGACCAGCGGCAGCGCGATCTGGCTGCGCGCTTCCAGCAGAATATCCGGCGCGGTGGTGAAGCTGTAGCGCTTGACCGGCGAGGGATAGAAGCCGCCGAAGGCCGCGTAGGTGGCGCCATCGCGTTCGGCCGCGCGCGCCAGTTCCAGGTCGCCGTAGCAGGAGGCGCCGACGATCTTGCCGGGTCCCAGGGCGGCGCGCACCTGCGCCACGGAAGCGTCGGTGCCGCCCACGTGCACGCCGTCGGCGCCCAAGGTCAGGCACAGGTCGAGGTGGTCGTTGATGACCAGCGGACGGCCGTAGCGGCGGCACAGCGCCAGCAGCGCCGCACCCTGGCGCCGGCGCAGATCCGGGCTGGCATCCTTGTGGCGGTACTGGACCAGCGCCACTCCGCCATCGAGGGCGGCGCGGGTGCAGTCGAGCAGGCGTTCGGTATCGTCCCAGTTGGGGGTGACCAGGTAAAGTCCGCGCATGGGGAGTGTCGCTTTCAGTTTCATAGTAAGGAAGGTAAGCGCTGTGGAATGCGCTGCCCGGCGCCGATCGCGAACGATTGCGCCAGGCTTTGGTGGGTATAGGACTGGCCGCGTTCGAGGGCGTCAAACATCGATTCGCCCAGCGCCAGGCGGGCGGCAATCGCCGCCGCCAGGGTGCAGCCGCTGCCATGAAATTCGCCGGGCAGGCGCGGCCAGCGCCACGCGTGCTCCTGGTTCCCGCTACGCCAGCGGTTGACGACATCGGGACCCTCGCCGTGGCCGCCGGTGACCAGCACATGCGGGCACGCGAGCTGGCCAAGCGCTTCCGCTTCGCGCAGGTTCGGCACCACCAGCGTGGCCACGGCCAGCAGGGGCATGAGCGCCGCCAGCGCGTCGCCGCGCGCCAGCGCGTCGCCATGGCCGCTGGCCAGCACCGGGTCGAGCACCACCGGAAGCGCGGGATGACGCTGGCGCAGTTGCACGATCAGCGCGGCAATCGCTTCGGCGTTGGCGCGGTTGCCGGGGATGCCGAGTTTGACGGCTTTGACCTCGACCGTGTCGATCAGCGCCTGCGCCTGGCGCGTGAGCAGGGCGCAATCGACCGGCACCACGTCGTGCACGCGGTTATGGTCCTGCACCGTCAGCGCGGTGACCACCGGCAGCGCGTGCGCGCCCTGGGCCGCGATCGCGGTCAGGTCGGCGGCGATGCCGGCGCCACCCGACGGATCGAGTCCGGCGAACACCAGCACCGTCGGCATGAACGCGCCCTGCCCTGTCACGCGACTTTGCCGGCCGCCGGCGAGGACGGCACGGCGGCGAAGCGCTTGGGCATGCGGCCGGCCAAAAACGCTTCGCGCCCGGCCTGCACCGCCAGGCGCATGGCGCCGGCCATGCGCACCGGATCGCGCGCGCCGGCAATGGCGCTGTTCATCAACACGCCGTCGCAGCCCAGTTCCATGGCAATCGCAGCGTCCGACGCGGTGCCCACGCCGGCGTCGACTAGCACCGGCACCTTGGCCTGCTCGATGATCAGCGACAGGTTCCAGGGATTGAGAATACCCATGCCCGAGCCGATCAGGGACGCCAGCGGCATCACCGCCACGCAGCCGATTTCTTCCAGCAGGCGCGCCTGGATCGGGTCGTCGCTGCAGTAGACCATGACGTCGAAGCCGTCCTTGACCAGCGCTTCGGCCGCGATCAGCGTTTCGGGCATGTGCGGGAACAGGGTCTTTTCGTCGCCCAGCACTTCGAGCTTGACCAGGTTGCGTCCGCCCAGCAGCTCGCGCGCCATCTGCAGGGTGTACACCGCATCTTTGGCGTTGTAGCAGCCGGCCGTATTGGGCAGGATCGTGTACTGGTCGGGCGGCAGCACGTCCAGCAGGCTGGGGGCGTTGCGGTCCTGGCCGATGTTTACGCGGCGGATCGCCACGGTGACGATTTCGGCCTGCGCGGCGTCGGTCGCCTCGCGCGTTTGCGCCAGGTCGCGGTATTTTCCGCTGCCGACCAGCAGGCGCGAACGGTAGGTTTTTCCTGCGATGGTGAGGACGTCGCTGGCGCCCCCGTTGTTATCGTTCATGTTCATTGTCGATTCCTTATCTGTCAGCCGCCGCCGATGGCGCGCACGATCTCGATTTTGTCCAGCGCCAGCACCGCGCGTTGCGGCCATTGCTGGCGCGGCACCACCTGGCGGTTGACCGCCAGCGCCATGGCCTGCCCGGGCGGCAGGCCAAGTTCCTCGACCAGGTCGAGCAAGGAGGCGCCCGGCGCCACGCGCCGTGCCTCGCCATTCACCTCGATCTCGATCACGGTTACACCTTTTTATAGAGCTCACCGCCCTGGCGCACGAATTCGATGGCTTTCACTTCCATCCCCTGGCGCAGCGCGCTTTGTTCGCTCACGTTCATGGTGGCGGCGTAGTCGCGCACTTCCTGGGTGATCTTCATCGAGCAGAAATGCGGTCCGCACATCGAGCAGAAATGCGCCACCTTGGCCGAATCCTTCGGCAAGGTCTCGTCGTGGAATTCGCGCGCCTTGTCCGGATCGAGGCCCAGGTTGAACTGGTCGTCCCAGCGGAACTCGAAGCGCGCTTTCGACAGCGCGTTGTCGCGGATCTGCGCGCCCGGATGGCCCTTGGCCAGGTCGGCCGCGTGGGCGGCGATCTTGTAGGTGATGATGCCGTCCTTGACGTCATCCTTGTTCGGCAGGCCCAGATGCTCCTTCGGCGTGACGTAGCACAGCATGGCGGTGCCGTACCAGCCGATCATGGCCGCGCCGATACCCGAGGTGATGTGGTCGTAGCCGGGCGCGATGTCGGTCGTCAAAGGCCCGAGGGTGTAGAACGGCGCTTCGCCGCACTGGTCCAGCTGCAGGTCCATGTTCTCTTTAATGAGCTGCATCGGCACGTGGCCCGGGCCTTCGATCATGACCTGCACGTCGTGCTTCCAGGCGACCTGGGTCAGTTCGCCCAGGGTCTTCAGTTCGGCCAGCTGGGCTTCGTCGTTGGCGTCGTAGATCGAACCCGGACGCAGGCCGTCGCCAAGGCTGAACGAGACGTCGTAAGCCTTCATGATGGCGCAGATGTCTTCGAAGTGCGTGTACAGGAACGATTCCTTGTGATGCGCGAGGCACCACTTGGCCATGATCGAGCCGCCGCGCGAGACGATACCGGTCAGGCGCGAGGCCGTCATCGGCACGTAGCGCAGCAGCACGCCGGCGTGGATGGTGAAGTAATCGACGCCTTGCTCGGCCTGTTCGATCAGGGTATCGCGGAAGATTTCCCAGGTCAGGTCTTCGGCCTTGCCGTTGACCTTTTCCAGCGCCTGGTAAATCGGCACGGTGCCGATCGGAACCGGGCTGTTACGGATGATCCATTCGCGCGTTTCGTGAATGTGCTTGCCGGTCGACAGATCCATGACGTTGTCGGCGCCCCAGCGGATGGCCCAGGTCATTTTTTCGACTTCCTCGCCGATCGACGAGGTCACGGCCGAATTGCCGATGTTGGCGTTGATCTTGACCAGGAAATTGCGGCCGATGATCATCGGCTCGACTTCCGGATGGTTGATGTTGGCCGGGATGATGGCGCGTCCGCGCGCGATTTCCTCGCGCACGAATTCGGCGGTGATGGTGTCCGGGATGCTGGCGCCGAACGACTGGCCCGGATGCTGGCGGCCCAGCAGCTGCGCGCTGCGCTTGCCCATCGGGCCGGACGCTTCGAGCTCCTGCAGGTACTCCTGGCGGCGCAGGTTTTCGCGGATCGCCACGTATTCCATTTCAGGCGTGATGATGCCGCGGCGCGCGTAGTGCATCTGCGTCACATTGGCGCCGGCCAGCGCGCGGCGCGGGGTGCGCTGCAGCTGGAAGCGCAGCGCGGCCAGCGCCGGATCGTCCAGGCGCGCCTGGCCGTAGGCCGAGCTGGGGCCGGCCAGTTCTTCGGTGTCGCCACGCTCCAGAATCCACGGCAGGCGCGGGGTACCGAGACCCGAGCGGATGTCGATCTGCGCTTCCGGATCGGTGTACGGGCCGGACGTGTCATATATATACACGGGCGGATTCGGTTCGGCGCCAAATGAGGCGGCGGTATCGGACTGGCTGACGGCGCGCATCGGCACGCGCAGGTCGGCGCGGCTGCCCTGGGCATAGACTTTGCGGGAATTCGGGAAAGGCGCGATGGCGGCTTCGTCCACCGTGGCGGTGGCCGAATCGAATTTGAGCGGGGTTTTAAGCGGTGCGTTCATGTGGCTCCATTGCGTGCAGGAGCCAGCAAAGGAGTAGGAGCGGCCGGGATGGCAGCCGTGACGGCGCATCCATGGAACTCACTGGCTTCCCTTCGCTGGCATTATCCAGATCAGGTTCAGAGGGTGTTTCTCACCCGCGCGTCGCTCAGCGACTTGCAGGACCCCTAGCGTGTGCCGCCTTGCGGCAGCGTGCGCAATTATACCTGTTGATCCGCCCGACAAGATGGCTTTTTCGGCACGCCATTCGCGGTGATCTGCCACAACACCCGCCCGAGCCGGAATGGGACACTGAACCGTTGGCTTGCCCGCCATGATTGCCAATTCGACCAGATCGTTGCCGTGGACGCGCAAAACCATAACACCAATTTTCACGGCAGGCGGTGAGCGCACGGCAGGACTACTAATTTCCAAGATAAAACAACAGTTATCGAAGCGATCAAATATCTTGATTGATTGCTCTAATCGTTTCCCAATACACTTAATTTCTGGTCCCATGGGCACGCCAGTCACCAACGCCTGCGGCACCCTTGAAACGATCATTCCGGAGAACTGCCATGATGCATACCAAGCCTGAAATGTCCCCCATCGCCAGCGCCGTCAAATTGTTGTTGGCGACCGTCGCCGCCGGTGTCGTCACGCATGCGTCCGCGGCGGCGGACACGACCCGCGTGATCGTCGCGTTCAAGCCGGGCAAGGCGGCCATCGTCAAGGCGGCGGTGGCGGGCGCTCACGGTGCGGTCAAACACGAGATCCACGGCATGAATGCGATGGCGATCGAGGTGCCGGCCAAGGCCCTGAACGGACTGCTGCGCAATCCGAACGTCGAGTACATCGAGGAAGACGTGGTGCGCAAGGCGTTCGCCCTGACGTCGGCGTCGACCGGCACGCCTTATGCGACCGGCCAGCTGGTGCCGTACGGGATCAAGCTGGTGCAGGCCGACCTGCTGCCGGACGCGAACGCCGCCAACCGCAAGGTGTGCATCATCGATTCCGGCTACGACCGCGCCCACGAAGACCTGAGCGCCAACAGCGTCGCCGGCGAATACGATGCCGGCACCGGCAACTGGTACACCGACGAAAACCATCATGGCACGCACGTGGCGGGCACGGTCGCGGCCGTCAACAACAGCGGCACAGGCGTGGTGGGCGTGAACGCCAACCGGCTTTTGAAACTGCACATCGTGAAGGTGTTCGGCGCCGCCGGCTGGGCCTATTCCTCATCCCTGGCGACGGCCGCCAACAAGTGCGGCAGCGCCGGCGCCAACGTGATCAGCATGTCGCTCGGCGGCGGGCGCCCCAGCAAGACCGAACAGCGCGCCTTCGATGCACTGGCCGCCAAGGGGGTGCTCAGCATCGCCGCAGCGGGCAACGATGGCAATACGGTGGTCTCCTACCCGCCCGGCTACAGCAGCGTGATGATGGTCGGCGCGCTGGACGAGAACAAGGCCTGGGCCAGCTTCTCGCAGTACAACAGCAAAGTCGAAATTTCCGGCCCTGGCGTGGGCGTGCTCTCGACCGTGCCGATGAACAGCGGCTCCACGCCGGCACTGACCGTCGGCGCCACCGTATATGCGCCGGGGTCGATGGACGGCTCGCCCGTGAAAACGGCCACCGCGCCGCTGGCCGACTTTGGCCTGGGCGACAAGGTCAACGCCGCCGTCTCGGGCAAGGTGTGCCTGATCGCGCGTGGCACCATCGATTTCGCCACCAAGGTCGCCAACTGCCAGAACAGCGGGGGCGTGGGCGCGGTCGTGTACAACAACGTGGCCGGCGCCTTTACCGGCACGGTCGGCACGGCCACGCTCATTCCATCGGTGTCGGCCTCAAGCACGGAAGGCGCGCAGCTCAAGACCCAGCTGGGCCAGAGCGCCACGGTGGCGGTCAAGCCGGCCAGCTACGCCTACTTCGACGGCACCTCGATGGCAACCCCGCACGTATCGGCGGTGGCGGCGCTGGTGTGGAGCTACTTCCCGACCTGCAGCGGCGCCCAGATCCGCACCTCGCTCGGCAAGAGCGCGCTCGACCTGGGCACGGCGGGACGCGACACCAAGTTCGGTTTCGGCCTGGTGCAGGCCAAGGCCGCCTACGACCGCATCAAGTTGATGGGTTGCGGGAATTGATCTGACGCCGGACCTTGCGGAGATGGTACGCTGGTAGACTTTTGTTTATCCGGGGCGCCTGGCGCCCCTACCATCTCCGGGCAAGTATGACTAAAAAGATTTTGCTGTTAAGCGTTTCCGCCGGCGCCGGCCATATGCGCGCGGCCGAAGCGATCCGCGCCCACGCGGCGGCGCCGCCGGGCGGCATCGAGGCCACCCATCTGGACGTGATGGATTACGTGACGTCCGGCTTTCGCAAGATGTACACCGAGTTCTATCTGAAGCTGGTCAACAAGGCGCCGGCGCTGTGGGGCTACCTGTACCAGGCCAGCAACGATGCGCGCCCGGACAGCACCATGCAGCAGTTGCGGCGCGGCCTGGAACGCCTCAACACGCGGGCCCTCATGCAGGCCATCGAGGACGCCCGGCCGGACGCCATCGTCTGCACCCACTTCCTGCCGGCCGAGATTCTTGCGCGCGCGATCCGCAAGCGCGGCTTCACCTGCCCGGTGTGGGTGCAGGTGACCGACTTCGACCTGCACCGCATGTGGGTGCACGAGAACATGGCCGGCTACTTCGCCGGCAACGAGGAAGTCGCCTACCGCATGCGGCGCTGCGGCATTGCGCCGGAACGCATCCACGTCACCGGCATTCCGATCATGCCCGCCTTCGGCCAGGTGCCAGAACGCGCCGCCTGCGCGCGCGAATTCGGGCTCGATCCGGACACCACCACCTTTTTGTTGATGGGCGGCGGCGCGGGCCTGGGCAGCCTGGAGACGGTGGCCGAACGCTTGCTAAGCCTCGACGGCACCTTCCAGCTGATCGTGTTGGCCGGTAAAAACGCCAAGGCGCTGGCCGCGCTCAAGCTGCTCGAAGCGCGCTTTCCGGGACGCCTGCTGGCGCAGGGCTTTACCGATCACGTGGAGCGCCTGATGGCCTGCGCCGACCTGGTGATCACCAAGCCGGGCGGGCTGACAAGTTCGGAATGTCTGGCCATGGGGCTGCCGATGATCGTCAATTCGCCGATTCCGGGGCAGGAGGAGCGCAACGCCGACTACCTGCTCGAACAGGGCGTGGCACTCAAGGCGGTCGATGGCCCGACGCTGGAATACCGCATCGCCCACCTGCTGGCGCATCCCGGCCAGCTGGCCGCCATGGGCGAACGCGCGCGTGCGCTGGGCCGCCCGCATGCGGCCGGCGATGTCCTGACCCAGGTGCTGGGCCAGCCGGCATGAGTGCACGCGGACGGATTACCATGAACGCCACCTACCTGACCAACACTGAAGAACGCCTCATGACCACGACCAGACTATTCTTGTGCGCGGCGCTGTCCGCCGCCTGCGCCGGCGCTTACGCGGACGCCGGCATCGACACCGCCAAACTGACCGAGACGGCGGTCTCCATCGCCGACGTCAGCAAGGCCGGCCACCCCGGCAAGGCCTTCATGGCCGCCACCATCATCAACGCCCCCGTACCGAAGCTGTGCGCGATGATCCAGGATTACGCGGCCTACCCGAGCTTCATGCCCAACGTCGAGAAGGTGGCGGTGCTGCGCAAGGATGACGCCTCGCAGGTCGACATGACGCTCAAGCTCCCGCTCGGGAAGGTCAAGAAATACCGCCTGCGCATGGAGCCCAAGGTCTCCGCCGCGCAGTGCCAGCTGTCGTGGAAAATGCTGCCCTGGGAAGGTTTGAAGGCCGAGGAAGCGATCGCCGATACCACCGGCTACTGGCTGCTGGTGCCGCACGGCGCGGACAAGAACAAGTCCGTCGTCAAGTACATGGTGTACACCGATCCGGGTCCGGTGCCGATGGGACTGGGCTGGATCGTCGACAGCATGAGCCGTGGCAGCATGCCCAAAACCCTGGAAGCGCTGCGCCAGCGCGCCGCGGCGCAATAACTGTCGGCGGCCAGGCCGGCCGGCATTCCGGGCTGCGGCTTGGCGGCAGTCCTCTATAATGAACGTTTTCGCAAAAATACACGACAAACCATGGAATTAGACAAATCTTTCGAGCCCGCCGACATTGAACGATTCTGGCGCGCGGAGTGGGAAAAACGCGGCTACTTCGCCGCGACCACCGACGCCGACAAGCCGTCGTTTTGCATCCAGCTGCCGCCGCCGAACGTCACCGGCACCCTGCACATGGGCCATGCGTTCAACCAGACCATCATGGATGGCCTGACCCGCTACTACCGCATGCGCGGCTTCAATACCGCCTGGGTCCCCGGCACCGACCACGCCGGTATCGCCACCCAGATCGTGGTGGAGCGCCAGCTCGATGCGCAGAAAATCTCGCGCCATGACCTGGGCCGCGAGAAGTTCGTCGAAAAAGTCTGGGAATGGAAAGAAAAGTCCGGCAACATCATCACCGGCCAGATGCGCCGCATGGGTACCTCGCCCGACTGGTCGCGCGAATACTTCACCATGGACGAACCGCGCTCGAAAGTCGTCACCGACGTCTTCGTGCGCCTGTTCGAGCAGGGCCTGATCTACCGTGGCAAGCGCCTGGTGAACTGGGACCCGAAACTGGGCACCGCCGTGTCGGACCTGGAAGTGGTGTCGGAAGAAGAAGACGGCTCGATGTGGTACATCCGCTATCCGTTCGCCGACGGCAGCGGCCACCTGACGGTGGCCACCACGCGTCCTGAAACGCTGCTCGGCGACGTCGCCGTGGCGGTCGATCCGACCGACGAGCGCTACGAGGCGCTGGTCGGCAAGATGCTCAAGCTGCCGCTGACGGAGCGCGAAATCCCGATCATCGCCGACGAATACGTCGACAAGGCCTTCGGCACCGGCTGCGTGAAGATCACCCCGGCGCACGACCTGAACGATTACGCGGTCGGCCAGCGCCACAAGCTGCCGATGATCTGCGTGATGACGCTCGACGCGAAAATGAACGAGGAAGCGCCGGAAGCCTACCGTGGCCTGGACCGTTTCGTGGCGCGTAAAAAAATCGTGGCCGACCTCGATGCGCAAGGGCTGCTGCAGGAAGTCAAGCCGCACAAGCTGATGGTGCCGCGGGGCGATCGCACCGGCGTGGTCATCGAGCCGATGCTGACCGACCAGTGGTTTGTCGCCATGACCAAGCCGGCGCCGGAAGGCACGTTCTTCCCGGGTAAATCGATCGCCGAAGTGGCGCTCGACAAAGTCGCCCAGGGCGAGATCAAGTTCGTGCCGGAGAACTGGAATACCACCTACAACCAGTGGCTCAACAACATCCAGGACTGGTGCATCTCGCGCCAGCTGTGGTGGGGCCACCAGATTCCGGCGTGGTACGACGACGCCGGCAATATCTTTGTGGCCAAGACCGAGGAAGAAGCCAAGGCCAAGGCGCTGGCGGCCGGCGTGACGGCGCCGCTGCGCCGCGACGACGACGTGCTCGATACCTGGTTCTCGTCGGCGCTGGTGCCCTTCTCCACCATGGGCTGGCCGGAAGAGACGGTCGACCTGAAAACCTTCCTGCCATCGTCGGTGCTGGTGACGGGCTTCGACATCATCTTCTTCTGGGTTGCGCGCATGGTCATGATGACCGCGCACTTCACCGGCAAGGTGCCGTTCGAGACCGTGTACGTGCATGGCCTGGTGCGCGATTCGACCGGCCAGAAGATGTCCAAATCGAAGGGCAATACGCTCGACCCGATCGATCTGATCGACGGCATCGACGTCGAAGCGCTGGTCGAGAAGCGCACCACCGGCTTGATGAATCCGCGCGACGCCGAAAAGATCGCCAAGGCCACGCGCAAGGAATTCCCGGAAGGGATCGCGGCCTACGGCACCGATGCGGTGCGCTTCACGATGGCCAGCTACGCTTCGCTGGGCCGCAACATCAATTTCGACCTGGGCCGCGCCGAGGGCTGCCGCAACTTCAACAACAAGCTGTGGAACGCCACCCGCTTCGTCCTGATGAACACCCAGGACAAGGATTGCGGCGTGCCGGCCGATGCCGACCTGTCGCAGGGCGACCGCTGGATCTTGTCGACCATGCAGCGCGCCGAAATGGAAGTGGTCAAGGGCTTCGATGACTACCGCTTCGATAACATCGCCTCGGCCATCCACAAGTTCGTGTGGTACGACTACTGCGACTGGTATCTGGAAATGGCCAAGGTACAGATCCAGCACGGCAGCGAAGGCCAGCAGCGCGCCACCCGCAATACGCTGCTGCGCGTGCTGGAAGTGATCCTGCGCCTGGCGCATCCGATCATCCCGTTCGTGACCGAAACGCTGTGGCAGACCGTCGCGCCGCTGGCGGGCAAGCAGCTCAACCCGGCCGGCGACTCGATCATGGTGCAGCCGTATCCGGAAGCTAATCCCGCGCTCATCGACGAGCGCGCGGAAGAGTGGATGGGCCAGCTCAAGGCGCTGACCGATGGCACCCGTACCCTGCGCGGCGAGATGAAGCTGCCGGAGTCGATGCGCGTGCCGCTGATCGTGGAAGCGGCCGATGCCCCCGACCGCGCGCGCCTGGAAAGCTATGCCGCTTATGTGCAGACCCTGGGCAAGCTGTCGGAAGTGAACATCGTCGACACCTTGCCGGAGTCGCCGGCGGCGGTGGCGGTGGTGGGCGCCACCAAGCTGATGCTCAAGGTGGAGATCGACGTGGCGGCGGAACGCGAGCGCATGGCGAAGGAAATCGCCCGCATCGAAGGCGAGATCGCCAAGGTGAACGGCAAGCTGGGTAACGAAAGCTTCGTGGCGCGCGCGCCTGCGGCGGTGGTGGCGCAGGAAAAAGAACGTCTGGTCAATTTCTCGGCAACAATCGAGAAGCTGCGCGAGCAGCTGGCCAAGCTGCCGGCGGCATAAGGCGCCGTGTAGCGCGCTTCAAGTCGCGCACCCCGTCTCCCCGCGCCAGCGCCAAACCCGGCGCGGGGGGCATGTTCATGCGAGCGCCGCGCGAGCCGGCGCGTTCCTGATTCGTTCCGCTTCGTCGGCGTTCAGCGTCGACCGATTCCCTGTTGCCCGGTCCCGCGTGTGCGCGCACGAGCGGCATTTTTGGCGCGCAGGACAACATCATTCAACGGTCCACGCAGGCGGCAAACACCGTCTGCCGGGCCAGCGGCGTTGTCACGATGGATTTCCACGGACTCGCCGCGCACAACGATTTTTTTAAGAAGAAGGTATTACATGAAACATACAACCTGGGGCATCGCCCTGTCCTGCGTCCTCGTTGCCGGCTGCGGTGGCGGCTCGTCCGATAACAATACCGCGCCGGCGAAGCCCGTGGTGGTGCCGGCGGCACCCGCCTTCGCCGACTGCTACGAGCGCACGCCGGGCGTGAAATTCACGACGACCGACAAGTACACCCACATGATCGTCCAGGAGATGTTTGAAGGCGTGATGGCGTATGCCGACGTCTATCTGCGCGAGAACGGCACGCGCATGGGCGCAGTCTACAATGCGTTCGACGGCAAGGTCTTCACGCCGCTGGGACTGATCGGGTACAATGAAGCCGGTGTGTACGAGGACAAATACGTCTATTCCAAAGAGGCGGCCGTGGTCTTGAACAAGGTACCGGGCCAGGCCATCGGATCGCAGTTCACCGAGACGATTACCAGGGCCAACTCGCTCACCACCGAAGTCAGGGCCGTCAACGATGAATTGACGTTCGCCGGATTCGAGACCATCACCGTGGCGGGCCGGATCTTTGCCAATACCTGCAAAATGACCGGAGCGTCCGATGTCCAGGGCCAACTTGTCGTGGGCTGGATGGCGAAAGGCTTCGGCTGGATCCGCTCCGAAGAACAGAGCGCCAAGGGCACGCTGGTGGCCGGCACCCGCAACGAGATCGTCGCAATCATCACGGCACCCTGAGTGCCGCGGGTGGCCCCGGTCCCGGGGCTGCCTCATCCGGGGACGGTGCGCGCCGTGCCCGGTCCCGCTAAAAGCCCTCACAAGCTGATACAAAGTTGTGGCTCCAGTGCAAAGCCAGTTTGCTACACTAGCAACGCTGGACAAACCAACAATACTGGAGACACCCATGAAAGCACTTACAACAACCCTGATCGCCGCAATGCTGGCCATGGCGCCGGCACTGGCCTTGGCGCAGGAAACAGCGTCCCCGGTCGGCCTGTGGAAGAACATCGATGACGTGACCGGCAAGCCGAAGGCGCTGATCCGCATCAGCGACAACAACGGCGAAATCCAGGGCAAGCTCGAAAAACTGTTCCGCCCCGAGGGCACCGACCAGAATCCCAAGTGCACCAAGTGCGAAGGCGCCAACAAGGACCAGCCGATCCTCGGCATGACCTTCATGAGCGGCCTGAAAAAAGAAGGCGACGAGTACACCGGCGGCCAGATCCTCGACCCGGACAACGGCAAGGTCTACAAGAGCAAGCTGAAAGTCGTCGAAGGCGGCAAGAAGCTCAACGTACGCGGCTACATGGGCATGCCGGTGTTCGGCCGTTCCCAGGTGTGGGTGCGCGAAGAGTAAGCGCCTTTCCCGCCTGTTGCGCGCGGCGTCGACCGGCATTGTTGCTGGTCGCTAATCCTGATAGTATTCAAAGAACAAGGTTGCCATGGAAGCCATGGCGACACTTTCATCACGTTAACTCTCCACCGGACCTGACATGATCATCGACCATCTTGGCTTTGCAGTAAGCGACTACGACCAGAGCAAGACTTTCTTCGGCAAGGCGCTCGCGCCGCTGGGCATTTCCCTGGTAGTGGAAGTCAAGGGCTGGGCCGGCCTGGGCAAGAACGGCAAGCCGGAATTCTGGTTCGGCCAGGGCGGCCCGGTCCAGGGGCAGATGCATGTGGCCTTCGTGGCCGACAGCCGCGAACAGGTCCGCCAGTTTTACGCCGCCGCGCTCGAAGCGGGCGCCAAGGATAACGGCGCGCCGGGCATCCGCGCGCACTATCATCCGGACTATTACGGCGCCTTTGTCATCGGTCCCGATGGCCACAATATCGAAGCCGTATGCCACAAGGCCGAACACTAGGCGGGCGGCACGCCGGCCCTGCGTGAGCACCCCATGAGACGACGTCCCGCCGTATCGCAGCGCGAGCGCGACGTCGAGCGCCTGCGCGGCAAGCTCGAACGCGACAGCTATCCGCGCTTGCAGATGCTCCTGCTGGTCACGCTGACCGGCGCGGCGGGCTTTCTCGCATCCTTTCTGCTGCTCTTGGCCGGGTTGCAGAGCATGTGGCTGCGCTATCCGGCATCGATTGCCGTCGCCTATCTCGCCTTCCTTTTTCTGCTGTGGCTCTGGCTGCGCTGGTCCGGCGCCGACATCGGCGACGGCGGCCTGCCCGACCTGGCACCGTCCGGGCGCGGCTCCGATGCCGCTTGCAGCGGCGAGGGCGGCAGCTTCGACGGCGGCGGCGCGAGCGCCGATTTTGAGCCGCCCGGCGACGGGGTGATGTCGGACGTGAGCGACACAGCGCTCGAAGCGGTCGGCAGCGCCGAAGAGCTGCTCATTCCGCTGGCGCTGCTCGTGGCCATTTGCGCCGCCATCGGGACAGCCATCTTCATGATGTTCTCGGTGGTGGCCTCGGCGCCGCTGCTGTTCGCCGAGCTGCTCGTCGACGGGCTGCTTTCGGCCAGTCTGTATCGCCGCCTGCGGGGCCTGGACCGCGCTCACTGGATCGAACCGGCCATCCGGCGCACCGGCTGGGGGTTCCTGGCCGCGGCGCTGACCATGGCCATTGGCGGCGCGGTGCTGACGCTATACGCACCCGGAGCGCATTCCATCGGCGAAGTCATTGCAAGCAAGCGCGCGCCGCGCTGACGTGCATGCCGGCTGTGCGCCTTACGGCGGGGCCTTACGGCGGGGCCTTACTGCGCACCGATCGGAATGACCTTGCGCGGCCCTTTGCGCTGCGCGGTCTGCTGCGCGATGCTGGCGCGGATCTCGGCCAGTTGCTCGCCGCCGCGGTACAGCAGGTTGTAGCTCTCGAACGGAATCATCTTCCCATCCGGCAGCGCGAAGTGAATGCATGATTTTTTCAGCGCGCGCACGTCGAGCGAATACGCGTCCATGAACTGCACGATCAGCACGCGAAAGACATTGTCGTAGCGCAGACCCGCGGGCGCGTCGATCAGCGGCAGGCAGCACATCAACTCGGACAGGCAGTTGGCCTGCGACTCGGGCGAGTGGTTGGTCGAGAACAGTTTGAAGACGTGCTCCTTCATGCTCTTTTTGAGCGTCTCGTCGCGCTCGAACACGATGGTATTGCTGCTGCCTTCGACCAGCGTTTGCGGATCGAGGTAGCGCGTCAGCGGCACCACCTGCTCGGCCGTCTTGAGCGCATACGCCATGGCCAGCGTGTCCGGATTGCAGGGCACCGGAACGATATCCTGCAAGGTGAACAAGGATGTCTGTTCGGCGATCTTGCGCCGCACTTCGGACACCGTCAGGCGGTGCACGCGCGGGTCGTACTGGTCTACCCGGCCGGCGTCCTGGATCGGCTGCAGGGTCACGCCGCGCACGCAGGGCTGGGTCAGCGCAAAGTCGATGATGGCGCCGATTTCGTCGTCGTTCAAGCCTTTCTTGAGCGTCACCACCAGCGTGGTCGACACGCCCGCCGCATTCAGATTAGCCAGCGCCTGCGCGCGGATGCGGGTCAGGTCGGCGCCGCGCAGCGCCTTGTGCACCGCGCCGCGCAGGGAATCGAACTGCAGGTAGACCTCGATGCCGGGCGCGTAGGTGGCCAGGCGCTGCGCGAACGCCGGGTCCTGCGCCAGCACGATGCCGTTGGTGTTGATCATCACGTGCTTGATCGGGCGCGCCTTGGCCGCGTCGAGAATATCCCAGAAGCGCGGATGCAGGGTCGGCTCGCCGCCCGAGAGCTGCATCACGTCCGCCTCGCCCTCGTTGGCGACGACCGCGTCGAGCATCTTGATGATGTCCTCGAAGCTCTTGTGCAGCTCGCGGTGGGTGCCGCTTTCGGCATAACACACGGGGCAGTTCAGGTTGCAGTTGTCGGTGATTTCGACGATCGACAGGCAGGAGTGCTGCATGTGGTCGGGACACAGGCCGCAGTCGTAAGGGCAGCCGTACTGCATGGGCGTGTTGAAGGTCTGCGGCATCTCCGGATGCTTGACGAAGACTTCGCGGCACAGGCGGTAATAATCGACATCATCGCTCACCAGCACGCGTTCGGCGCCGTGCGCGCTGCACCACTTGTCCATGAAGACATCGCTGCCCTTGAAGATGATCTTGGCCTCGACCGGATGCAGGCAGGTCGAACACACCGAGGTGGTGGTATCGTAAAACAGATAGGGACGGATTTTCCGGCTCATGGTTCAATCGCTTTCAGTGGTGCCGCCCCGCCAAGCTGCCTGGCGAGAAATGGAAGATAGCAAAGCAGCGCGGCCAGGCAAACCAGCTGCACCCCGCCCAGGCCCGCGCCATAATCGTAGCGCAGCGGTTTGATGGCATCGACGGCGAGGCGCCAGAACAGGTAGCCGGACAAGAACAGCTTGAACATCAGGCCCGGTTTGTGGCGCCAGCGCGCGCGCAGCGCCAGCAGCAGGCCGCCCCACGCGAGCACAAAGACGATGTCGTACAGCTGGGTCGGATGGCGATGGATGCCGTCGCCGAAATCGACGCCCCATGGCAGCGTGGTCGCCTTGCCGTAGGTGCCATCGTTCAGGCCCGCCAAAAAACAGCCGATGCGCCCGATGGCGATCCCCGCCATCAGCGGCAGCACGAACTGGTCGCCGGTGGACTGGCCCTGGCCGCTCAATTTCTTGGCGATTTCCACGCCCAGCAAGCCGCCCAGCAGGCCGCCGACAATCGACTGCCCCGACATCCAGAGCGCCACGTTGCCGGCATGTGCGGCCCACAGATGC
This sequence comes from Massilia pseudoviolaceinigra, assembly GCF_030846505.1. Classification (NCBI taxonomy): domain Bacteria; kingdom Pseudomonadati; phylum Pseudomonadota; class Betaproteobacteria; order Burkholderiales; family Oxalobacteraceae; genus Massilia; species Massilia pseudoviolaceinigra. The sequence continues at coordinate 110,993 of NZ_JAVCWL010000017.1, read as the reverse complement.
GGATACTCGATCCAGAACACCAGCTTGTTGCCGATGGCGGCACCGAGGATACAGCCGATCACGACGGCATAGCCGCTGTTGCTGAGGATGCCGCTGGCGCCGCTGCGCGCGCGCTGGCGCCGGTACAGCTGCACGCCGATGGCGATGGCGGCCCACTCGAAGACCAGATGAACGATGTGGGCGGTGCCGGGGGACAGGAACTGCACGCTCATTGCCGGGGCGGCGCCGACACGCGGCGCGCGCGCCCCAGCCTCATGCGGGAAAAGATACCCCAGGCGATCAAGCCTGCAATCCCCAGCCCGATGAAGCCGTACACAAGAAATTCGAAGGATCCTGATGTCTGCGTGCCGAGAAGCAGCCCGAGCGCACCGCATGCGCCGAAGCTCACCATCGCCGCCAGGGCGATCAGCAGCCCGATAGTGCGCAGAATGATCATAGCTGCCTCAAGAGAATGTGCGTTCAGAAGATGTGGACCGGCTGTTACTCGCCGGATGATGCGAACGCTTTATACAGTTTTCTGCCAAGGAACCAGGCAAGCGCGCCACAGATGGCCAGACCGGCCAGGCCAAGCACAAAGCCGATGTTGAACCGGTCGGCCAGTTCGGCGCCGGGCTGGATACCGATCATCAGGCCGAACGCCCCGCACAAGCCGAAGCCGACCATGGCGACCGCGGCGAACAGAAGGCCAAGGATACGTAAGAGCGTCATGCTTACCTTTGCAGTAATCTTAGTTTTTTGTCAGGCCGTGCGCTCATTGTACGCGGGTTCAGGGGCGTTTGGCGTGGCGGGCCAGATGGCGGTCGAGCTGGTTGGCGAAGTTCTGGCGGTCGGCCTGGCCGAAGGGCGCCGGGCCGCCGGTGTCGACGCCGCTGCCGCGCAATTCATCCATGAATTTGCGCATCGTGAGCATCTGGGCGATGTTGTCGTTGGTGTAGAACTCGCCGCGCGGATTGAGCGCGAAGCCGCCCTTGACCAGCACATCGGCGGCGAGCGGAATGTCGCCCGTCACCACCAGGTCGCCCGGAGCGAGCAGGCGCACGATTTCGGCATCGGCCACGTCGGCGCCGGCCGGCACCTGCACGGCGCGCACGAAGCGCGACGGCGGCACCCGCATCAGCTGGTTGGCGACCAGGGTCACGTTCAGTTGCAGGCGCTCGGCCACGCGGTACAGGATGTCCTTGATGACGACCGGACAGGCGTCGGCATCGACCCAGATTTGCATCATCGTCACTTCTTTCTCGGCGGGTTATCGGGTGTGTGCGCGCAGTATAACGCCAGCGGCTGGCGCGTGAAGACATCATGTGTTATCTTTCGACAAGTTTCATACATAACCGGCAATTGTTGCCAAGTGAAGTTTGCCGGACGCTTACTGGGTCCGTTGCACCACGCGGAGTCCAGATGTTACTTTTACAAGTGCTCGCCTTTTTGGCCGGCATGGCGTCACTGTTCGCCACCTCGATTACCTTGCTGCCCCCGGCGCAGCGTCACCCCTTTGCCGGCGACGCGACCTTGCTGCTCATGGGTGCGGGTATTCTTGCCTTCGCGGCGGGGTATGTTTTTTTCGCCGTTGCGGGCTCGCGTATCCAGCGCTCTTCCTGGCGGCGCAAGGTGGCGGTCGTGATCGTGCTGTTCCAGCTCGTTGCGGGCAGCGCCATGGTGTATCTGTATCCCGACCCGGCCGTGCTGGGCGTGATGGGACCGCTGCTGTGCTTCTCGGTCTATATGTTTGCCACCTTCGTGTGGCCGGCCAGGCGCAACCGCACCTATCGTCCGCTGCGCCGGCGCGAGCGGTCCGACGATGTGTTTCCAGGCAAGTGAGCCGGCTTGATGCACCTTGGTTTGCGGTGCATACTCCGCAGTCGATAACGCTTGCGAACTTGCCCATCATGAAAAAACCCCACCTCACGGCAACGCTCTGCTTCGCGCTCGCCGCTGTGCTGTTCTTTGCCATGCCGTCGAAAGAATACGCAGCCGGTTTTGCGCTGCTCGGCATGTTTTTCGAACTCTCGGCCTGGAAGAAATTCCTGACGCGGGACCGGAAAGACCTGCCCCCGCCGGAGTAAAAGAAGGCTCCCGGTAGACCTTAGCTATTTGAGACGGGGCGTGCGAAATGAGGAATCGATTATAACGATAATACGCTCCGGATAAATCGCGCCTACAACATGCTCAACAAGATAAACCGCGCCGTCTGCCTGCGATTAGGCCGGCTACATGATGCGTACGAACTCGGGCAACACATTATGTTGAATTGCATTCCAGCGTTGCATATCAAATCGCGTTGGTTAGCGTCCATGACGTGTGCATTTTGATGAAGTCGTGAGACACTGGATCTTGCCAGAAATGGGCGCGCCCACACCCTCCTTTTTGCTTGCGATGCCAAGCTATTCTCCTGCATTACCCTCGTTTTGCAAGTGCCTCATATGTAGCTCTTAACGTCGGAATAATATGAATGAGATTTTTGTGAAAGATGCACTGGAGCGGCTCTTCAAACAGTTCGAGTATATTGCTGACCACGATTTGCCTATGCTGCCAATTGTGGATGGGGCGAGTTCGGAAATATTTGTTGGGGACGCGGATAGCGAGGGTTGGATTAGATGGAGGCCGAAAGTAAAGAACGAGTTTTTTGATCTTTCGGAATTGGAGAAAAATGCGAATATACGTATTCATGACTCAATCAAGGTTTTACTTAATTCTTGGTGGTTTGGTTATTTAAGTGTGAAATTTTCAGATTGCCGATTCGATATCGATACAATAATTCCTGGAAATTACAAGGTTGCATTTTTGCAGAAACTTATTGGCTATAGAGCTGCACATCAAGGTCGCTTGGATTACATTCCGATTGGAATGGAAGTGGAACGGGATTTGTTGTTAGTAGTCAAAAATAGCTCTGGAGAGATATGTGTTGAAGATTTTAGCGTTGGCTCTTATCAGATAATTTGTGAGAGTTTACCGAAGTTCTTTGTCACCTGCAGCGACAATTTGAATTAGCTGTGTCACGCGTGACATTAGTTAGTCAAGATCAGAAGAAAAGTATCACGCAACCCTGCGGGTTGCCCGCAGAGTCAACTGTTGCGGGCTGCGCATGTTATACGCTTTTATACCCCCAAATGGTAAAGAAACCACCATGAAAATATTGAAACCTTTATCTGTGCCGTGGATGGTTGATCCATCCCTGCCAAAGCTCACCTTATTTCTGAAGAGCTTGGTGAGCATCTGGTGAAATTTTGCGGCCTCTTTGGCTTTGACGGCGCCGCCAATGTGCCGCGCGACTCGATTATTATTGATGCTGGCGCATTGCTCGTGAGCCCAAATGAAAAATCTGCGAGATATCAATTGATTTCTTTAAATTTTGAAATGGTTGGTTGGGTGAGGCGCACCCCCAATATTCCGACAGAGAGGTCATTCAAGAATCTGAATACGACTGGTCGTGCGTATCAGGTTACTTGCAAAGTGATGAAACGGTCGAGAATTATTTAAAGCGATTTCAACAAGAATGGGATAAAACGAAAATTTGCCCAAATCCGGGTGTATATGTGATAGAGAATTCGGACTGGGATGGCGGCCTAGATAGGGAACGTTTTGATTTAAAACATTTTCTAATTTTAGGCGATTTTTGTTTCATTGAGATTCTTGCTAAAAACTGCACATGGGTATCGGAAGGCAACATTGCAGCATAATGCGAGGCAGAGCATGGCACGGGGTCAGGTCCCGCATGCGCTTGAAGAATGAATGAGAGAGAATCGTTAAATGTCAGATGGAGAATGGAAGGGTGTGCCTCTTGAACATTCGGCGGCATGGAGAAGCATATTTAACCAGCCGCGCTCAAAGGGCGTGCATGTGCCCGGCGCATGCCCCCTCTGCTGCGCAGTTACCCTTTATAGATACTATGCGTTAGGGCGATTGCAGCCGCGCGAAATAGGAGGTGCTAAATATAAGGGCCCCGGTAGTTACTGGGAGTGGTGCTCCAGTTGCCGATCATTTGAGCATATGTCGGGATTCGTTCCAGAATGGTGGAACGTTGAACCAATAAATATTGAACATTCGAAATTGACAGCAATTCCCGACGCACTTGATGAAGCAGTTGCTGGGCGATAGTTGGGTAAAATAGTATCGCCGAGATCGAGATTTTCGCGGCGCGGCGTCCAGGTATTAAAATAAAAAAATTCAAGCCGGGGGTGACAGAATCCTCGATAACTGAAAATTCTTTGATGAGGGCCATTTTAGAGAATCCTGTGACCGCCTGCTGCGGTTCCGACATGCTCGCGATGGCCTGGAACTGCAATGCTAGATCGGCGTCCGGCGCCAGTGCGCTCTCCTCGAAAATCAGAAAATCCGTCGTCACGCGCAAAACCTGGGCGATCTTCTTGATCGCTGCCAGCGATGGCATGGACGCCCTGACTTGTATCGCTTGACCTGGGGGACATGCAAGCCGAGGGCATCGGCCAGCGCCTGCTGGGTAAGGCGCTTCTGTTTGCGGACGGCCGTGAGGCGGGCAGCGGCACTCATGATGTTCAACAAGGTAAAAGAGATCGCCATGATCATATCCCCGCAAAAATTCATGGTTCTCCCCACGAGGAGCCCCCATCACTGCGATGGCTGCAAGGCGATCACCGCCATCCCCACCAGCGCCAGCGCGGCGCCTGCGTAATCGAAACGACTCAGCGCCACGCCATCGACAAATCGCAGCCACAGCAGTGCAACGCAAATATACGCCCCGCCGTAGGCCGCGTAGGTTCGGCCGGCCGCTGCGGGATGGAGCGTCAGCAGCCACGCGAACAGCGCCAGGGATAGCGCTGCTGGTACCAGCAGCCAGGCGCTCTTGCCCTGTTTAAGAACCAGCCAGGGCAAGTAACAGCCGACGATTTCCGCCAGCGCAGTGATGAAGAAGAGCCCTGCCAATTTCACGATATCCAAGTGGAACCCTGTTAAGTCTGGTTGCGTGGCGAGGCTGACGCCCATTCATGATGGAACACACGCTCCAAAGGCAGCCTGGCACGCGCCTCATCGACCCGTCCGGCCTGCACCAGCGCATGAATCTCGTGCGCCAACGGCGTCACGTCGCTAATCGCGCGTATCCATTGGGTCACGTACAGCTCCACCGCCTCCTTGCTGAGCCCGATCTGAATCGACCGGTGCGCCAGCTTGTGCAGATGCAAATCCCGCTCCGGGTCCCACTGTATCCGCACCGCAAACAAATCTTTATTGACCTCGGCAGGAGCATCGGCATCCCCTTCAGCGTGACTCAAACACCCGTGCTCGAGCGCCCATGCAAAGCCTTCGCGGCTGATATCGATCGCCAGGATGCGCCGCTGGCCGGCATCCTTGAAGCCCCACCCCGCGCGGTACATCATCCATAGAAATGAAGGCTTGATCCAGGTCATGCGCTCCATCTTGAACGGGGACGAAACGAAGGTACCTGCAGCCAATGCAGCATCGGCGATCGGATCGGAATACGCCTGATAGACGCGGATGGTGGCGTCGTCATACATGGCGCGAATTTGCCGCAGCGGAATGTCTGATGTACTCAATGACGCTTGTTGCATGTGGATGTCTCTCCTAGTTTACGGTAGAAAAACCTCGTAAATACCTGCTTGTTCTGGAAGGGTCAAGCAACCATACTCGTGCAAAATGTTCTTCTTGGCAATCAAATAGGCGCCGTTGCAAGAGACGGTGATACCGCACCATGATGAAAACACTCGCGCTATCGGCCATCGGTTTCTACCAGCGCCATCTATCGCCGTACAAGGGTTTCCGCTGCGCCTATTGCGCTTACACCGGTAATGCCAGCTGCTCGCACCTGGGCGCACGCGCCATCCGCCGCTTCGGTTTGTGGGATGGCTTGGCGATCCTGAACGGGCGCCTGCGAAAATGCGGGATCGCTTACCGCCGCTACCAGCCCACCGTGGAGCGGCCCGCCACGCCACGCCTCCTGGCCAGGCCGAATCAGGCAGGCGAGTGCGACCTCCCGTGCGATTGCGATCCGTCGCCGTTGACCGCCGGAAAGGCGTGCGACTGTTTAGCCGGCTGTGGCGATGGCGCCCACTGCTGCGACTGGTGGAACAAGCGACGCAAGCGCGAAGAGTCTACGCATATCCCACCCAGAAGAGACGGCCGCCGACGCACGTAACCCGGCTGGCTCAGACTCCCAGGTTATCCCACAAATCACCCGTCGGGCTGGTGCGCGGCGCCGCCAGGCCAAAGTGCTGGTAGGCCAGCGGCGTGGCGATGCGCCCGCGCGGGGTGCGCTGCAAATCGCCCTGCTGGATCAGATAGGGTTCGAGCACATCCTCGATCGTATCGCTTTCCTCGCCGATGGCCATTTGACGAGTATGCACGATCTGCTCCCTGTTTCTATGCCAAATAAGAAGCCGCCGCTGTCCTTGCTGACTGGAGCATCGGTCAAGGGGTATCTTTTTTGGGGCTTCTGCAGTAACGGTGCCAGGTCTGACATGTGGACACGGCCTCATCAGCATCTATATCTTGAATGAAAAAAAGCCGCCTCCAACCCCTGCTTACTGACGCGGGGTCTCGTGGTAACGGTGCCAGGTCTGACATTTGGACACGACCTCATCGCTCAAGAGTGGTCAGCCAGTGGCGCCCATGTTTACCGACCTGTAGTCGCCATACGTGGCGCGAATTTGACGCAGAGGAATGTCTGACGTGATCAGGGGCGGTTAGCGCATGGGATGTCTCTCCGAGTTTACAGTACAAAAACCTCGTAAATACCTGCTTGTTCTGGAAGTGTCGACCGACCATACTTCGTGCGAAATGTTCTTCTTGGCAATCAAACAGGCGCCGTTGCAAGAAACGGTGATTAGCACACCATGATGAAAACACTCGCCCTCGCGGCCATCGGTTTCTACCAGCGCCATCTGTCGCCCTACAAGGGTTTTTGCTGCGCTTACTGTGCCTACACGGGCAACGCCAGCTGTTCAGCGCTCGGGGCACGGGCCATCCGCCGTTACGGCGTGTGGGAAGGCCTCGGCGTATTGCGGGCCCGCCTGCACAGGTGCGGCGTCGCGTATCGCCGCTATTGCCCGCCGGCACCACGGCCCCTGCTGGTCCGGCCAGGCCAGGCGGGCGATTGCGTGCCTTGCGACTGCTCGTTCGACCTGCCCTCCCCCGGCGACGCCTGCGACACGGCCTCCAACTGCCTCGATGCGAAAGACTGCTTCGACTGGTGGCGGGACCGCCGCAAACAGCGCCAGGAAGAAGAACTCATCTACATTCCGCCGCAATCGGACCGGCGCGACGAGCGCTGATTCAAGGAGCCAGGTTGTCCCACAAGTCGCCCGTCGGGCTGGTGCGTGGCGCGGCCAGGCCGAAGTGCTGGTACGCCAGCGGCGTGGCGATGCGTCCGCGCGGGGTGCGCTGCAAATAGCCCTGCTGGATCAGGTAGGGTTCGAGCACATCTTCAATCGTATCGCTTTCCTCGCCGATGGCCGCCGCCAGATTGCCGATGCCGACCGGCCCGCCGCCGAACTTGAACAGCACCGCTTCGAGCAGCTTGCGGTCCATGACGTCGAAGCCGACCGAGTCGACGTCGAGCATCACCAGCGCCGCATCGGCCATGGCCTTGGTGATTTCCCCGGTGCCCTTGACCTCCGCATAATCGCGCACGCGCCGCAGCAGCCGGTTGGCGATACGCGGCGTGCCGCGCGCGCGCAGGGCGATTTCGCGCGCGCCTTCTTCGACAATCGGCGCGTTCAGCAGCGACGCACTGCGCGTCACAATCCGGGTGAGTTCCGACGTGTTGTAGAACTCCAGCCGCGCCACGATGCCGAAGCGGTCGCGCAGCGGATTGGTCAGCATGCCGGCGCGCGTGGTCGCGCCCACCAGCGTGAACGGTTGCAGGTCCAGCTTGACCGAGCGCGCCGCCGGCCCTTCGCCGATCATGATGTCGATCTGGTAGTCTTCCAGCGCCGGATACAGAATCTCTTCCACCACCGGCGACAGACGGTGAATCTCGTCGATGAACAGCACGTCGTTCGCTTCGAGATTGGTCAGTATTGCGGCCAGATCGCCCGGCCGTTCCAGCACCGGCCCGGAAGTCTGGCGCAGGTTAACGCCCATCTCGCGCGCAATGATGTGCGCCAGGGTGGTCTTGCCCAGCCCCGGAGGCCCGAACAGCAAGGTGTGGTCGAGCGCTTCGCGCCGCTTGCGCGCGGCCGAAATGAAAATCTCGAGCTGGCCGCGGATTTTCTCCTGGCCGACGTATTCGTCGAGCTGCTTGGGCCGCAGCGCGCGCTCGATCGCCTCTTCGTTGGGCGACGCGGGCGTGGGCGCGATGATGCGCTGCTCGCTGAAGTCGTCGGTCTGGATACTCATGGATGAACTTTCGTGTAAATGTTAGCGTCAGCCCTTGGACAGCGCCTTGAGCGCGAACTTGATGCCGTCCGATACGGTGCTGCCGGCCGGCATATTCTTCAGTGCGACCGTCGCTTCCTTGTCAGAATACCCCAACGCCAGCAGTGCGTTCAGGATGTCCGATTTCGCATCGTGCTGCACCACGCCGCCCACCGAACCAAGGTCGGCGCCGAGCTTGCCCTTCAGTTCCAGCAGCAAGCGTTCCGCCGTCTTCTTGCCGATGCCGGGCACCTTCACCAAACGGCCCGCTTCCTGCAAGGTCACGGCCTGCGCCAGGTCGTTTACCGTCATGCCCGACAGGATCGACAGCGCCGTGCGCGCACCCACGCCCGTGATCTTGATCAATTGACGGAACACCGCGCGCTCGGCCGCGTTGCCGAAGCCAAACAGCAAATGCGCATCTTCGCGGATCGCCTGATGCGTGAACAGGGTGACTTGCGCGCCGAGTGCGGGCAAGTCGTAATAGGTACTCATCGGCACATCGACTTCATAGCCGACGCCGTTGCAATCGATAAGCAACTGCGGCGGATTTTTTTCGAGCAGCGTTCCGGAAATACGTCCGATCATGGGGTAGACCTTAAAACAAGGTTAAACGAGACGGCCGCGCTTCATGCGCAGGCCGGAAAGCGAAGGCGCGAGCGCGCCGATCAGCGCCAGCGCGTCGACGCTGTTGGCATGGCAGATGGCCACGCCGAGCGCGTCGGCGGCGTCCGACCCGGGCAGGCCGGGCAGCACCAGCAGGCGCGCCACCATTTCCTGCACCTGTTCCTTGGCCGCCTTGCCGTGACCGGTGACAGCCTGCTTGACCTGCAGCGCCGTGTACTCGGCCACCGACAGGTCGGCGCCCACCAGCGCCGTAATGGCGGCGCCGCGCGCCTGCCCGAGCAGCAAGGTCGATTGGGGATTGACGTTGACGAAGACTTTTTCCACCGCCGCGCAATCGGGCTGGTAGGTGCGGACGATCTCGGCGATCCCGTGCAGGATCACCTTGAGACGGCCGGGAAGCTCGCCTTCGGACACCGTCTTGATGGTGCCGGAAGCGATGTAGCGCAGTTTGTTGCCCTGCTTTTCGATAAGCCCGAAGCCTGTGGAGCGCAGGCCTGGGTCAATGCCAAGAATAATCATGGACGAATGGTATACCGCCGGAGAAACTTCGGTATACCAAACTTGCGCAACCCCTCGAAATTAATGACGGAAATGGCGCGCGCCGGTGTACAGCATCACCACGCCGCGCTCGTCGGCGGCATCGATCACTTCCTGGTCGCGCATCGAACCGCCCGGCTGGATCACGCAGGTCGCACCCGCGTCGACCACCACGTCGAGGCCGTCGCGGAACGGGAAGAAGGCATCCGACGCCACGGCCGAACCAGCCAGGGTCAGGCCGGCGTTCTGGGCCTTGATCGAGGCGATGCGCGCCGAGTCGATACGGCTCATCTGGCCGGCGCCAACGCCCAGGGTCATGCCGTTGGCGCAGAAGACGATGGCGTTCGATTTAACGAACTTGGCCACGCGCCAGGCGAACATCATGTCCTGCAATTGCTGCTGGGTCGGCTGCTTCTTGGTGACCACGCGCAGTTCTTCCAGGCCGACATTCTTGGCATCCGGCGACTGCACCAGCAGGCCGCCGCCGACGCGCTTGACGTCGAACGGATTGTTGGCCGCGCCCAGCGCAATTTCCAGCAGGCGCACGTTCTGCTTGGCCACCATGATGGCGCGCGCTTCAGCGGAGAACGATGGCGCGATCAAGACTTCCACGAACAGCTTGGCAATCGCTTCGGCAGTCTTGCCGTCCAGCTCAACGTTCAGCGCGATGATGCCGCCGAACGCCGACGTCGGGTCGGTCTGCAGCGCGCGGCTGTAGGCGTCGAGCGCATCGGTGCCGATTGCCACGCCGCACGGATTGGCGTGCTTGACGATCACGCAGCCGGCTGGCTGGCCGAGGCCACCCAGCGACTTGACGCATTCCCACGCCGCATCGGCGTCGGCGATATTGTTGTACGACAGTTCCTTGCCCTGCAATTGCTTGTAGGCGGACAGCGAACCGGCGGCCGGCGCCAGGTCGCGGTAGAACGCGGCCGACTGATGCGGGTTTTCGCCGTAGCGCATGTCCTGCACTTTTTCGAACGTCATGTTCAGCGTTTGCGGGTAGGCCGCGCGCGTGGCGTGGGCCTTGTCTTCGCCCAGGCTGGTCAGGTAATTGGTGATGGCGCCGTCGTATTGCGCGGTGTGAGCAAACACTTTCTTGGCCAGGCGGAACTTGGTATCGTAAGGCACTTCACCGGCCGTCACTTCCGCCAGCACTTGCGCGTAGTCGGTCGGATCGCAGATGACGATCACGTCCTTGTGGTTCTTGGCAGCCGAGCGCAGCATGGTCGGGCCGCCGATATCGATGTTTTCGATCGCGTCTTCCAGCGAGCAATCATCCTTGGCCACGGTCGCCTGGAATGGATACAGGTTAACCACGACCATGTCGATGGTCGGAATGTCGTGCTCGCTCAGCTTGGCGACGTGCTCCGGAAAGTCGCGGCGTGCCAGGATGCCGCCGTGCACTTTCGGGTGCAGGGTCTTGACCCGGCCATCGAGCATTTCCGGAAAGCCCGTGTAATCCGCCACTTCGGTGACGGCCACGCCGTTATCGGCCAGCAGCTTGGCGGTGCCGCCGGTGGACAGGATGCCGACGCCGAGCGCGGACAACGCGCGTGCAAAGTCGAGCACGCCGGTCTTGTCGGAGACGGAAATGAGAGCTTGTTTGATCATGGTGAGTGGCCTGGTTGTGGAGTATTCGGTGTTTGCACTGGCGCACCCCTCGGGCGCGATGGGCTCGCGCTCGATAGCACGGCCACTCAGTGTGTGCTAATGACTAATTACAGCAGTCCGTGTTCCTGCAATTTCTTCCGCAAGGTATTACGGTTGATGCCCAGCATCTGGGCCGCGTGCGACTGGTTGCCTTCCGCTCGCGTCATGACGACCTCGAGGATCGGCTTTTCGACGGTCAGGACCACCATATCGTAGATGTTCGATGCCTGCTGCTCGCCCAGGTCGTTGAAATACTCTTCAAGACTCTTCTGGACGACTTCCTGGATACTTTCTTTGCTCATATTATGTTGGTGCTTTTCTGCGGATTAAATGTTTCGCCGCGGCTCTGCAGGCAGCGGTCGTTCCAGTATGTCGTATTGCTAGCTGTGCCGTGTCAGGCTGCCAATGCCACTTGAGCAAGGCCCGCGGGCCGGTATTGTAACCGTTCGCCATGAACATGTTGCGTTTCAAAAAAGGCATCGACGGCGCGCAACTGTGCCTCGGTCGATTCCAGCAGGTTCATTTGCTGGCGGAATTCTTCCCCGCCGATCAGGTCGCGCACATACCAGCCGATGTGCTTGCGCGCCGTGCGCACGCCCAAAAATTCGCCGTAGAACGCGTAGTGCGCCTGCAAATGTTCGTTCATCAGCGCGCGTACTTCCTCCACCGCCGGCGCCGGCAGATGCAGGCCGGTGCGCAGATAATGGTCGACTTCGCGGCAAATCCACGGCCGGCCCTGGGCCGCACGCCCGATCATCACCGCATCGGCCCCGGTCACGGCCAGCACGTGCTTCGCCTTTTCAGGGGTGGTGATGTCGCCGTTGGCCACCACGGGAATGGCCACCGACGCCTTGACGGCGGCAATGGTCTCGTACTCGGCGTCGCCGCTGTAGCCGTCGGCCCGGGTGCGCCCGTGCAGGGTCAGCATCTGGATGCCGGCCTGTTCGGCGATGCGGGCGATACGCAGGGCGTTCTTGTTTTCGCGGTTCCAGCCGGTGCGAAATTTCAATGTCACCGGCACGTCCACCGCGCGCACCACGGCGTACAAAATCTGTTCGACCAGGTCTTCGTGCTGCAGCAAGGCCGAACCGCACCAGCTGTTGCACACCTTCTTGACCGGGCAACCCATATTGATATCGATGATCTGGGCGCCGCGGTCGACGTTGAACTTGGCGCAGTCGGCCAGGTCTTGCGGGTCGGCACCGGCGATCTGGACCGCTTTCGGCTCCATTTCACCTTCGTGGTCGGTGCGGCGCGAACTCTTTTCGGTGGCCCACAGCCGCGGGTTCGAGGCGGCCATTTCGGAGACGGCATAGCCGGCGCCCAGCTGCTTGCACAGTTGTCGGAAAGGGCGATCCGTCACCCCCGCCATGGGAGCAACGAAAACATTATTGCGCAGCAAGTAAGGACCAATTTGCACGGGCGGGACGCTCAGAGTTTGCGGGAACCCTCTATTTTACCTGAAGTGCTGCTCAATTAATAAGCACTATTTTTCATTTGACAGCACTGCACGGCCACAAAAACGGGATCGTGCGCGCTTGACAAGCCTCAATTGAGTTCATCCAGCACGCGTGGCTGCAGGTGTCCGACCTCGCCCCAGCTGACTAGGCTCAGCTTGTCGTCAAGCAGGCGGAAGCGGTTGATGCTGGCGTTGAGTACCGGAAAGTCGCGCGGGGTTTCCAGCGACAGACCGAGGGCGGCGCGATAGGCGCATTCGAGCACGCCGCCGTGGGCCACCAGGGCCAGGGTCTGGCCGGGATGGGTTTTGCCCCATCCGATGATGGCGCTGACGGCGCGCTGGTAAAACTGGCGGAACGTTTCGGCCGCCCGTGCGCCGGACGGCATCGGCGCATCGATCTCGCGCGCCTGCCAGGCGGCAAATTCGACCGGGAAGCGCTGTTCGATCTCCGCGTACAGCAAGCCCTCGAAGCCGCCGAAGCAGCGTTCGCGCAGCAAGGGGTCGCGTTGCACCGGCATGGCGCGGGTGCGAGCCACGGCGTCGGCGGTCTGGGCGGCACGCTGCAGGTCGCTCGAGACGATCAGGTCGAGGTGCTCGCCCGCCAGGGCGTCGGCCAGCGCGCTGGCCTGGCGCAGGCCCTCGTCATTGAGGGCGATGTCGATATGGCCCTGGAGGCGGCGTTCGGCGTTCCAGGCGGTTTCGCCGTGGCGGATGAGGATGATAGTAGTCGGGGACATGGGAAAGCCGGGCACGCCGTGCCCGGACTGAAAAAGTTGCGTTCTTTAAGGAACCAGGGTGGCCGCGAGGTCGGGATTGAGCGAATACACGCCGTACATCTGCGCCTCGTCGAGGATGTGCCCGCGAATGGCCAGGCGCGGCACGTCGAGCGCGTAGACGCAGAATAAATAGGTGTGCACGCGCAGGTCGTTCCACGGCGGACAAGGGCCATCGTAGCCGTAATACTCGCCGGCCATGTCCGGATCGCTCGCGAACCAGCTCGTGTAATCGTTTACACCCTGGCGCAATTGATGCTCGGTACCGTTTTTGATGGTGAACGGCACCAGCGGGCCGGGTTTGCCGTGCGGCGTGACCAGTTCCGAGAACTTGCCTTCGGCTATCGAGCGCATGGCGACCGGGATATCGACCAGGGTCCAGTGATAAAAGTCGGCGCGCGGCAACGCTTCCGGCACGAACAGGCCTTCCTTGTTGACATTGGTGCCGACGGTGGGCGCGTCGATATCGTAGCAAAACAGGATCAGCGACTGCGTGCCGGTAGGCACATCATCCCAGGCGAAGTGCGGGTTGCGGTTGGCCGACAGGCGCGCGTGCTTGACCGGGTCGATCGCCGCAAAGGCGCACTCGGCGGGAATCAGGCCGCCATCGGTAAAGGAATCACTCCAGAGTCTCATCGCAACCTCCTGTACTGATGATATTGACCACAAACGGCCCGCTTGGTTTCATTTTGGGTGCACTTGCAGCCAGAAAGTGACCGGACCGTCGTTGGTCAGCGACACTTTCATGTCGGCACCGAACTGACCGGTCTCGACCTTGATGTGGCGCGCGCGCGCCTGGCGCACCACATGGTCGAACAGGCGCAAGCCATCCTGCGGACTGGCTGCCGGCGTGAACGATGGCCGCGTGCCCGATTTGGTATCGGCCGCCAGGGTGAACTGGGGCACCAGCAACAGGCCGCCGTTGGTATCAAGCAGGCTGCGGTTCATCTTGCCGGCCTCGTCGCCGAACACGCGGTAGCCCAGCAATTTGGTCAGCAGGGCGTCGGCTTCCTTCTCGCTGTCGCCCTTTTCGGCGCACAGCAGCACCAGCAGGCCGGCGTCGATGGCGCCGATGGTGGCGCCATCGACCACTACGCTGGCGTGGCTGACACGTTGCAACAGGGCAATCATGCCGTGAAAGTCACGCGCAGGAACTTGCGCTTGCCCACTTGCAGCACGAAACTGCCGGCCTCGATCTTGAGCGCCTTGTCGCTGACGACGGCGCTGTCGATGCGCACGCCGCCCTGCTCGACCATGCGCATCGCCTCGCCGGTGGAGGCGCACATACCGGTTTTCTTGAGCAGGTGGGCGATACCCATTGGCGCGCCGTCCACTGTCATTTCCGGCGCATCATCCGGAATGCCGCCGGCGGACCGGTTCACGAAATCGGCCAGCGCATCATCCGCCGCCTGGGCCGAGTGAAAACGCGTCACGATTTCTTGCCCAAGAGCTACTTTTGCATCGCGCGGATTGCGTCCGCCATCGATCTCCGCCTTGAGCGCGGCGATATCGGCGATGGAGCGGAACGACAGCAGCTCGAAATAACGCCACATCATCACGTCGGAAATGCTCATCAGCTTGGCGAACATCGTGTTGGCGGGTTCCGTTATGCCAATATAATTGTTCTTGGACTTGGACATCTTGTCCACGCCATCGAGCCCTTCGAGCAGCGGCATGGTCAGGATGCACTGCTGTTCCTGGCCATAATCCTTCTGCAGCTCGCGTCCGACCAGCAGGTTGAACTTCTGATCGGTGCCGCCCAGCTCAAGATCGGCCTTCAAAGCGACAGAATCGTAGCCCTGCATCAAAGGATAAAGGAACTCGTGGATCGATATTGGTGTCCCACTCTTGAAGCGTTTGGTGAAGTCGTCGCGTTCCATCATGCGCGCCACCGTGTAGCGCGAAGACAACTGGATCATGCCGCGGGCGCCGAGCGGGTCGCACCACTCGGAGTTGTAGCGAATTTCCGTGCGCGACGGGTCGAGCACCAGCGACGCCTGCTTGAAGTAGGTCATCGCATTGACTTCGATCTGCTCCTTGGTCAGCGGCGGGCGCGTAACGTTACGGCCCGACGGATCGCCAATCATGGAAGTGAAGTCGCCGATCAGGAAGATCACCTGATGGCCCAGGTCTTGCAACTGGCGCATCTTGTTCAGCACGACGGTGTGGCCCAGGTGCAGGTCGGGCGCGGTGGGGTCGAGGCCGAGCTTGATGCGCAGCGGCGTGCCGCTTTTTTCGGAGCGGGCCAGCTTTTGCGCGAACTCGCTCTCGATCAGCAGCTCGTCGACGCCGCGTTTGGTGATGGCCAGCGCTTCCAGCACGGTGTCCGTCAGCGGCAATGGGGGAGTACCTTGCGCAGGGGCGGCAGGCTTGGAGGTGGCAGGAGTGGTCATAGGTATGTGTAATAAATCTGTAGCAAAGTGTCGAAATTGTTGGGCGGATTCAAAAGTTTGATATACTGCTCGATCCGATTAATCTTGCCCAATGAAAACTAAACAAAACAATAACAAGAAATAGTTAAGTGCTCAACGCGAATGTTCAAGCGGCAAATTTTAACTGATTGCATGGACCCTACAAACAAATTCACAGGCAAACGCTTGACCGGCCTGCTAGGAACAACGCGAAAAGCGCGCATCATCAGCGCCGGCGCGATCTTCCTGACAGTGTGCGCATTTGGTGCCGCGGGCGTAGCGCCCCTGGCTCCGGATGCGTCGGACCTGCCGGTCAAATCGATCGCACAGAATCTCGAACTGCCGAACCTGGCGGATCAGATCACTGCGCTGCAAAAGGACGACCAGCAATTCATTCACGAAGAGAAGGTGCGTCCCGGCGATACGCTCGCCGCCCTGCTCACGCGTCTGGGCGTGGACGATGCCGCTGCCGTCGACTTCATCAAGTCCGACAAGGTCGCCAAAGCCGTCATGCAGCTCAAGACCGGCAAGCGGGTCCAGGCGCAGACGGGTGAAAACGGCGAACTGCAATGGCTGCGCGCCACCGTCGTCGACGGCCGCGACAACCCGGTCAAACTGATTTCGATCACCCGCGAGGGCGGCAAGTTCACTGCCGAGGAAACGCCAGCCTTGCTCGAACGCCGGGTTGAAATGCGTGCCCGCGAAATCACCAACTCCCTCTACTCGGCGACCGACGCCACCACCGACGGCGGCAAACTGCCCGACGCCATCGTCGCCCAGATCATCGAAATGTTCTCCACCAGTATCGACTTCCGTTCCGACCTGAAACGCGGCGACCGCTTCAACGTGGTCTACGAAACGTTTTGGCAAGATGGCGAAATGGTGCGCGCCGGCCGCATCCTGGCAGGCGAATTCGTCAACCGCGGCGTGACCTACCAGTCCGTCTGGTACGAAGATCCGGTCAGCAAGCAGGGCGGCTACTACACCTTCGACGGCAAGGCACTGAAAAAAGCCTTCCTCAAGTCGCCGCTGGAATTCTCGCGGATTTCGTCGGGCTTCTCGCTGCGCTCGCATCCGATTTCCGGCGCCTGGAAAGCGCACAAGGGCGTCGACTTCGCCGCCGCGCTGGGTACGCCCATCCGCGCTTCGGGCGACGGCGTGATCGACTTCGCCGGCGTGCAAGGCGGCTACGGCAACTTCGTCACCATCAAGCACTGGGCCAACTACACCACCGCGTATGCGCACATGAGCCGTTTCGCGCCAGGCATCCGCAAGGGCAGCAAGGTCAGCCAGGGCGATGTGATCGGCTATGTCGGCTCGACCGGCTGGTCGACCGGCGCTCACCTGCACTACGAGTTCCGCGTCAACAACGATGCCGTCGATCCGATGTCGATCAAGGTGCTGGCACAGGCCCCGATGACGCCGGCCGAGCGGGCCCGCTTCCAGATCGCCGCGGCCGACATGTCGCACCGCTTCGCGCTGCTGCGTCCGACGACCGGCTCGAACATGGCGCGCTAAAAGGTCAGCGCACCGACACAGGCAGGAACCGGATCATCGACCCGGCTCCTGCTTTTTTTTCGCCCGCTGTTTTTAGATTGGAACAGACATGACCACACCTTCGACGCTGTACATCGGCTTGATGTCCGGCACCAGCATGGATGGGGTCGATGGCGTGCTGGCCGACTTTGCCGGCGGCGCCATCCGCACCCTGCAAGCGGCCTTCGTCCCCTTCCCCGACGCGCTGCGCGCCGACCTGATGGCCCTGCAAAGCAGCGGCGACAATGAAATCGCGCGCGAAGCGCTGGCCGCCGCCCATCTGACCGGCTGCTACGCCGAGTGCGTGGCGGCCCTGCTGCCGGGGGCGCCAGGCCCCGTGCAAGCACTGGCCGCGCATGGGCAGACGGTACGCCACCGGCCCGAGCTCGGCTACACGCGCCAGCTCAACCACCCTGCCCTCCTGGCCGAACTGACCGGCATCGACGTCATCGCCGACTTCCGTGCGCGCGACGTGGCCGCCGGCGGCCAGGGAGCGCCGCTGGTGCCGGCCTTCCACCAGGCCTGCTTCGGCCAGGCCGGCCAGACCCGCGTGGTGATCAATATCGGCGGCATCGCCAACATCAGCGTGTTGCATGCCGACGGCACGGTGAGCGGCTTCGACACCGGTCCCGGCAATGTGCTGATGGATCACTGGATCGGCCTGCATCAGGGCAAAGCCTATGACGCCGACGGCGCCTGGGCCGCCAGCGGTCACGTCGATCCGACCCTGCTCGGCATCTTGCTCGACGAACCATATTTCCGCCTGGCCGCCCCCAAAAGCACGGGGCGCGACCTGTTCCATGCCGACTGGCTGATGCAGCGGCTGGCGCAGGCGCCGAGCATGCCGGCAGCGCACGTGCAGGCGACCCTGACCACGCTCACCGCCGTCAGCATCGCGCGCGCCATCGGCCAGCAGGCCAAGGACGTGGAGGCGGTGTATGTGTGCGGCGGCGGGGCGTACAACGGCACGCTGCTGCGCGAACTGGCGCAAGCGCTGGGTGGCAAGACAAGAGTGGAAACAACCGACGCCCTGGGCGTGGCCCCGAATCACGTCGAAGCGCTGGCGTTCGCGTGGCTGGGCTACCGCTTCACAAGGCGCGAAGCGGGCAACCTGCCCTCGGTGACGGGGGCGAAGGGACCCAGGATTCTGGGCGCCCTCTATCCTGCTTAGGCTGGCAAGCCGCGTGAGAGCGGCCTGGGCCGGACTGGCTTATACCGAGAACGACGAACCGCAACCGCAGGTCGAGGTAGCGGTTGGATTCTTGATGACGAACTGGGCGCCTTCGAGATCATCTTTATAATCGATTTCGGCGCCCACCAGGTACTGGTAGCTCATCGAATCGATCAGCAGTTGCACGCCGTTCTTGACCATGGTGGTGTCATCTTCGTTGACGATTTCGTCGAAGGTGAAGCCGTACTGGAAACCGGAGCAGCCGCCGCCCTGCACGAACACGCGCAATTTGAGGTCGGGATTGCCCTCTTCCTCGATCAGCTGTGCAACCTTTTGCGCGGCGCTATCGGTAAACACGATCGGTGCCGGCATCACTTCTGGCATTTCAGCAACTGCATTCATTTGGAACTCCTACTGGGAACGGATATGAGTCATTATAGACTGTTGGGACGAGTCACGCTCACAGACCACTGGCGGCGACCGTCAAATGCAACACCCCGGCGCGTGCCGGGGCTGTGCTGTCCTACTGTACCTACAATGCGGCCATCCGGCTTGAATTCAAGCTATTGCTTTGCGCTCGCTACGGTGCGGGCGCGGCGGCGCGCACAAAAACCGAGCAAACCTAGACCGGCCAGCAACATTGCATAGGTTTCCGGCTCCGGAACGGGGCTCAGCAGCACCGTGCCGCAGACATCGAGCTTGCACGCATCGGCCAGGATCAGGCCATTATCATTGATGCTGTAAGTGGTTTTGATGATCCAGTTGTCCAGCGGGTCGACGGCCTTGTCGAGCTGCAGCAGCTGGCCGTTCTGATAGATGAAGCCACGCTCCTGGCCGTTCGCATCGGCGCCGTAGCCGATGATCTGGCCCAGCTCATTGATATCGACAGCGGTCGAACTGCGTTGCGCACCCCAGCCCAGATCGGTCATCGCGCCATTCGCATACACAAAGGCCGACTTCACATAGCCGTTATTGTCGCGTGCGGACTGTCCGATGATCAGGCCGGCATCATTGATGCCGCTTGCCAGACTGCTGCCGCCACTGAATCCGCCCAGGTCGGTCATGCGGCCGTTCTGATAGATGAAGGCGCGATCCTGGCGGTTGGCGTTTTCAGCGGTGCCCACGATGGTCCCGGCGGCATTGATGCCCGAGGCGCTGCTGTGGATGCCTCCCAGCGTGCCCAGGTCCTTCATTTTATTGTCGCTGTACACATAAGCATGGCTGGCGAGGCGCGGATAATGCGGATCGCCTCCCGGCAGGCGCAGATTGGTGCTTGAACTGCCCACCACCGTGCCGGCATTGTTGACCCCATGGGAGAACGTGTCCGCGGGGCCGCTATCATGGCCGAACCCAGCGAGGCGCGTGGTAACGCCGTTGACCGTCAGGTAGCCACTGGCTTTGACGACGTCGCCAATGGTGGTCCAGTACTCGTAGCTGGCCATATGGCCGGCATTGCTGATGGCCGTGATCCCACCGGTGGGAAACGGACTCGTGCTGACATGCATCACCGTGGTGCTGCCACCGGCATGAAATGCCGAAAATCCATTGGAAGAACCGTACAGGGTGCCGGCGTTGTCGACCAGGCGCCATTGGTCGTACTGGCCGGTATTGAACGTCGTGACCGCGTAGGAAGGGGCGGCAAGCGCGGGCGCGGCAAAGATGCCGAGCACGAGGGCGGACAACAGGGAGCGGACGAAGCGCATGACAGTCTTTCGATGGTGGGTAAATACCACCCATCATAAAGACTAATTGGCTAAATTGAAAGTTTAACTAAAATTTAATATTGCGGGAAGCGGCTGCGCTTCCCGCCATTGTAATGCCTTACGGCAGCAGCGCGACCTGTTGCAAGCCCAGGGTTTCATCCAGGCCGAACATCAGGTTCATGCACTGGATCGCCTGGCCCGAGGCGCCCTTGACCAGGTTATCCTGGACCACCAGGATAACCAGGGTATTGCCGTTGTTCGGACGATGCAGCGCCAGGCGCAGCATGTTCGAACCTCGGGTCGAGCGGGTTTCCGGATGCGAGCCGAACGGCATCACATCGACGAAGGCCGCGTCTTTGTAGGTGCTCTCGAACAACTCCTGCAGCTCCTCGTTGCTGATATCGGTAGTCAGGCGCGCGTACAGGGTCGAATGCATGCCGCGGATCATCGGCACCAGATGCGGCGTGAAGATCAGGTGCACCGGCAGGCCGGTGAAACGCTGCAGCTGGGCCACGGTTTCCGGGGTGTGGCGGTGGCCGGACACGCCGTAGGCCTTGAAATTATCGCTCGACTCGGAGAACAGGGTACCGATTTCCGCCTTGCGGCCGGCGCCGGACACGCCCGACTTGGCATCCGCGATCAGGGCGCTGGCATCGATCAGGTTCGCCTTGAGCAGCGGCACGAAACCCAGCTGCATGGTGGTCGGATAGCAACCCGGATTGGCGATCAGGCGCGCGTTCTTGACCGCTTCGCGGTTCAGTTCCGGCAAGCCGTAGACGGCCTCTTCCAGCAGGTCCGGGCAAGTGTGTGGAATTTTGTACCACTGCTCGAAGGTAGCCTGGTCTTTCAGGCGGAAATCGGCGGCCAGGTCGATGACCTTGACGCCGGCGGCCAGCAGCGCCGGGGCCTGGGCCATGGCCACGCCGTGCGGGGTGGCGAAAAAGACCACGTCGCATTTGGTCAGGTCGACCTTGTCCGGGGCCGAAAACGCCAGGTTCACCTTGCCGCGCAGCGAAGGAAACATATCTGCGACAGGCAAGCCATCTTCCTTACGCGACGTAATCGCGGTCAGCTCCACATCAGGGTGGACCGACAGCAGTCGCAGCAATTCCACGCCCGTGTAACCCGTACCGCCGACGATGCCAACTTTGATCATATGTATTCCTTGAGAGTAAATGGTGGGCCTTGCCCGAAAGATGGTGATTCTAACAGCGCAAGCAAAACGCTGCGCAGCGCTACCGAACCCCAAAACTCGCACAACCGGGGTCAAACTTGCACAACCGGGGTCAGAGCTCTGACTAGCAACATTCTTGACAATCCGGGCTGGCACATCAGCAGGCGCTGCCCCACAACGGCGACCTTAGGCACATTTGTCGGGATATGCGCGATATTCAGCCATCAGCAGCGAGGCCGCTCACCAGTTCAGTACGAGTCGGCAATTAATTGCAAGTCAGAGCTCTGACCCCGGTTGTCAGCGGTTAGGAAACAAAAACAAAAAAGCCGCCTGACTTTGCAGTCGGCGGCTTTTTTGAAGCTGCGCACCAGAGTGCGCGCTGGAGGCGAATTAACGCTTCGAGAATTGCTTTGCGCGACGTGCTTTGCGCAGACCAACTTTTTTACGCTCGACTTCACGTGCATCGCGGGTAACGAAACCGGCACGTGCCAGGTCGCCCTTCAACGATGCGTCGTAGTCGATCAGTGCACGGGTGATGCCGTGACGAACCGCGCCAGCTTGGCCGGACTCGCCACCACCGTGAACGTTGACCTTGATGTCGAAACGCTCGACATTGCCGGTCAGTTCCAGCGGTTGACGGATGACCATCAGGCCCGTTTCGCGCGAGAAGTAGTCAGCGGCTGGTTTGCCGTTAACGATGATTTGGCCAGTGCCAACTTTGATGAAGACGCGAGCGACTGCACTCTTGCGACGGCCGGTGCCGTAATTATAGTTACCGATCATGTCAGCTCCTTACTTGGACAGCACGAGTGCTGTAGGTTGCTGGGCAGCGTGCGGGTGGGAACCTTCCGCGTACACTTTGAGCTTCTTGATCATGGCGTAGCCAAGCGGGCCCTTAGGCAGCATGCCCTTGACCGCTTTTTCAAGCGCGCGACCAGGAAAACGCTCTTGCATTTTCTTGAAGTTGGTTTCGTAGATACCACCTGGGTAGCCGGAGTGACGGTAGTACGTCTTCTCGGTTGCCTTGGTACCGGTCACGCGCAGTTTGCCTGCATTGATCACGACGATGAAATCGCCCGTATCGACGTGAGGAGTGAATTCGGGTTTGTGTTTGCCGCGCAACCGGAGTGCCACTTCGCTGGCAACACGTCCGAGGATCAGATCCGTCGCGTCAACCACGAACCAATCGCGCTGGACTTCATGTCCCTTAGCGGAAAAAGTTTTCATGTTGACTTCCTAAATATAAAACTTATTAAATCGCTCAAATGGTGGTTCCGCTTGGACTACCCGCGGACTCTGCCTTATTGTCTTTTCCTGAGCAAACGGAAAGCCGGCTACTATAGCGCACTCCCCACGGCCGAGTCAAGCCCTTCTGCGGCTGTTGCGGCAGTAGCGAAATGACATCGGCGCCATCCCTAGATAAATCGCAAACGCTAGCGCCATGGCCCACCCTAGACTGCACCACAGCGCCTATTTCATTAACCGAAAAAAACTTTCTTGACCCCGGAAAGAATGTCAATCTACTATGCCTGAGCACTTATCGTCGGGAGACCTCGTGAAATTGAAACATTGCCTTGCCGCCTCACTGCTCTCCTTGCTGTCGGCCCTGGCACCGCCCTGCCTGGCCAGCGCGCCCGGCGCGCCCCTGAATGGCCGCACCTGCCATCTGCCCGGTTCCGAAGAAGGCTTGCGCTGCCGCACACTGGCCGTTCCCCTCGATTACCGCCAGCCCACCGGCCCGACCCTGACACTGCACATCACCGTCGCGCCGGCCTTCCGAGAATCGGGACGCCCCGATCCCCTGTTCGTGCTGGCGGGCGGCCCCGGCCAGGCCGGCAGCGACGTGCTGCCGGCACTCAATGCCATGTTCCGGCGCACCCGCGCCACCCGCGACATCGTCTTCATCGACCAGCGCGGCACCGGCCTGTCCGGCAAACTCGACTGCGATGACGACGCCCTGCCGGAAAATCTCAGCGACGAGGAACAGATCGCCGCCGTGCGCGCCTGTCTGGCCGCCATCCGCCAGCCGCTGTCGGCCTACACCACCGAACACGCCGCGCGCGACATCGAACAGGTGCGCCTGGCGCTCGGCTACCAGCAAATCAATGTGTGGGGAGCGTCGTACGGCACCCGCCTCGGCCAGGCCTACGCGCGCGCGTTTCCGCATGCGGTACGCAGCCTGGTGCTGGACGGCGTGGCCGCGCCCGACCAGATCATCCCGGCCGGCGGACGCGATGGCCAGGCGGCGCTCGACGCCCTGTTCCGCCAGTGCGCGGCCGACGCCGGCTGCAACAAGGCCTACCCCGCGCTGCGCGCCGAATTCGACGGCCTGCTGGCCAAGGTCAGCGCCGGTCCCGTGCCGCTGAACCTGTCCAATCCGCGCACCGCCGAGCCCTTGCAGATGAACATGACCAGGGAGCGCTTCCTGAACACCGTGCACAACGTGCTGTACTCTGCGCTGGACGGACGGCGCCTGCCGTTCCTGATCCACAGCGCCCACCTGGGGCGCTGGGCGCCCTTTGTGGCGCGCCGCAACGTCGCCTCCGACCTGGCCGGCGAAGGCGGCACCGCGCTGGTGCTGCACATGGCCGTGATCTGCGCCGAGGATTATCCGCGCATGACGCCGCAATTGCTGGCCGACGACGCCCACAATTCCTTCCTCGGCGGGGGGCGGGTCGGGCAGTTGATCGAGCTGTGCAAGTCGATCAAGGTCCCGGCCGTCGCCTGGCGCGCGCCGAGCCCGATCCTGGCGCCAGCCCTGCTGCTGTCGGGCGCGCTGGACCCGGTGACGCCGCCGCGCCGCGCCGAGGCCGCCGCGCGCCACATTCCCAAGGCCCAGCACCTGGTGGTGGCCAATGCCGGCCACGGCATTTCCGCGCTGGGCTGCGCGCCGCGCCTGCTGCGCGAGTTTCTCGACGCGCCGCAGAAACCGGTTGTCGCCCACTGCCTGAATGACATTCCGGCCGCCAATTTCCAGATCGGCAGCGCCGGTCCGCACCCTTGAATAGCCCGAGGCCACGATGATTGTTGTAGACGACGTACGCAAACAGTTCGGCTCGCTGCAAGCGCTGGGAGGCGTCAGCTTCACGGCCGCCGACGGCCAGATCACGGCCCTGCTCGGTCCGAACGGGGCCGGCAAGACCACCCTGCTGCGACTGCTGGTGGGCTTGCTCAAGCGCGACCAGGGCAGCATCAGCATCGGCGGCATCGATCCGGCTATCGATCCGATGACGGTGCGCAAGGATATCGGCTTCCTGACCGACCAGTTCGGCCTGTACGAACGCCTGAGCACGCGCGAATACCTGGCCTATTTCGGCGAACTGAACGGCATGAGCACGCCCCTGGTGCAGCGCCGCATCGATGAAGTGGCCGACCTGCTGGCCATGCAGGACATCCTGGAACGGCGCGCCAAGGGGTTTTCGCAGGGCCAGCGCATCAAGGTGGCGCTGGCGCGCACCCTGCTGCACAAGCCGCGCCACCTGCTGCTCGACGAACCGAGCCGCGGGCTGGACGTGATGAGCACGCGCGCCCTGCGCACCGCGCTCACCGCCCTGCGCCAGGACGGCTGCTGCGTGATCATGGCCACCCACGTGATGCAGGAAGTAACCCACCTGTGCGACGACGTGATCGTCATCGCCAAGGGCCATACCGTGGCCCAGGGCTCGCCCCAGGAGCTGTGCCGGCGTACCGGCATCGCCAATCTCGAAGACGCTTTCGTCAGCCTGGTGGGCGAAGAAGGAATCGCAGCATGAAGCCGGCATTCCTGGTCGTTTTTCTCAAGGAATTCAAGGAAACGCTGCGCGACCGGCGCGCGCTGGTCCTGCTGGCCCTGTTCACCCTGATGTATCCGCTCATGCTCGGCTACATGCTCAACCAGCAGATCGGACGCGCCACCCGCTCCGAGCGCGAAGGCATGCAGCTGGCGGTTGTCAACGCCGCCCAGGCGCCCAACCTGATGGCCCAGCTCAAGCAAAAAAACATCACCGTCGTGCCGATGGGCGAGATGAAGGAAGACGCCATCGCCGAGCTGCTGCGCGCACGCAAAGTGGTGGCCCTGCTGCGGCTCGACCCTGCATTCGGCGAGCAGTACCAGGGCATGCGGCCGGCCGGCATCGAGCTCTGGTTCGACTCGGCCAGCGACAACGGCCAGCGCCAGCGCGACATCGAAGAAGTGCTGCACAGCTACAGCTCGAACATCAGCAGCGCACGCCTGCTGGCGCACGGCGTCTCGCCGGCCACCATGGCGCCGGTGCGTCTGCAGCGCTTCGACACCGGCAGCACGGCGGCGCGCTCGGCCGGGCTGATCGGCGCCATTCTCGGCTTCCTGTTTTTTCCGGCGTTTATTTGCGGCTTGTCGGCGGCGGTCGACAGCACCGCCGGCGAACGCGAGCGGCGCTCGCTCGAAGTGCTGATGGCCCAGCCGGCCAGTCCATGGTCGCTGATCACCGGCAAATGGCTGGCGGCCGGCTCGCTGGCCGTGATCGGCATCACCCTGGAACTGGCGCTGGCGCATGCCGTGCTGTCCTGGCTGCCGCTGGAAGAAATCGGCATGAGCTGGCGCGTCACATCGGCCCAGCTGGCCCTGGTATGCGTGGCGACCATTCCGCTGTCGCTGTTCGCGGCCGGCCTGCACATCGCGCTGGCGATGAATGCGAAATCGTTCAAGGAAGCCCAGAGCATGCTCAGCCTCGTGATCCTGTTGCCGATGCTGCCGGGGGTGGCGGTGTCGGTGCTGGACCTGAAGACGGCGACCTGGATGTATGTGGTGCCGATGCTGTCGAACCAGACCCTGCTGCGCGAGCTGGCCAAGGGCCAGGACCTGGGCGCGCTGCCGTTCGTGCTGACCTTCCTCAGTTCGATGCTGCCGGCCTTGGGCGCGGTGGCGTTCGCCAGCTGGCGCATGAAGAGCGAGCGCTACGTGCTGTCGGTGTAGGCGCTGCTCAGCACGGGCGCGCGGGCTCCATTACAATAGGCCGACACAATCATCGGAGAATGCAATGGAAGTCACAGTCAGCTGGAACGGTCCCTCGGGCATGAGTTTTCGGGCGCAAACAGGGTCGGGCCACATGGTCAGCATGGATGGCGCGCCCGAAGGCGGCGGCCACAACCTGGCGCCGCGGCCGATGGAAATGGTGCTGCTCGGTACCGGCGGCTGCACGGCGTATGACGTGGTGCTCATTCTCAAGCGTGGCCGCGAGGATGTGCGCGGCTGCGACGTGAGTCTGAAAGCCGAGCGCGCGGAGACCGATCCCAAGGTGTTTACCAAGATCCACTTTCACTTCACGGTGACGGGGAAGAATCTGAAGCCGGGCGCGGTGGAGCGCGCGGTGAGCCTGTCGCACGACAAATATTGCTCAGCGTCGATCATGCTGGCCAAGATGGCCGAGATCACGCATTCGTTCGAGATTATCGAAGGTTGAGCCGGTAGCCATCCAGCCGTCACGCTTGGACCCAAATGAGGAGTTTAGCTTGCGGCTACGGTACGAACTTGGGTCCCCGCCTTCGCGGGGACGACGGAGGCGGACCGGACTTTAAACGTCATATCGGGCGACGGAGGCGGACCGGACTCTAAACGTCATATTCAGACGTCATATTTAAACGTAATACGCCGTCGTCGTCATCACCTTCGCCATCGCACTCATCACGCCGCGCACCGGCAACGGCACTTCCACCGCGCCCAGCGCCTGTGCCGCCGCGCCGTGCGCAATCTCGTCCACCCGCATCTGGTCCACAATCGCGCGCGACTTGGTATCCTGCACCGGCAACAGATCAAGATGGCTGTTCAGATGCGCCTCCACCTGGCGCTCGGTCTCGACCACAAACCCCAGGCTGCGCGCGTCGCCCAGTTGCGCCGCCACCGTGCCCAGCGCATACGCTCCCGCATACCACAAGGGATTGAGCAAACTCGGCTGCGACCCCAGCTCGGCCAGCCGCTGGGCCGTCCACGCCAGATGATCCTCTTCCTCGCGCCCCGCCTCGGCGAACTGCAGCCGCATCGCCTCGGTCTTGGCAAAGCGCGATTGCGAGTTGTACAGCGCCTGCGCGCACACTTCGCCAACGTGGTTGACCCGCATCAGGCCGGCGCTGCGGCGCTGTTCCGCTTCATCGAGCTGGCCGTCATCGGCGTGCGCCGCCGGGGTTGGCCGCGATGCCGATGCCACGCCCGCGATCACGCGCAGGGCCTTGTCCATGCTGACGATCAGCTGGTCGAGTGGATTGATGGATCGTTGTGCTGACATACGCTGCCCCGGTAGCGATAAAACGCCATTATAGGACGTCCGGCCCGGGCGGGTCGCCCGCCCGGGCCGTGGCCGGGGCCGTCTGGCGCTCGATCCAGTCGAGCAGCGGACCGGCGACATCGATGCCCGATATGTTTTTCGCCACGCCCAGGTTCAGCTGCAGCAAAAATGGAATGGTATCCGACGGCACGTCCGGACAGTGCTCGGAAAACGCGGCAATGAAGCGCGGCGCGGACACCACTGGCACCACTTTCGCCCCGCTCATGAACTGCAGCACGCTGGTGATCGTGTGGCCCTTGCCGATGGTATGGTAGATGAACTGGTTGAAAGCGCGGTCGACCTTCTTGAAATCGATGGTCTCGGACGTCATCAGCCCGGCCAGGTAGTACAGGCCGAGGGTGACGCGGAAATACGCGGTCCATTCGGCCGCATTGCGCCCGCTGCCGGCGACGGCGAGTACTTTTTCTTTGATGGCACTGTCCATGGACCCATTATCCACATTTCCGGCCCGCTGTGGCGGCCTGCCGTGCTTGCGGCCGTGAATTTGTGCGTGCTACCCTCACGCTTTGAGAGAAGGAACCCGATGATCGAGGTGAAACACCTGGCCAAGCGCTTCGCCGCGACGGTACACAAGGAGCGGCGCGCCCGCCAGCGCGACGTGCGCGAGAGCGATGGCTGGTTCCATGCGGTGCGCGATGTCAGTTTCTCCTGCGCCCCCGGCGAAGTGCTGGGCCTTTTGGGGCCGAACGGGGCCGGCAAGACCACCACCCTGCGCATCCTGTCGACCGCGCTGCGCCCGGACGCTGGCAGCGCCTTCATCGACGATATCGATATCGTGGCCGAGCCGATCCGGGCGCGCCAGCGGGTCGGCTTCCTGTCCGGCTCAACCGGCCTGTACGGGCGCCTGAGCGCACGCGAGAACGTCGAGTACTTCGGGCGCCTGCACGGCATGGCCCCGGCCCGCCTCAAGCAGCGCTGCGACGCCCTGTTCGAGCAGCTCGACATGCACGCCTACGCCCACAAGCGCGCCGACGACCTGTCGACCGGCATGAAGCAGAAGTGCGCGATCGCCCGCACCGTCGTGCACGAGCCGCAGGTGGTGATTTTGGATGAACCGACCACCGGGCTGGACGTGATGTCGGCGCGCGTGCTGCTCGAATTCATCGCCAGCTACAAGGCCCTGCGCATTCCCCTGATTTTTTCCACCCACCACCTGCACGAGGTCGACAAGCTGTGCGACCGGGTCTGCATCATCAACCGCGGCCGCAGCGCCTTCAACGGCAGCGTCGCCGAATTGCGCGAGCTGGGCGGAAGCCACGACCTGTACGACGCCTTCGTGAACGTCATCAAGCAGGAAGGCTGAACCATGTGGACCGTGTATCTCAAGGAATTGCTGGAACTGCTGCGCGACCGCAAGACCTTCATCTTCACCCTGCTGCTGCCGATCGTCGCCATGCCGATGATCTTCGGCGGCCTGGGCTACCTGTCGTCGACCATTTTCAAGAAAGCCCAGCACAAGGAACTGAGCTACGCCCTGTTCGGCAAGAACAATGCGCCCGGACTGAGCGAGCGCTTCGCGCGCGAAAGAGGCTTGCGCGAGGTGCCGCTGGCCAATCAGGACGCGATCAAGGCCGCCATCGATAACGACCGCATCACCTTTGCGATCGTGATACCCGCCGGTTTCGAGGAGGCCATGGCGGCGCACCGCCAGGCCAGGGTCACCCTGCACTACAACAACGCGGTGGCGCTCGACATGACCCACAAGCGGGTGGCGGCCGTGATCGAGGCGCACAACGGGGCGCTGCGCGAGCAGGCGCTGTCGGCCATGAACATGAGCCGCGACGAGCTGCGCTTTGCCCTCAATCCGATCGAGCTGGAAGAACTGTCGACCGCCGGCACGCGCGAGCGCATGGGCGCGCTGGTGGGGGGCTTTTTGCCCTACATTTTGCTGATGGTGTGCCTGATGGCGGCGATGTACCCGGCCATCGACCTCGGCGCCGGCGAGAAGGAGCGCGGCACGCTTGAAACCTTGCTGCTGGCGCCGATTGCGCGCACGTCGCTGGTGCTGGCCAAGTTCCTGGTGTTGTTTACCGTTGGCCTGACCTCGGCGCTGCTGATGGTGGCCAGCATGGGTTTGCTGCTGGCCGTGTTCGGCGGCTCACTTGAAGGCGGCCTGGCGCAGATGGTGCGCGCGATCGGCGCGCGCGACCTGGCCATGGTGGCGCTGATGCTGGTGCCGACGGCCGCCATCTTCGCCTCGATCCTGCTGTCGATTTCGATCTACGCCAAGAGCTACAAGGAAGCGTCGGGCATGATTTCGCCGCTGATGATGCTGCTGATCGTGCCGATTGTCGTGGCCATGCTGCCCGGAGTGGAGCTGAACTGGTTCTGGTCGATGGTGCCGCTGACCAATGTATCGCTGGCGATGAAGGAACTGGTGAAGGGAACCATGGATTACCGCATGTTTTCAGCCATTTTGCTGTCCACCACACTGATCGCGGGAGCGTTGCTGGCGTGGTGCCGGTGGTGGTTCAACCGGGAGGATGTGTTGTTTCGGAGCTGACTTGACCACTAATCCTGAAGCCGTGGTCGCCGCTTTTGAACCGCTGGCGGCCTCACGACCGTCGCCGGCCTCACCACTGTGGACGGCCTCCCCACCATCGCCGGCCTCACCACCGTCGCCCCCGCGCAGGCGCGGGTCCACGTTGTCAGCTCAGTCATCGGCCGCGGAGCGAACCTGGGCCCCCGCCTGCGCGGGGGCGACGAGCCGTTGGCGGCGGTTGACGGGTTGACGGGTTGACGGGTTGACGGACAGCGGGCGGCTGGCGACGGGTGACGGACGGCTGACGACGGCCGACGATACCCACTCATCCACTCCCCCAATTGTGCAATCTGAGCCCATCAAATTGCGGTGCATCGCAACGGGCGGCCGTGGCACGGTCAAATTTTATACAATGCAACTCTAGAAAGTGCGCTCAGCTATCCGCCAGGCGTACGTACAGCGACCGTATCAGGAGTCAGGCATGGAATTACGCATCAGGAATTTATCCAAGACCTACGCCAATGGCGTAGTTGCCTTGGATAAAGTTACCCTCACCATCCCCAGCGGGATGTTCGGCCTGCTCGGCCCGAACGGGGCGGGCAAGTCGACCCTGATGCGCACCCTCGCCACCTTGCAGGAGTGCGATGCCGGTTCGGTCTTCTTCGGCGACCTCGACGTGCTCGACGACAAGGACGATATCCGCCGCCTGCTCGGCTACCTGCCCCAGGACTTCGGCCTGTACCCCAAAGTCACGGCTTACGAACTGCTCGACCATTTTGCCGTGCTCAAGGGCTTGTCGCACCGCGCCCGGCGCCGCGAAGTGGTCGACGGCCTGCTGCAGCAAACCAATCTGTTTGAAGTGCGCAACCAGCGCCTGGGCACCTTTTCGGGCGGCATGCGCCAGCGCTTCGGCATTGCCCAGGCCCTGCTGGGCGACCCGCAGTTGATCATCGTCGATGAACCGACCGCCGGCCTCGACCCGCAGGAACGGGTGCGCTTCCATAACTTGCTCTCGGACATAGGCGACGACAAGACCGTGCTGCTGTCGACCCACATTGTGTCCGACGTATCCGATCTGTGCGCCAACATGGCGATCATCAACAAGGGCCATGTGCTGCTGTGCGGCGAGCCGCAAAAGCTGATCGACGATATCGACGGCCACATCTGGGCACGCTTCGTCGCCAAGCACGAGCTGGCCCATTTCCAGAAAGAACACGCGGTGATTTCAACCCGCCTGCTGACCGGGCGCACCCTGATTCATGTGTATTCCGAGCA
The DNA here is from genome assembly GCF_030846505.1 of Massilia pseudoviolaceinigra. Lineage (NCBI taxonomy): Bacteria > Pseudomonadati > Pseudomonadota > Betaproteobacteria > Burkholderiales > Oxalobacteraceae > Massilia > Massilia pseudoviolaceinigra. The sequence goes on along the minus strand of NZ_JAVCWL010000017.1, from coordinate 79,547 downwards.
AGATCCGGGCGATGGCTTCGAGCCGGCCGCCGGCGACCTCGAAGATGTCTACTTCGCCACCATCGCCGGACGCCACGCCGCGGCCAGCAACTGTTGAAGGTGGCGTCCATGTTGGCAATCGCCCTGTTTGAAGCGCGCCAGCGGCTCAAGCTGCTATCGACCTGGGTCTACTTCGGCATGTTTTTCGCACTGGCGATGCTGTGGATGGCCGCCGCCGGCGGCGTATTCAAGGATGCCTACGTCACCTTCGGGGGGCGCCTGTTCATCAACTCCCCGCGCTCGATCGCGCTGACCGCGGCCTTCCTCGGCTGCCTGGGCGTGGTCGTGATGGCCGCCATGATGGGGCGCTCGGTGCAGCAGGATTTTGAATACGACATGCACCACTTCTTCTTCAGCGCGCCGATCGCCAAGCACGATTACGTGTTCGGGCGCTTTCTCGGGGCCGCGCTGACCCTGGCGGTGGTGTTTTCCAGCATCGTGCTGGGTGCCTGGCTGGGCACCTACATCCCCGGCATCGAAGCCGACCGGCTGGGCCCGTCCGGGCCCTGGATGTACCTGCGGCCCTACCTGTTCGTGATTCTCCCCAACATCTTCATCTTCGGCGCGATTTTCTTCGTGCTGGCGGCCCTGACGCGGCGCATGCTGCCGGTGTACGTGGCCAGCGTGGTGATGATGATCGGCTACATCGTCGCGCCCTCGCTGGCGCGCGACCTCGACTACAAGACGCTGGCCGCGCTGATCGATCCCTTCGGCACAACCGCCCTGATCCGCATCACCGAATACTGGACCATCGCCGAACGCAACAGCCGCGCGATTGCCTTCGAGGGCGTGGTCCTGTACAACCGCGCCCTGTGGTGCGGCTTCGCGCTGGTGGTGCTGCTGCTCGGTTACTGGCGCTTCCATTTCACCGCCACGGCCGGCAGCCGCCCGGCCGGGCGCGCCGAGGGAGAGGTCGCGCAGCGCCTCTCGCACAGCGCCATCGCCTCGCAGGAAACGCCGGACTTCCTGCAGCGCAGCCTGGCCCTGCTGCTGCTCAGGTCGAGCTGGCTCAACCTGCGCGAATCGGTCAAGGATGTCTACTTCGCCGTGATCGCCCTGGCCGGCGTGCTGGCCGTGTTCGGCGCCTCGGTCAACCTCGGTTCCATGTACGGCACCAATACCTATCCCGTCACCTACCAGGTGCTGGAACTGATCAGCGAGGCCTTCGCGCTGTTCATGCTGGTCGTGACCACCTTTTACGCGGGCGAACTGGTGTGGCGCGAACGCGAGGCGCGGGTCGCCCAGATGCTCGACGCCCTGCCGCTGCCGAGCTGGCTGCCGATGCTGGCCAAGCTGTTCGCCCTGATCGGCCTGCAAGTGCTGATGCTGGTACTGGTGATGCTCGCCGGCATGCTGATCCAGCTGTTCCGCGGCTACTTCGCCATCGACGTCGGCCTGTACCTGCAAACCCTGTTCCTGATCCATCTGCCCCAGTACGCGCTGCTGGCGGTGCTGGCGATCGCGCTGCAGGTGCTGATCAACCACAAGTACCTGGCGTACTTCGCGATGATCTTGTACTACTTCGCCACGCTCACCTTCAGTTCGCTCGGCCTCGACCATCCGATGCTGCTGTACGGCACCTCGCCGTCCTTCATGTATTCCGACATGAACGGCTACGGCCACTTCCTGGTGCGCGAACGCTGGTTCGAACTGTACTGGGGCGGCGCGGCGCTGATGCTGATGGTCGCCTCGCTGGTGTTCTGGCCGCGCGGCTGCAACGCCGAATTGGGCAGCCGCCTCCAGCTGGCGCGCCGCAACCTGAGCCTGCCGGTGCTGGCCACCTTCGCGGCCGGGCTGGCGATCTTCGCCGGCAGCGGCGCCATCCTGTATTACAGCCTGCATATCGAAGGCGACTACCAGACCGCGTGGCAGAAAGACAACACCCGCGCCGAGTACGAGCTGCGCTACAAGAAATATGCGGCGCTGGCGCAGCCGCGCATCACCGGTGTCGACCTGAAAGTGGCGATCGTGCCCGAACAGCGTCGCCTGACCGTCACCGGCGTCTACCAGCTCGACAACAAGGGCACGGCGCCGATCACCCAGGTGTTCATCAGCCAGGACCGCCTGGCCACCAGCCTGAAGGTGCGCTTCGGCCAGAAAATCACGCCGCTGATCACCGACCGCGAACGCGGCTTCCACGCCTACAAGCTGAGCACGCCTCTGCTGCCGGGACAACGCATGCCGCTCGAATTCGACGTGGAATTCGAGGCGCGCGGCGTGCTCGGGCTGGAGTCGGACACCCCGGTACTGAGCAACGGCACCTTCTTCAACAATGGCCAGTTGCCGCGCATCGGCTACCAGCCGGCGCTCGAACTGGAAAACGACCGCGACCGCAAGCGCCACGGCCTGGCGCCGCATGCGCCGATGCGCTCGCCCAGCGACCCGGCCGGACTGGCGAATAACTCGCTCGGCGTGGACGCCGACTGGATCAGCTTCAACGCCGTCATCAGCACCAGTCCGGACCAGGTGGCGATCGCCCCCGGCACCCTGGAAAAGGAATGGATGTCGGCCGGACGGCGCTACTTCCATTACCGCATGGACAAGCCGATCCTCAATTTCTATGCCTTCCAGTCGGCCCGCTACGAAGTGCGGCACGACCGCTGGCAGGATGTGTCGATCGACGTGTATTACCATCCGGGCCACGACTTCAACGTCGAGCGCATGATCCGCGGAGTCAAGGCCGCCCTGGAATACAACTCGAAGCATTTCAGCCCCTACCAGCACAAGGTGCTGCGCGTGGTCGAATTCCCGCGATACGGCGCGTATGCGCAGTCATTTCCGGGCACGGTGCCGTTTTCGGAGAGCATCGGCTTCATCGCGCGGGTCGACGACAACAATCCCAAGGATATCGATTACCCGTTCTACATTGCGGCGCACGAAGTGGCGCACCAGTGGTGGGGCCACCAGCTGGTGGGCTCGAACACGCGCGGCAGCACGGTGCTGAGCGAAACCTTGTCCGAATATGCGGCGCTGATGGTGATGAAGCAGCAGGTCGGCCCGGAGCGCATGCGCCGCTTCCTGCGCTACAACCTGGACAAGTATCTGATGGGACGGGCGCTGGAAACCAAGTACGAGCTGCCGCTGGCGCACAATGAAAACCAGGACTACATCCACTACCGCAAGGGCGCGCTGGCCATGTACTGGCTGCAGGACGTGCTGGGCGAAGACAAGATCAACGCCGTGCTGCACGAGCTGCTCACGCATCACGCCTTCCACGGCGCGCCGTATCCGAGCGTGCTGGCGCTGACCGACGCGCTGCGCCGCGTCACGCCGCCCGAGCATGCTTACCTGATCGACGACCTGTTCGAGCACATCGTGCTGTACGAGAACCGGGCCACGTCCGCCAGCGCGACCAAACGCGCGGACGGCAAGTACGAGGTGACTCTGCGCGCCAGCGCGCTCAAGCTGCGCGCCGGCAAACTTGGCGACGAGACGGAAGCGCCACTGAAAGACGTGATCGAGTTCGGCGTCGACGACAAGGATGGCAAGCCGCTGCTGCGCGAACGGCGCATCGTCGACAGCAATACCGTCAGCGTGACCATGGTGGTTGGGGCGCGACCGTACAAGGCGGGCATCGATCCGGACAACAAGCTGATCGACCGCAAGCCGGGGGACAATATGATCGAGGTGGAGCAGTAGCGCGCAGCTTGGGGCGGGAAGCATGGGTGGTAAACTACCTATCACCAGTGTCTTCCACGTTTTGCAGGAGAACAGGATGAAAACCACGCTGAAAAAAAAGCCAGGCGGATCTGTCGCAACGTCGCCATCTGCCGTCACCATTGCAAATGAAAATATCGCTGCGGATCGCGACAATGCTGCAGCGTCACCCGACATTGAACCGCCTTTCCTGACACCGGAGCAGTTGAAACTCCACCTGGCCCTTAGTGCCGAGAACGGATTTTCGATGGAGGCTGCGTTAGCGCGCCTAGTCCAAAAGAAACAGGCAAAAACAAAGTCTTGAAACGTCGCCGATGAAGATCCATTTCGCCAGTGATCTTCATGAGCGACTCGCCTCGTCAGGCGTAGACCAGAGTGAACTCGTCAATGCAATCACCAGAATGGAAAAACGATCCCGCCGGGCGACAAACCACGGTTTTCGGCAGAGACGTCGCTAATATGGGCTCCCGATATGCAAGACATGCACATATGGTGCCAGTCAACGACGCGGACAAATTGGCGCTATGGAAAAAGACCTGGGCAAAGAACAGAAAACACAACAGCAACCAACATCAGCTAAGCGATCGTTACCTGATCTATGCGGACGGCGGCCGCTACGGCTATCTCATTATTGACATCATCAATGATCCCGGCGCCCACAAGGTATGGACAGCCAAATTCACGGCCGTGCGCGACATGTGGGAAGAGATTGCGTCAGACTTCGTTTGCCTCGGCAAAATACCTTAGGCCGCACTCACCTCCACTTTTTCCACTCTGTGTGCCCGACGACGCGAGAGCCCGAAAGTTTTGCAACGGACTTGCGCCAAGCTTCTGCATTGCACAGTCCATCGTGACGCACACGAGGGAACAGCGTCCTAACACTTGTACCGGGTCCACCCCGAATCTTGCGCGACAAATATTTCTTTTCGTATAAACTTCCACCTTTTACGTGGAAGATCGCATGCCCAGCGTCAAAACGATGGACCAGACCGGCTTTCGCCGCATCCTCGCCCGCAACGTCGCGTTGCCACTGGCAATCGGCGTCGGCAGCGCGCTCATTTTCGTCGCCGTCATCACCTACCTGCTGTCGGTACTCAGCATGGTGGAACACAGCGAAAAGGTCATCGGCCACGCCAATGAAGCGGCCAAGCTGTCGGTCGACCAGGAATCCGGCCTGCGCGGCTATTTACTGAGCAACGACGAAGCCTTCCTCGCCCCCTACACCCTGTCCAAGGCAAAAACCGCCTCGACCATGGAATCGCTGACCAAGCTGGTGGCGGACAATCCGCCCCAGGTCGAGCGCCTGCGCCAGATCATGGCGATGCAGGACCAGTGGACCGAGTACGCCAACAGCGCCATCGCGCTGCGGCGCGCCAATAACGATGTCATCACGCTGGTGCGCAGCGGGCGCGGCAGGGTCGCTTTCGACGAAATCCGGAAGACGTTCAACGAATTTCTCGCAGTCGAGCAGCGCCTACTGCAACAGCGTAACGAGTCTGCCCAGAGCGTCACCCGCTGGGGCGTCGGCCTGTATCTGCTGGTCAGCCTGCTGCTGTCCGGCCTGCTGGCCTACTTCGGCCGCCGCGAACTGATGCGCCTGTCGGAAGTATTCGGCGACGCCATCGACCAGCACCGTACCCACGGCGAAGCGCTGGAACGCCAGGCATGGCTGCGCAGTGGCCAGACCCGGCTGGCCGAACGCAGCATCGGCCACAACAGCCTTTCCAGCCTTGGCCGCGCCTCCCTCGACTTCATGTCCGAATACACCGGCGCGGCCGTCGCCGCCCTGTACGCGCGCAATGAAGAGGGCAGCCTGCGCCGCGTCGCCGGTTACGGCATGAGCAAGGAAGAACTCCAGCGCGAGATCAGCTACGACGGCGCCGACACCCTGGTCGGCCAGACGTTGCTGTCCAAGCGCGCCATCGTGATGGGCAACCTGCCCGACCACTATCTCAAGGTCAGCTCCGGCATCGGCAGCGGCAGCCCGCGCCACCTGGTCTTGATCCCGGTCGACAATGACGGCGTGGCCAATGGCGTCATCGAATTGGGCTTCCTGAACGAGCCGCGCAAGCGCGACCTGGAATTTCTGGAACTGGTCGCACCGAACATCGGCCGCGCCATCGAAGCAGCCCTGGCGCGCCGCCGCCTGCACGATGCGCTGGCCGAGACCCAGCAGCTCAATGAAGAACTCCAGGTGCAGCAGGAAGAACTGCGCACCGCCAACGAGGAACTCGAAGAGCAGTCGCGCGTGCTGGAAGAATCGCAGACCATCCTCGAAAACCAGAAGGCGGAGCTGGAGCAGACCAACGAACGCCTGGCCGAACAGGCCAACGCGCTCGATGAAAAGAACAGCGCCCTGGGCGTCATCCAGAACGAGCTGGAAGAGCGCGCGCTCGACCTGCAGCGCGCCAGCAAGTACAAGTCCGAGTTCCTGGCCAATATGTCGCACGAACTGCGCACGCCTCTCAACAGCTCCCTGATCCTGTCCAAGCTGCTCTCCGAGAACGCCAGGGGCAATCTCGAACCGGAGCAGATCCAGTTCGCCAACACCATCTACGCGGCCGGCAACGACCTGCTCAACCTGATCAACGATATTCTCGACATCTCCAAGGTCGAAGCGGGCAAACTCGAACTGGCGCCCGAAGACATCGCCCTGTCCGAGCTGACCGACACCATGAACCACACCTTCGGGCCGCTGGCCGGCCAGAAGCAGCTCACCTTTACCGCCGCCGTCGAAGCTGGCGCTCCGCTCACGCTGCACAGCGACGGCCAGCGCCTGCAGCAGATTCTCAAGAACCTGCTGTCGAATGCGATCAAGTTCACCGATGCCGGCCAGGTCTCGCTGACCATCGAAGCGCGCCCGGACGGCATGCTGGCCTTCGTCGTGCGCGATTCGGGCATCGGCATCGCGCCCGACCAGCACGCGATCATCTTCGAGGCGTTCCGCCAGGCCGACGGCACCACCAGCCGGCGCTACGGCGGCACCGGCCTGGGCCTGTCGATCTCGCGCGACCTGGCGGCCCTGCTGGGCGGCTCGATCGCGATTGCCAGCTCGCCCGGCAAGGGCAGCACCTTCACCCTGCTGCTGCCGCCCACCCTGCCGGCCGGCACCCCAGGCATGCCCGACGCCGCCACGCCGGCCACGCCGCGCGCCGCCCTGGCGCCGCCGGCGGCGCCGGCATCGGCCCTGCGCGCGCCGGTGTTCGCCGATGACCGCCAGCGCACCGTCGCCGGCGGGCGCACCGTGCTGGTGATCGAAGACGACGTTTCCTTCGCGCGCATCCTGTTCGACCTGGCGCACGAAATGCACTACCGCTGCCTGGTGGCGCACAGCGCCGCCGACGGCCTGCAGGCCGCCGACGACTTCCTGCCCGACGCCATCCTGCTCGACCTGGGCCTGCCCGACGGCTCGGGCCTGGACGTACTGCAAAAGCTCAAGGACAATCCGCGCGCGCGCCACATCCCGGTGCACATCGTCTCGGCCAACGATCGCGCCGAGGCCGCGCTGCAACTGGGCGCGATCGGTTACGTGATCAAGCCGGCCACGCGCGACCGCCTCAAGGAGGTATTCCGCACGCTCGAAGGCAAGTTCACCCAGAAGCTCAAACGCGTGCTGCTGGTCGAAGACGACGAGCGCCAGCGCCAGAGCGTGGTCCAGCTGATCGACGACGCCGATGTCGAGATCACCGCGGTGGCCACCGGCGGCGAAGCCTTTGCGCTGCTGCAGGCCAGCGTCTACGACTGCATGATCATCGACCTGAAGCTGCCCGACATGCAGGGCCACGAACTGCTGCGCAAGATGGCGGCCGAGGAAATCGTCTCGTTCCCGCCGGTGATCGTCTACACCGGCCGCAACCTGACGCGCGCCGAGGAAGCCGAGCTGCTGAAGTATTCGCGCTCGATCATCATCAAGGGCGCGCGTTCGCCCGAGCGCCTGCTCGACGAAGTCACCCTGTTCCTGCACAAGGTCGAGTCGCAGATGTCGGCCGAGCGCCAGAGCATGCTGAAAACGGTGCGCAGCCGCGACCGCGTGTTCGATGGCCGCCGCATCCTGCTGGTGGACGACGACGTGCGCAATATCTTCTCGCTCACCAGCGCGCTGGAACAGAAAGGCATCACGGTCGAAGTGGGCCGCAACGGCTTCGAGGCGCTCGAACGGCTCGACCAGATCCCCGATATGGACCTGGTGCTGATGGATGTGATGATGCCGGGGATGGATGGCCTGGAAGCGACGCGCCGCCTGCGCGCCGACCCGCGCTTCGCCAAGCTGCCGGTGATCGCCATCACAGCCAAGGCCATGAAGGACGACCAGGAACAGTGCATGAAAGCCGGCGCGTCGGACTACCTGGCCAAGCCGATCGACCTTGACCGCCTTTACTCCCTGCTGCGTGTCTGGCTGCCGAGCATGGAGCGGCTCTGATGAATGCTCCGGACAGCATCACCATCGAGCTGCGCCTGCTGATGGAAGCGATCTACCTGAAATACAGCTACGACTTCCGCGATTACTCGGGCGCCTCGCAAAAGCGCCGCGTGCTGCACGCGCTGCACCAGATGGACTGCGCCAGCATCTCCGAGCTGCAGTCGCGCGTGCTGCACGATCCGGACGCGTTCATGCAGCTGCTGCAGTACCTGACGATTCCGACCAGCGAGATGTTCCGCGACCCCGCCTACTTCCAGGCGCTGCGCGAGCACGTGATGCCGCACCTCTCCACCTACCCCTCGCTGAAGATCTGGATCGCCGGCTGCAGCACGGGCGAAGAGATCTACTCGATGGCGATCTTGCTGAAGGAAGAAGGGCTGCTGGAGCGCTCCATCATCTACGCCACCGACATCAACCCGCACTCGCTCGACCGCGCGCGCAAGGGCGTGTTCGCGCTCGATCGCATGCGCGCCTACACCGCCAGCTACCAGATGGCCGGCGGACGCGCCGCTTTTTCCGACTACTACACGGCCGCCTACGACGGCGCCCTGTTCGACCGCAGCCTGGTGGACAATGTCATTTTCGCCGACCATAGCCTGGCGACCGACAGCGTGTTCTCCGAAACCCACTTAATCAGCTGCCGCAACGTGATGATCTACTTTAACCGCAAGCTGCAGGACCGCGCGCTTGGCCTGTTCCACGAGTCGCTGTGCCACCGTGGCTTTCTTGGCCTGGGCAGCAAGGAGAGCCTCGATTTTTCGGCGCACGCGGATGTTTTCGAACCGCTGGTCAAGTCCGAGCGCGTGTTTCGCAAGGTGGCTCCATGAACGCCGTCCATGACGCGCTGCTGGCCGGGCGCAAGATCGACGCCGTGGTGATCGGCGCCTCGGCCGGCGGCATCGACGCGCTGCTGCGCATTTTGCCGGCGCTACCGCGCAGCTTCGGCTTTTCGGTGATCGTGGTGCTGCACCTGCCGGACGACCGCGACAGCCGCCTGGCCGAAGTCTTCCAGCAGCGCCTGGCGATGCCGGTGCGCCAGGCCGACGACAAAATGCCGCTGGAGGCAGGCACCGTCTATTTCGCCCCGCCCGGCTACCACCTGTCGATAGAACGCGACCTGAGTTTTTCGCTCAGCCAGGAAGACCCTGTGCATTTTTCGCGCCCGGCCATCGACCTGCTGATGGAATCGGCCGCCGACGCCTATGGCAAGCGCCTGGCCGGCATCCTGCTCACCGGCGCCAGCGCCGATGGCGCCGCCGGCATGGCGCGCATCGCCGCCTGCGGCGGCCTGACCGTGGTGCAGGACCCGCTCGACGCCGAGATTGCGACCATGCCCCTGGCCGCGATCCGGCTGCGCGCACCCGACGCTGTGCTGTCCGTGCCCGCCATCGGCGCGCTCATGGCCGCGATGAAGGAGATCCAATGAAGAGCGACCAACAAAAAATCAAGCTCCTGATCGTTGACGACCTGCCCGAGAACCTGCTCGCGCTGAGCAAGATCATCGAACAGGAAGACCGCATCGTCTACCAGGCCAACTCGGGCGAGGCGGCGCTGTCGCTGCTGCTCGAACACGACTTCGCGCTGGCGATCCTCGACGTGATGATGCCCGGGATGGACGGCATCGAACTGGCGGAACTGATGCGCGGCACCGAACGCACGCGCAACGTGCCGATCGTGTTCGTCAGCGCGGCCGGGCGCGAGCTCAATTACGCCTTCAAGGGCTACGAGACGGGCGCCGTCGACTTCCTCTACAAGCCGCTCGACATCGCGGCCGTCAAGAGCAAGGTCAATGTGTTCGTGGCCCTGTGCCAGCAGCGCAATGAAGTCAAGCGCCAGGTGGCGGAACTGGAAGAGAGCCGGCGCGAGCTGCGCGCCACCCAGGTTGAACTGGAACGCTCGCTCAAGATGCGCGACGACTTCATGTCGATGGTTGCGCACGAACTGCGCACGCCGCTCAACACCCTGTTCCTGGAAACCCAGTTGCGCGGCATGCAGCTCGACAAGGGCAATATGGCCGTCTTCAACGAAGAGAACATGCGCAAGATGGTGGCGCGCGACGGCCGCCAGATCCAGAGCATGATCCGCCTGATCAACGACATGGTCGATGTCTCGCGCATCCGCAGCGGCAAGCTGTCGATCCGCCCGGCCGAAACCGAGCTGTCGGCCCTGCTGGCGCGCATCGTCAGCGACCTGGCGCAGCGCACCGAGGCGGCCGGCGGCACCATCGAGCTGCATGCGCCCGAACCCGTGGCGGGCGTGTGGGACGAGTTCCGGGTCGAGCAGATCATCATCAACCTGCTTACCAACGCGCTGCGCTACGGCGGCAGCAAGCCCGTGAAAATCAGCCTGGAAGCGCGCGGCGGATACGCCAGCATCGTGGTGCGCGACCAGGGCGTGGGCATTGCGCCGGAAGACCAGCTGCGCATCTTCGCGCCGTTCGAGCGCGCCGGCACCAAGGACGTGCGCGAGGGCCTCGGCCTGGGCCTGTACATCGCGCGCCAGCTGGCCGAGTCGCATGACGGCACGCTCGAGGTCGAGAGCGCGCCGAACCAGGGTGCGGCCTTCCGCCTTACCCTGCCATTGAGCGGATCGCACGCATGAACGGGCGCCGACTCGTATTGCGCGGCGCTGGCGCCGTGGCGCTGCTGGCCTGCATCGGACGCGCCGCCGCAGCGCGCCACGAACCGAGCTACGGCCAGCACGGCATGGTCTTGTTCGGCGGCGCCGATGGCCTGTATGCCTCGCACCTGCCGATGATGCATGCGCCGCACGACCGCCAGGTGATCCTGCAAATCCGGCTCGCCGACGAGGCTCTCGATGCGGCGCTGCGGCGCCGCATCGATGGTAAAACCGCGCTGTGGACCATCGCTCCGGAAAATTTTGAACTGGACCGGCTGGCGCCGGACAGCGCCAACCCGCTGCGCGCCTTCAAGGCCGACCTGGTGCAGGGTCACTTCGAGCGTGGCGGCGTTACCCGGCACAAAGGGACGTCGATCGTGGTCGACAAGGTGCTGCAGTTCCGGCCCCTGCTGCCCCGCTTCGCGGCCAGCGGCACGGCGCGCTACCTGCAGGTGGGCAGTGGCGCCACGCGCTTCCTGGTCAAGCAGATCGACAGCCGGCCCGACTTCGACCATATCGTCGCGTTCCGCACACGCCCCGAGGCGCCCACCGATCCGGTCGAGGTGCCGAAAAACGCGCTTGAGGAAACGACGGCCGCCGTTCTGGCGCGCCAGCTGATCGGTGCCCGCATCATCGGCACCATCTATTTCGACAAGGCCGACCTGACATGACGGTGCCGCCCGAATACATCGGCCTGTGGCGGCGCGAAGGCATCTGGCGCAGCGACGGCAGCAGCGATACCACGACACTGGTGCTGTGGTTCCAGTCGGCGCGCTGGCACATCGATTCGCGCGGCTTTGCCGGAATCACCGTGGTGGACGGCGCACGCTGCGAATGGCATCCCGAGATCGCCTTCCCCGCGCTCGGCCCCGGTATCGATGCAGGCACCATGCGCTTTTACGGCGTCGACAGGGTTGAAGAAACCGGCATCGACGGCAGCTATCGCGAGCAGTGGCTGCGCATCGATGCCGGCCCGGTACGCGCGCAGCGATTCGAGCGCGATGATGGCGCGCTGGCCTGGCTGATGACCGGCGTCGAATGGATGGCGTGGGCGTACGGGCACCCCGGGGGCATGGCGCAATTCGGTATCGCCAGGGGCGAGGCGGCGACGCTGCTGCCAGAGGCGGGAAGCGGCTGGCGTGCGAGCGCCAGCGACGACTAGGCCGGCGGCTCGGCGTCGATAAAGCGGCGCACCAGTTGTGTAGCCATCGGCGCTGCATAACCCATCGGCATGCTCGCCGGCGCCGCGCTGGCCAGCTGGAAAGTCCCTTCCATCATGGCCAGCAGGGCCGCGGCCAGCGCGTGCACGTTGGCCGTGCTTTTCCCCTGTGCGACCAAGCTGGCAGAAAGCAGCTCGCGCAGCAGCGCCATTTCGGTATCGACCGCTTGCTGGTAAGCCGCGCGTACCTCGGGCTGGCGCACCGCTTCGGCACCGATCACCACCCAGGCCGCGACCGCGCCCGGATCGGCGCCCTCCCCCAAACCAAGACGCGCATCGATGTAGGCTTGCAAACGCTGGTCGGCGTCACGCGCGTTCTGCGCCAACGCAAGGTAGCGCTGCTGCGCCGCCGCGGCGAGCGCCTTGACCAGCGCCAGCAAGATATCGGCTTTGCTGTGAAAATGATAGTGCAGCAGGCCGGGAGTGAGATCGGCGCGCCGCGCAATGAGCACAATGGTGGCCTTTTCGTAGCCATGTTCGGCCATCGTGTCCAGCAGGGCCTGCACGATCTGCGCGCGGCGCTGCTCCGAATTGGGCTTTCTCGACATGCGTGGGTCACTTAAATTGGTTGACTGACCAAATTATACTTGTTTTCCCTTGCGTCTTTCGCTAACCTGACAATATTGGATGAGCAACCAAACAATCGAACGGACCACAAGATGAGCTTCACTCCCCCCAAGGTGCTGGTGCTGACCGGCGGAATCGGCAGCGGCAAGTCGACCTTCGCGCGGGCCTTCGAAGCGCTCGGCGTGCCCTGCATCGACGCCGATGCGCTGGCGCGCACCGTGCACCAGGATCCGGCGCATCCGGCCACCGTGCAAATCGGCCGCGCTTTTCCGCAAGCGATGGCGCCCGATGGCAGTCTGGCACGCGGCACCCTGCGCAGCGTGTTCGCGCTCGACCCGGCCGCCAACGAGGAATTGAAGCGCATCCTGCGCCCGGCCGTGCTGGCGCTGGCGAACGACTGGACGCGTCGCCAGCAGACGCCTTACGTGGTGTGGGAGTCGGCGCTGGCGATGGACCAGGCGCTGCCCGCGACGCGGGTGCTGGTGGTCGATACGTCCGATCGCAACCGGGCGGCGCGCATCGCCCTGCGCAATCCCGACTGGAGCGGCGCGCAGGTGGCCAGCATCATCGCCATGCAACTGCCACGCGCCGATTATCTGGCACGCGCCGACGACATGGTGGAGAACGACGGCACGCTCGACGACGTGCGCGCCCTGACCTTGCAACTGCATCACCGATACACCGACCTGTGGAGCTGAACCTTGAAAAAAATCGCATTCTCCGGCACGCTCGACCCGATCACCAACGGCCATCTGTGGGTGATCGGCGAAGCGCGCGAACTGGCCGACGAAGTCGTTGTACTGATTTCTGAAAACCCGTTCAAGAAGCCGCAGTTCAATGCCGCCTCGCGCAAGGACATCGTCGAACGCAGCGTGGCCGCGCAAGGCTGGACCAATGTCAGCGTGGTGCTGGTGCGCGGCGACTACACGGCGCGCGCGGCCAAGCGGCTGGGCATCGACTTCCTGATCCGCGGCATCCGCAACACATCCGACTTCGATTACGAAAACTTGATCCAGCAAGCCAATGTGGATGTGCTGCATGGCGCGAAAACGCTGTTCGTGATGCCACCGCGCGATCTGGGGTCGGTCAGTTCGAGTTTCGTGCGCGGTTTGCAGGGACCGGTCGGCTGGCACTGGACCACGCGCCAGTTCATGCCGGCGCCGGCCTACGCCGCGTGGATTCTGGACTGGCTGCGCAAGGACTGGGACAGCCTGTGGCCAGGCGACGACGCCAACGCCGCGGCCTGGTTCGCGCGGCTGACCAGCGAGAGCGCCTACGGCTCTTGCCAGCGGCCGTATCACAACCTCGATCATCTGGTGCACGGGCTGACTGAAATCACCGTGTGGGCGGCCAACGCCGGCGCCAGCGCGGCGCAGATGGCGACACTCAAGAAAGCGTTCTGGTTCCACGACGCGGTGTACGGCGGGGGCACGGGGACCGGATCGAATGAAGAACAGAGCGCGCAGCTGTGGCTTGCCTCAAGCCTCGACAGCGGCGCGGCGGCGAACGAGGTGGCCGGCCTGATTCGCGCCACCGAGCATCTGGCGCCGGTGGCGCTGCGCCATGCGCTGCAGGATGTGATGCAGGGCGTGGACCTGGCGATCCTGGGCCAGGCCGCCGATGTCTACGACGGTTATGCGCGCTCGGTGCGGGCCGAATACAAGCACGTCGAGGAGGCCGATTACCTGGCCGGCCGCGAACGCATCCTGGTGCACTTTCATGCGCAGGCCAAGGCGGGCACGCTGTACCCGAATGGGTATTTCGCGGACCTGTACAACGAGCGCGCGCGCGAAAACCTGGCGCGCGAACTGGAAACGCTGCGCGAGCGTCAATCGTTTTCGGGCGAATCTCCGTAGGCAGCACGGGGCAGCGCGACGACGCAAGATGACGTTCTGGGCTAGACTCGGCACTCCGCCCTCGCCAAGGAAGCCCTTCGATGCCTGCTCATTCCCGTATCTCGCGCCTGCTGTGCGCGTGCGCCCTTGCCTTACCAGTGCTCGCCGCGCACGCCGCCGACGAGCCAAGCTACGGCCCTGAACTCGAAGGCTTCAGCTACCCCGCACCGGTCCAGAAATTCGCATTCACGTCACAAAAAGCCAAGCTGCATATGGCCTACATGGACGTGAAACCGGCCAAGCCGAATGGGAACACGGCGGTCCTCCTACACGGGAAGAACTTTTGCGGCGCGACCTGGGAATCGACCGTCAAGGCGCTGACCGACGCCGGCTACCGGGTGGTGGTTCCCGACCAGGTGGGCTTTTGCAAGTCCAGCAAACCGGCGCCTTACCAGTACACCTTCCAGCAGCTGGCCGTCAACACGCATGCGCTGCTCGAATCGATCGGCGTGAAGCAGGCGACCGTCATCGGACATTCGACCGGCGGCATGCTGGCGGTGCGCTATGGCCTGATGTACCCGCAGCAGACGACGCAACTGGTGCTGGTCAATCCGATCGGGCTGGAAGACTGGAAGGCGGTTGGCGTGCCGTCGATTGACGTGGACGCGTGGTACGAGCGTGAATTGAAGACCACGGCCGATCGCATCCGCGAGTACGAAAAATCGACGTACTACGTCAATCAATGGAAACCGGAATACGAGAAATGGGTGCAAATGCTGGCCGGGATGAACCGCGGGCCGGGCAAGCAGATCGTCGCGTGGAATTCGGCGCTGTTATACGACATGATCTACACGCAGCCTGTCGTGTATGAATTTCCACTGCTGAAAATCAAAGCGCCCTGCGCGCTCGCATGATCGAACAGTGCATGGACGCCGGGTGCGTACGCCGGATCAGAGGTCAAGTGAGGCGGACCACCGGATGGCCGGCAATCGGGGCGGCCGTGGTACAGGTTCCGACAGCAGGCAAGCGGATCGCCGATCAATCGCGCGGCAACGGCCATCCATCAGCCACCCACGAATGCAAGCCCTTACTGCACGGCTCCATCATGTCCGCATCCATGTCGCCGATGCCAGCCATCATGAGCCGCCCGGATTTCAGCGACATCATGACAGCGCGTCCACCGCTGTCGTCGCCAATTGCCACATAGCCGGGTGCATAGTTTTTTACTTCAAATGTTTCATTTCGCTCGACGACTTCCTCTGCCGCATAAACAACCAGTCCATTATCGAACCGCATACCGTTCGCGGATCGGAGCAGCTCCAGATATGGACCGGGCAAGCTCATGCCGAGTTGCGCTTCGACGCGACCGATCAGATCCTCGGCTACGGGCGGATTAATCTGGGCAACCGTTGTGAGGTGATCCATGTTCATTGAAGCTCCTGGAAATGCCCTGCCGGGGGTCCGATCGATGCCAAGACCGCCAAACGGACACGGGCCCGGCTGTAAAACCCGCAATACGGTTTTTACAGGCGGACCCGTGTCTGAATGCCAGGCTCGGCACCAAGCGATGCGGCGGATTATTCTTCCGCGACAGCTTTCTTTACGGCGGCTTTCTTCGCTGCCGGTTTCTTGGCAGCAGCCTTCTTGGCAGGCGCTTTTTTAGCCGCCGCTTTCTTGGCCGGTGCGGCTTTCTTCGCCGTGGCCGGTGCGGCCTCGTCGCCCTCGGGATCGGCTACCGCCGCAGCCTTGCCCTTGGCCGGTGCCTTGGCCTTGCGCTCCTCGAACTCGAAGCTGATCTTGCCATCCTTGCCCTTGACCAGGAAAGCCTTGAACGGACGGCGCGTGCGCTGCGATACAAAACCCGGCATCAGATCGGTCTTGCCATCGTTGAGCAGCTTGACCATTTGCTCAGGCAAAATTTCTTGCTGCAAGATGATGCGGCCGCTGCGGAAGTCGCACGTCTTCGGCTTGGCCACGCTGTGCTCGCACACATAGGCCAGGCCCATCTCGAATACGCCGGCGGCGCATTTCGGGCACGGTCCGAGCGCGGTCTGGCCGGTGAAGTCGACGCCTTCGCCATCTTCGCCGCCTTCGTCGTTCTGGCCGAAATCGAACTCCAGCTTGCAATTCTTGATGTCTTCATCGCGCACGATGCGCAGAATCGCGGCAAACGGACGCCCCATCTTCGAGCGGAAGCCCTGCATCGGGCCGATCGTGCGTTTTTCCAGCAACTCTTCAACTTCGGCAATCTCGAACTGGCGGCTGCCAGGCGTCTTGCTCATGTTGAATTCGCACTTGGTGCAGGCGAAACGGCGATAGTTTTCCTTGACCACGCCACCGCAGTTCGGACACGGCGTGTGCAAGGTCGCGTAGTCGCCGGGAATGGTGTCGTTGTTGTATTCCTTGGCGCGCTTGACGATGATCTGGGTCATCTGGGCAATTTCACGCATGAACTCGTCACGCGAAATCTTGCCCTTCTCCATTTGCGACAGCTTGTATTCCCATTCGCCCGTCAGTTCCGGCGCGGTCAGTTCGTTCACGCCGAGGCCGCGCAGCAAGGTCATCAGTTGCGATGCCTTGGCGGTCGGAATCAGTTCGCGCCCTTCGCGCAGCAGGTAGCGCTCGCCCAGCAAGCCTTCGATGATGGCCGCGCGCGTCGCTGGCGTGCCCAGGCCCTTGCCGGCCATGGCGTCGCGCAGTTCATCGTCGTCGATCAGCTTGCCGGCGCCTTCCATGGCGGACAGCAAGGTCGCTTCCGAATAGCGCGCGGGCGGCTTGGTGACCAGGGCGTTCGGGCTGACTTTTTCGGTCTGCACTTTTTCACCCTTGGCCACGGGAACCAGGTTGCCGCCGGTGTTGTCGTCCTTGTCGCTGTCGGTCGACGCTTCCTTGCCGTAGATCGCCAGCCAGCCCGGATTGGTCATGACCTTGCCTTCAGTCTTGAACTGGTGGCCGGACACTTCGGTAAAGCGGGTGGTGACCTGGAATTCCGCAGGCGGGAAGAACACGGCCATGAAGCGGCGCGTGACCAGGTCGTACAGCTTCTGTTCCGGCTCCGACAGATTCTTCGGCGCCAGCGTGGTCGGGATGATCGCGAAGTGATCCGAGATCTTGGTATTGTCGAAGATGCGCTTGTTCGGCTTGACCCAGCCCTTGTCGGTGATCTGCTTGGCGAACTGGTGGTAGTTATTGTTTTCCGCCAGGCTCACCATGGTGTCCTTGACGGTGTTGATGTAGTCTTCCGGCAGATGGCGCGAATCGGTACGCGGGTACGTCAGCACCTTGTGCTTTTCGTACAGCGCCTGGGCCAGGCCGAGCGTGTTCTTGGCCGAAAAGCCGAAACGGCCGTTCGCTTCGCGCTGCAGGCTGGTCAGGTCGAACAGGGCCGGCGCCATCGAGGTGGTCGGCTTCGATTCTTCCGTTACATTGCCCTGGCGGCCCTTGCAGGCCATAGCGATGCTGTCGGCCGCTGCCTTGCTCCACAGGCGCTCGGGGCGCTTCTCAGGGTCGTTCTCGTCCTTCTTGAAGGCCTGGTCGAGCCAGCGCCCTTCGTACACGCCGGCGGCGCACACGAACTCGGCCCGCACTTCCCAGTAATCGCGCGAAATGAATTTCTTGATCTTGTCTTCGCGCTCGACCACGATCGACAGGGTCGGCGTTTGCACGCGGCCCACCGTGGTCAGGTAAAAGCCGCCTTCCTTCGAGTTGAAGGCGGTCATGGCGCGGGTGCCGTTGATGCCGATCAGCCAGTCCGCTTCCGAACGGCAGCGCGCGGCGTCGGCCAGCGGCAGCATTTCTTCGTCGCTGCGCAGTTGCGTGAAGCCGTCGCGGATCGCGCCCGGCGTCATCGATTGCAGCCACAGGCGCTTGATCGGCTGCTTGGCCTTGGCGTTCTGCGCGATCAGGCGGAAAATCAGCTCGCCCTCGCGCCCGGCATCGCATGCGTTGATCAGTTGGGTGACATCCTTGCGCTTGATCAGCTTGTTCAAGACCTTGAGGCGGGCCTCGGTCTTGGCGATCGGGTTGAGCGCGAAATACGGGGGAATCATGGGCAGGTGGGCGAAGCTCCACTTGCCGCGCTTGACGTCGTGCTCTTCCGGCACCGCGATTTCCAGCAGGTGGCCGACGGCCGACGACAGGACATACTCGTCCGATTCGAAGTACTCATCGTGCTTGGTGAAGCCGCCCAGCGTCTTGGCGATATCGTTCGCGACGGAGGGCTTCTCGGCGATGATGAGGGTTTTGGTCATAGGTTTTCTCGTCGTACTATATTAAGTGGTTCGGCCCGCGCATCATACATGCTTGGCCGCAGCAGACGGCATTTTGCCAGCCTGATATCGAAATTGTAACAACCCGATAGAGCGGCCAATGATAAGCGGGTTGTCGGGAAATCCGCAAGTAGCCACTGCATGCCAAAGCGCACAATCTAGCCGGCAGCGGGGGGAAGCGTTGCGTGGACGGGAAAACGGGAACGCCGCCGGGCTTGCGCGGGCGACGCCGGCCGGACTCAATGCAGCAGGCGGGGAGCCTGCTCGTCGTCGGAGCCGAACAGGTCGTCGAACATCAGCGCGTCCGGTTCCTTGCCCTGGCTCCACAGCAGCATCAGCACGATGATCTTGAGCTTGCCCAGGCCCACCGGCGACTCTTCCAGCGCCAGGGCGCGCTCGATGACGATTTCGCGCTGCACAGGGCTGAGCACGCTCGCGCTTTCGAGGAACTGGATGAAGCCGACCGCGGCACTGCCGAGCGCATCGTATTCTTGCTGCACGTAAAAGCGGGTGCCGCTGGAGGTGAACGACAGATTGGTCTCGTCGCCCGCCATTTCGGTCAGGTCGGTCAGCCACACGAGCGCTTCCGAGATCTCGACATCGTCGAAACCGACAGCGGACAGTTTACGCGCCAGCGCGGCCGGCTCGGGGCAGGCATCGGGGCGGTAGTACGTCTCGTAAAGGTAGACAAGGATATCGAACATGGCTCTACTCTATCAGTTAAGCTCGCTTGGACACAAGCCCCGTCCGTGCACCCCTTGCGCGGTTTCTTAGCGCTTTACGCGCTGGAACAATCCGCCCGGCAATCGTTCAAGATGACCGGCAAGTTCCAGTGCCAGCAGCTGGCCCGCCAGCGTGCCCGGGTCGCTGCCGGTCAGCGCGGCCAGTGCATCGGCGCCGCTCGGTTCGTACGCCAGCGCGTCGAGCAGCGCCAGCTGGCCGGCGTCGCGGATGGCCGTCTCCGGCGCCGCCACCTCCAGGGTGGCCAGCGGCGCGACCTGCAATGGAATCAGGATGTCGTCGACGCAGTCGACCAGGGTGGCGCCGTCGCGGATCAGGCTATGGCAGCCCTTGGACAGCGGAGAATGGATCGAACCGGGAATGGCGAACACGTCGCGCCCCTGCTCGGCCGCCAGCCTGGCGGTGATCAGCGAACCCGAGCCGGCGGCGGCCTCGACCACCAGCACGGCGCAGCACATGCCGCTGATCAGGCGATTTCGGCGCGGGAAGTTGCCGGGCGAAGGGCCGGTGCCGAGTGGGTACTCACTGACGATGCAACCTTCTTCGGCGATGCGTCTGGCCAGCTCTTCATTGCGGCGCGGATAAATGCGGTCGGCCCCGGTGCCGGTCACGGCCACGGTCGAGCCCGGACCGCGCAAGCCGCCATCATGGGCGGCGGCATCGATGCCCAGCGCCAGCCCGGACACGATGGTCAAGCCGGCGCCGCTGAGCGCACTGGCGAAGGCGCGCGCATTGGCCGCGCCCTGCCCGGTGGCATTGCGGCTGCCGACCACGGCCACCGCCGGCGCCGACAGCAGCGCGACGCGGCCGGCGGCGTACAGCAGCAGCGGCGGCATGGCCAGTTCACGCAGCAGCGGCGGGAAAGCGGGATCGTCGGGCGTGAGAAGATGGTGACCGGGCTGGGCCAGCCAGTCCCGCACGGTGTCGAGGTAGGCGGCGCAAGCGTCCGGCATGGGCGCGCACAGGGCGCGCGCAACGCTGTCGGAGACAAGCTCGCGCAAGGAAAGATGGGAGGCGGAAAAGATGGACTGCGGGGTGCCGAAGCGGGAAAGCAGGCGCTGCGCCGTACCGGGCCCCACGCCCGGGGTCTGCTCCAGGCGTACCCAGGCAGCCAGGCGTTCGGCCTGGCTGACGGGGTTGGCGGGGTCCGTGTCTTGCACGGCGGTTTTACTCCGGTGATCTGGCCACGTCGCCGACTTCCACCGGCTCGGTTACCTGCATGATCAAGCCGTACGAGACGCGCTTGAACGTGCGGAAGATGAACAGGGTGCCGGACTGTTCGTCAGGCAGCTTGATCGTCGGTTTCGTGGTACGAAGGATGCCCGTTTTTGCGGCACCCGGGTCGACCACACGTTTGCCCAGATTGTACAGCTGGAGAACGGTGCCGACATCGACGCCGTCAAGCGTGCCGCGGTTAATGCTGACCACCTGGTTCTGGCCGGCATGGGTCACGCCCGAATACACGCCCATGACGCGCGCTTCGACCTTTTGATCGGGCGGGTGTGGCATGTAGTTGCGCATGACGGTCGGCGGCGCCGGAATCAGCAGGTCGCCCACGCCGATTTCCTGCTTGGACGTGGCTACCATGAAGGTGTGCACATCGACGCCTGGCTTGGCTTCGGCAAACAGCTTGGCCGTGCCCAGGTACACCGCTTCATAAGCGATCAGCTTGCCGTTTTCCGGATCCTTGAGCGGAGTGCCCGGACGGAACACCTGGAACGAGCTGCCACCCTTGAGGTTGCCGCGAACGTAGATCTTGTCGTCCTTGCCGAGGTAGACGTGGCCTTCCTGGGCTGCGGCGATGCGCGGCGAGCCTTTCAGTTCGTCGGCCTCGACGATCAGGGGCTGCGACAGGAACGGCTCGATCACGCCCGACGGAATGGCCTGGATCGCATCCTTGCCCAAGCCTTCGGTACGCACCTGGGGCGACAGGCGCAGCACGCCATTCGCGCTGCCCGAGCCATCGCCGCTACCCGGACGGGACAGCGACAAGCGGTTGTTCTTGCGGTCGAAGTAGATCACCTGCCCCGGATAAATCCAGTGCGGGTTGCGGATCTCTTCCTTGTTCAGTCCCCATACCTGGGGCCAGCACCATGGGTGCTCCAGAAACTTGCCGGAAATATCCCACAAGGTGTCGCCCTTGACCACCAGATGCTGGTCAGGGGCATTGGGCCGGAATTCGCAGGTGGCCGCTTGGGTCGGGGCTGCGAGCAGTCCCGCAAAAAGCGCCACAACCGCTACGCGGACGCCGACTGTGCTAAAATTTTTCATTGAGATGTCCGTAAAGTGCGGCATTAACACGGAATTGCTAGCTGGACACGTCACCTTGCCAGCCACAGCGCAAGAGACAGCGCGATTTAACGCTACCCTATCGACGATATCGATGATAAGGCTTGCCGAACTGGATCAAATTCTGCACATAAATCCTTGAACTAGCAAGAAAAACCATGCTCAACCCGGTTGTGGGTCTGTTGTGTTTTTGTTGTGTTTTAGAATCTTATGCGTATGAGCACTTGAAATTATCACCGAATTGTTATCGAAATTACTAGACCTATGGCAATACTGAATATTCTCCGCTACCCTGACGCGCGCCTCCACAAGGTTGCCAAGCCGGTCACCGAATTCGGCGAGCGCATCACCAAACTGGTAGCCGACATGGCCGAGACCATGTACGACGCGCCCGGCGTGGGCCTGGCCGCGAGCCAGATTGACGTGCATGAGCAACTGATCATCGTCGATACGTCCGAGACCAAGGACGACCTGCGCGTGTTCATCAATCCCAAGATCGTTTGGGCAAGCGCTGAAAAGCAAGTCTACGATGAAGGCTGCCTGTCGGTGCCAGGCATCTACGACGGTGTGGAGCGCCCTGCCCAGATCAAGGTCAGCGCGCTCGATGCCGAAGGCAAGCCGTTCGAGCTGAGCGCGGATGGCCTGATGGCTGTATGCATCCAGCACGAAATGGACCATTTGATGGGCAAGGTGTTCGTGGAATACCTGTCGCCGCTCAAGCGCAACCGGATCAAGGCCAAGATGCTCAAGGAAGAGCGCGGGATGGAACGCGAAGCGGCGCTGCGGGCAGCGGGTCGCCGGCATTGATTGCAGGCTGTCGGTTGCCTGTTGGTACGTTGTTAGTACGCACTTGATAGACCGATAGTCATCCACCGTAGCCCGTCACACGGCCGTCGCACTTAAAACCGTCGTTCCCGCCTTCGCGGGAACGACGGCTTTTAGCGTTGCAGCAGGTTTTTTAGCGTTGCTGCCTGTTAATAGCGTTGCGCTCCACATACAGTCGGTTTGTACTTTGAACTGTTTTAACCCGGGAATCCCATGAAAATCATCTTTGCCGGCACGCCGGAGTTCGCCGCCGTCGCCCTCCAGGCCCTCCATGTTGCCGGCTTCGAGATTCCACTCGTCCTTACCCAGCCCGACCGCCCCGCCGGCCGCGGCATGCAGCTGCATGCCTCCGCCGTCAAGCAATTCGCCCTGGCCCACGACATCGAGGTCCTGCAGCCGCTCTCCCTGCGCCTCGACAGCAAGGACCCCGAACGCGCCGCCCAGGCCGCCGCGGCCCACGCGCGCCTGCTGGCCACCGACTACGACGTGATGGTGGTCGCCGCCTACGGCCTGATCCTGCCGCGCAGCACCCTCGACATCAAGCCCTGCATCAACATCCACGGCTCCCTGCTGCCGCGCTGGCGCGGCGCCGCGCCGATCCACCGCGCCATCGAAACGGGCGACCTTGAGACTGGCGTGACCATCATGGAAATGGAAGAAGGTCTCGACACCGGACCCATGCTGCTCATGGAACGGGTGCCGATCTTGCCGGGCGACACCACCGCCAGCCTGCACGACACCCTGGCGGCCCTGGGCGCACGCATGATCGTGGACGCCCTGCGCGCGCGCGCGGCCGGCGCCATGCACCCGGTGCCCCAGCCCGAGGCGGGCGTGACCTACGCGGCCAAGATCAGCAAGGAGGAAGCCGCGCTCGACTTTTCCCTGTCCTCGGCCGAACTGGGCCGCAAGATCCGCGCCTTCAACCCCTTCCCCGGCGCCCACGCCGAGGTCAATGGCGTGGTCATCAAGATCTGGGGCGCCGAAGCGCTCGACGCCGGCAGCGACGCCGCTCCCGGCCAGATCCTGGCCGCCGATGCCCAGCACGGCATCGTCGTCGCCTGCAAACATGGCACCTTGCGCCTGACGGAACTGCAAAAACCCGGCGGCAAGCGTCTGCCTGCGGCCGAGTTTCTCAAGGGATTCCCTCTGGAAGGGCTCAGCCTCGACTGAGTCCTTGCGCCAGCTTACTGAGCCGCGTCGCGCTCAGCCTGCTGCGCTTCCATATGTTCACGCAGGATCTGGTTGATGCGGGTCTGGTAGCCTGGACCGGCGGCCTTGAACCATTTCAGCATGTCGACGTCGAGGCGGATCGTGACGATCTGCTTGAGCGGCGCGGCAACTGGTGGGCGCTGCACGGTGCTGGCGTCACCCTGCTGCATGGATACTGGCTCGGACCAGCTGGTTTGAAAATCATCGTTCATTTATGTATTCCCCGTAAAGACGCACTGCGGCGTCATCGGAGCGATTGTCGTTTGCCCATGTAACGTAAAGATTGCAGACACGCTACATTTTGTATCATCTTGTATCAAGCCGGTATTTAAATACAAAACGATACAAAGCGAACTGATCATTAAGCCTCTGGAAAACCAAAAGGGCACGATGACGTATAATTTTAGACCCGGTCCCGGCCGGCTCCTGACCCGCCCAACGAAAGCACACCCATGACTACCGCCCATCCCGCCATGTCCAAGACTGAAACCCGGCTGCGCGACATCCTGTCGCGCCGGATCATGATTCTCGATGGCGCGATGGGCACCATCATCCAGCAGTACAAACTCGATGAAACGGCCTACCGCGGCGGTCCCGATGGCCGCTTCGCCAGCTTCGCCGCCCCGGCCGGGAGCGGCGCGCGCGAGCTGTTCGTCAAGGGTAACAATGAATTGCTGACCCTGACCCAGCCGCACATCATCCAGGAAATCCACGAGCGCTACCTGGCCGCCGGCGCCGACCTGATCGAAACGAACACCTTCGGCGCCACCACCATCGCCCAGGACGACTATCACATGGGCCACCTGGCCCGCGAGATGAACGTGGCCGCCGCCAAACTGGCGCGCGCCGCCTGCGACAAGTACAGCACCCCGGACAAGCCGCGTTTCGTCGCCGGCGCGCTCGGACCGACCCCGAAAACGGCCTCGATCTCGCCCGACGTGAACGACCCGGCCGCGCGCAACGTGACGTTCGACCAGCTGGTAGCAAGCTACCACCAGCAGGTGGGCGGCCTGGTCGAAGGCGGCTCCGACGTGCTGCTGGTCGAAACCATCTTCGATACCCTCAACTGCAAGGCGGCGCTGTTCGCGATCGACCTGTATTTCACCGAACACCCGGCCATCGAACGCTTGCCGATCATGATTTCCGGGACCGTCACCGATGCCTCGGGGCGCATCTTGTCGGGCCAGACCGTGCCCGCCTTCTGGAACTCGGTGCGCCACGCCAAGCCGCTCACCATTGGCCTGAACTGCGCGCTGGGCGCGGCCCTGATGCGCCCCTACGCCGAAGAACTGTCGCAGATCGCCGACACGTTCGTGTGCATCTACCCGAACGCCGGCCTGCCCAACCCGATGAGCGACACCGGCTTCGACGAACTGCCGGCCGACACCTCGTCGCTGCTGCGCGAATTTGCCGACAGCGGCTTTATCAACATCGCCGGCGGCTGCTGCGGCACCACGCCGGACCACATCAAGGCCATTGCCGACATGCTGGCCACCACCGCGCCACGCGCGATCCCCCAGATCCCGGTGGCGCAGCGCCTGTCGGGCCTCGAACCGTTCACCATCGACGAGAACTCTCTTTTCGTGAACGTCGGCGAGCGCACCAACGTGACCGGCTCGAAAGCCTTCGCGCGCATGATTTTGAACGAGCAGTACGACGAAGCGCTGTCGGTGGCGCGCCAGCAGGTGGAAAACGGCGCCCAGGTCATCGACATCAACATGGACGAGGCGATGCTCGACTCGAAGGCGGCGATGGAGCGCTTCCTGAACCTGATCGCCTCCGAGCCCGACATTTCACGCGTGCCGATCATGATCGACTCGTCCAAGTGGTCGGTGATCGAAGCGGGCCTCAAATGCGTGCAGGGCAAGGCCATTGTCAATTCCATCTCGATGAAGGAAGGCGAGGAAGAATTCATCCGCCAGGCGCGCCTGTGCCGCCGCTACGGCGCGGCCGTGATCGTGATGGCCTTCGATGAACAGGGCCAGGCCGACACCTTCGCGCGCAAGACCGACATCTGCGCGCGCGCCTACAAGGTACTGACCGAGCAGGTGGGCTTCCCGCCGGAAGACATCATCTTCGACCCGAACATCTTTGCGATTGCCACCGGCATCGAAGAGCACAATAACTACGCGGTCGACTTCATCAACGCCACGCGCTGGATCAAGGACAACCTGCCGCACGCAAAAATTTCGGGCGGCGTCTCGAACGTGTCGTTCAGCTTCCGCGGCAACGACCCGGCGCGCGAAGCGATTCACACCGTGTTCCTGTACCACGCCATCAAGGCCGGCATGACCATGGGGATCGTCAACGCCGGCATGATGGGCGTGTACGACGACATCGCCCCCGAGCTGCGCGAGCGCGTGGAAGACGTGGTGCTCAACCGCCGGCTTGATTCCACCGAACGCATGATCGAGATTGCCGGCACCTTGAAAGCCGGCGACAAGCAGGACGTGCAGACCCTGGCCTGGCGCGAAGGCACGGTGCAGCAGCGCCTCTCGCACGCGCTGGTGCACGGCATCACCCAGTGGATCGTCGAAGACACCGAGGAAGCGCGCCAGGAACTGCTGCACAACGGCGGGCGCCCGATCCACGTGATCGAAGGCCCGCTGATGGACGGCATGAACGTGGTCGGCGACCTGTTCGGCCAAGGGAAGATGTTCCTGCCGCAGGTGGTCAAGTCGGCGCGCGTGATGAAGCAAGCCGTGGCCCACCTGATTCCCTTCATCGAAGAAGAAAAACTGCTCGAAGAAAAACGCACCGGCATCGTCGCCAAACCGAAGGGCAAGATCGTCATCGCCACCGTCAAGGGCGATGTGCACGACATCGGCAAGAACATCGTCTCGGTGGTCCTGCAGTGTAATAACTTCGAGGTCGTGAACATGGGCGTGATGGTTCCCTGCTCCGAGATCCTGGCGCGCGCCAAGGTCGAAAACGCCGACATGATCGGCCTGTCGGGCCTGATCACGCCGTCGTTGGAAGAGATGGCGCACGTGGCCAAGGAAATGCAGCGCGACCCGCACTTCCGCATGCTCAAGATCCCGCTGCTGATCGGCGGCGCCACCACCAGCCGCGCCCACACGGCGGTGAAGATCGCCCATAACTACGAAGGTCCGGTGGTGTACGTGCCGGACGCATCGCGTTCGGTGTCGGTCGCGCAGTCGCTGCTCACGCCCGAAAGCCGCGACCAGTACATCGAAGACATCGCCCAGGATTATGTGCGCATCCGCGAGCAGCACGCCAACAAGAAAGCGCTGCCGATCTTGCCCCTTAGCGCCGCGCGCGCCAACAAGATGGCCCTGGCGTTCGAGCCGGTGCGGCCGAAATTCATCGGCCGGCGCGAATTCAAGAATGTCGACCTGGGCACGCTGGCCAGGTATATCGACTGGGGTCCGTTCTTCCAGACCTGGGACCTGGCAGGCCCCTTCCCCGCGATCCTGACCGACGAGGTAGTCGGCGAAGCGGCGTCCAAGGTCTTCGAGGAAGGCCAGGCACTGCTCAAGAAAATTATCGAAGGACGCTGGCTGACCGCCAATGGCGTCATTTCGCTGCTGCCGGCCAATAGCGTGAACGACGACGATATCGAGGTCTATACCGACGACACGCGCGCCACCGTGGCATTCACGTATTACGGCTTGCGCCAGCAGGGCGTCAAGCCGCTGGTCGATGGCGTGCAGCGGCCGAACCAGTGCCTGGCCGATTTTATCGCGCCAAAAGCGTCGGGCATCAAGGATTATATCGGCATGTTTGCGGTGACCAGCGGGCTGGGAATCGAAAAGTACGAAAAGCGCTTTGAAGATGCGCACGACGATTATTCGTCGATCATGCTCAAGTCGCTGGCCGACCGCCTGGCCGAAGCGTTCGCCGAATATATGCACGAACGGGTGCGTACCGATTTGTGGGGCTATGCGGCGGGCGAGAATCTGTCGAATGAAGACATGATCGCCGAGCGTTATGCCGGTATTCGTCCGGCGCCCGGTTATCCGGCGTGCCCGGAGCATACGGTGAAAGCCGATATGTTCAAGGTATTACAGGCGCAGGACATCGGCATGGAACTGACCGAGTCGTTTGCCATGTTCCCGGGCGCGGCGGTATCGGGATTCTATTTCGCCCATCCGGAAGCGAAGTATTTCGTGGTCGGAAAGATCGGCGAAGACCAGTTGAACGATATGGCCAAGCGGCGCGCGGTGGCGAAAGAAGACCTGGAACGCTGGCTGGCGCCAAATTTGTCGTAAAACGCGCCGCCCTCCACCTTGTCGTAAAGCGCAGCGCCCTCCACCGTCGTTCCCGCGCCAAGGCGGCACTCGGCGGGAACCCAAGTTTGTTGATCCGCTCGTGACTGCCGTACGAACGTGGGGGACGCATGGGTCCCCGCCGAGTGCCGCCTTGGCGCGGGGAGTCGTTTCTGCCGATGGCAGAACGACATGGCGTGAACTTTTCCGCGTTTTTTCTGCCTAACTCTCTGTCAGCCGGGGAGTATCGGCGCATCCCCCTGTTCACGCTTTTCCGCGCCGCACATCGCGTTCAGGAGGCAATATGAAAATCCAACGCTCCGCCAGGCGGTGGCAGGATCAGGCGATCCTGCTGCTCGGTCTCTGGCTGTTCGTCTCACCCTGGGTGCTGGCCTACCCCGCCGACACCCCGCAGGCCATGAATGCCTGGATCGCGGGCGCGGTCATCGCCGTGCTCGCCGCGTTCGATCTGTACAAAACCTACGTCTGGGCCGTCGTCGTCAACCTGCTGGCGGGCGTGTGGGTGGCCGTATCGCCATGGATTCCGGCCGTGGCAGACCGCGGGCCCATGATGAACAACAGCCTCATCGTGGGCATCGCCGTCATCATCCTGGCCTTGTGGGAGTTGCGCAGCGATCCTGACCTGCACAAGCAATGGGCGGGCGGCACATAGCCAGCGCCACGCGCAGCAGGGCCCGCCGGCAACCCGGCGCCCCTGCCCGCGCTTGAGCCTGTTGCGGCAGATGAAAGCTGCTGCATCTGCCGCAACAGGCGCTAAATGGCGAAACGCACCACCTTGTCGCTCCACTCGAAGGCCGCTACTTCCAGCTCGATCAGTTCTTCGCTGGAAATAGCCAGTTCGCGCAATGCGGGCAGCACCTGGTCGTCGGATTCTTCCATGCGCTCGATGCACTCGGCCAGGTGCAGCAGGTCGCCGAAAAATCCCGTGCGCTGCAGCAGCGCGTGCGCCACCTCGTCGATGACGGGAATCTGCTCGACGATGACTGTCATCGGCATGCCGAACAGGGCATCCATCAGCGACATGATGCCGACCGTGAAGGCGATTTCGGCCACGTTGCGCTGGCCCGGGCGCAAGCGTTGCGCCAGCAGTTCGAGCAAGCGGCCGCGCGTGGTGGCCAGCAGCAGCAGGGGCGACATGCTGTTGCCGCGGCGCGTCGGTTCGGCGTACAGCATGATCTGCAGCCAGCGCTGCAACTGGCGGCGGCCGAGGATGGTCACCGCCTGGCTGATCGAATCGATGCGGTGGCGCATGCCGATCGCCGGGGTGTTGACCAGCCGCAGCAAATTGAAGGCCAGGGTCACATCGCGCTTGACGGCGCGTTCGATCTCGATATTCTCGGCATCCGACGTGACCAGGCTCATCAGTTCAAGGACTGTCAGCTGCGACGGCGACAGCTTGCGCCCGCTGATCACGGCCGGCCTGGCGAAATAGTAACCCTGGAAATAGTCAAAGCCCAGATCGAGGCAGGCATCGAATTCCTCGCGCGTTTCGACCTTTTCGGCGATCAGCTTCTTGTTCTGGCGCTTGAAGCGTGGCGCCAGGGTCGTCAGCGACGACAGCGGCAGGGAACGCACGTCGAGCTTGACGTACTCGACCATCGGCAACAGCAGTTGCACGTCGGGGGCGTCGACGCGCACGTCGTCAAGCGCAAAGCGGAAGCCATGCGCGCTCAGGTCGGCAATGCGGTCGAGCACCGATGTGGTGACCACCATGCTCTCGACAATTTCCAGCACCACTCGCTCGCGCGGCAGGAACACGAAAATGTCGCTCATCAGCACTTCGGCATCCACATTCAGAAAGCCGAGCGCGTCGCCAATGACTTTTTCCAGCCCCAGCTGGGCGGTGTGGGCAATGACCGTGGCGGTGGCGGCCACATCGCTGTCGATCTGGGCCGTCTCGCCTGGAGCGTTGCGAAAAAGCATTTCGTAACCGTACAGCCCTTGCTGACGGTCGAGGATAGGCTGGCGCCCCAGATAAAAATCCCGCACTGGCATCTGCTGCGCCATTAGGTCGGAGTCGTGGCTCATCTGTCCTGTAAATATGGATAATAACAGCCGGTAATGTAACCTAATTAATACCAGTGCGTGGAGGAAATACTTAACGCTCTTGTATTGACATCCCATCCACAAACACTTTGAATTCGCCGGGCGCGAAGGCGGTCCATTTTTCGTTGGTGGTCAGGGGTTCGGTGACGATAATGGCTACCCGATCTTCCGGTGTGGTGACTTGAGAAAAATCAACACTCACATCTTCGTCGGACAGGCTGGCCGTGACAAAGGGGTGCTGGCGCACTACGTAATGCAGCTTGGTCGAGCAATGGACGAACAGGGCCGAGCCGTCCGACAGCATCAGGTTGAAAGTGCCATGCACGGCAACGGCGGCCACCAGTTCCTTGAGCGCGGCGCGCAGCAAGGACAAAGCCGGCGGCGTGTCGCCGAAGCGGTTGCGCAATTCCTGCAGCAGGAAACAGAAAGCTTTTTCGCTGTCGGTGCTGCCGACCGGGCGATACGGGCCGTTCAGGGTCGGCGCGAACTCCTTGAGGTCGCCATTGTGGGCAAACACCCAGTAGCGGCCCCACAATTCGCGCACGAAGGGATGGCAGTTTTCCAGCGCCACATGGCCCTGGGTTGCCTTGCGAATATGGGCGATGACGTTTTTCGACTTGATGGGATAGCGCTTGATCAGTTCGGCAACAGGCGATTCGACGGCCGCCTGGTGATCGACGAAGTGGCGCACGCCGGCGCCCTCGAAGAAGGCGATGCCCCAGCCATCGTGGTGGGTATCGGTGCGGCCGCCGCGCATGGCGAAGCCGGTAAAGCTAAAAACAATGTCGGTAGGGACATTGCAGTTCATTCCGAGGAGTTGGCACATGACGCCAGAATACCATGTTCGGGTGGCACTCCGAGGCTTGCCGATGCCTGCGGCGGGAGCGCGGCGGCACCGGCAATCCGGCTTGGCTGCCGGCATGTACCGTGATGCGCCCGATCCGGGTTTGTCTGTGCGCTGCGCGTGCCTTGGCACTATGGACGCGGCCAGCGGCGCGAAGGAGGCGTATCGATGCGTACCGATACGATATGCCGATGCATTTCCCTGTTCTTGCATTCCCGCGCAAGACAGCCTGCCCGGCGCGGGAACTGATTTCTGCCGGTAACAGCGCCGCGGTAGCGAGACCGCCAGCTACTGTCCCAGCACCTGCAGAATATTAGTGCAACAACACCGGTTGGCTCATCAGCGAGTCGTACGAACCGAGGAAATCATCGATTTCTTCCATGGTTGGTTCGCTGGCGATCAGGTTGTTGACGTCGCGCCTGAATGATTGCGCAAGTTTGCCGCCGATAAATGCTTCACGGCGTCCGGATTTGTCGACGATTTCATATCCGCCGAAGCGCAAGGCTTCGAGATTGTGATCGACGCCGAACTCGACCACGCTGTACTGTTCACTGTTGTAGATCATGTTCATTATTGCTCCTTCGCTCGATCAGACGTTCCACTGTGCTCATCAGGGCAGGTGGGGCTATGCGGACCGATTTCAAGTGTGCAGGTCCGCTGTCAGTTCCAACAGCTGATCGTATGGCGAGTCTTGCAGCCACGATCTCAACTGATCAAGGTGGTCCGTGGCGGCCAGCCCGATGAACAGCCGATCGGGGCGCAGACGCAGGATCCGATTTAATGTTACACGTAAAACGAGATTGCCGGTGCAGCAAAGGCAGCCGGGCGCGATCCGGTGCACTTGCAGGTCTGGGGAGGGGGATAGCAGGGTCTGGCCGGATGGCAACCCTTCGAGCAGCACGGCGCACAGGCCGGCAGCGGACGATGCGGCAAGGCGCGCCGCGATGGCGGCCTCGCGCTGCGGCGCCGAGCCGCCCGTGACCAGGGTCAGGGCAGCCCTGCGCGCAGGCGCCGCGGTCATCCGTTCTTTTTAGCCAGCTTGCCCGGCTCGACGCCGAGTTGCTTGAGCTTGCGGTACAGGTGGGTGCGTTCGAGCCCGGTTTTTTCGGCCACGCGGGTCATGCTGCCGCCCTCGCGTCCCAGATGATGCTCAAAATACATGCGTTCGAAGGCGTCGCGCGCCTCGCGCAGCGGCAGGTCGAAACTGAGGTTGAAGCCATGCCCTTCCCCGTTCGGCAAGCCGCCCATGCGCGGCGCGATGGCCGATTGCGGGGTTTGCGCCGAAAACATGGCCGACGCCGTCAACGGGCTTTCCTCGGGCTGGGGCGTGAGCATGGGGCGCGGCGCGATCACCGGCGCGCGCACCACTTCCTGGGCCCGGGTGAGGCCCTGCTGCACCGCCTTGAGCAGTTTTTGCAGCGCGATCGGCTTCTCGAGGAAGTTGAGCGCGCCGATCCGGGTTGCCTCGACCGCGGTATCGATGGTCGCGTGTCCCGACATCATGATGACCGGCATGGTCAGCAAGCCGTCGCGCTGCCACTCCTTGAGCAGGGTGACGCCGTCGGTATCGGGCATCCAGATATCCAGAAGCACCAGGTCCGGTGCCCCGGCCGCGCGCGCGTCACGGGCCTGCTGCGCGTTTTCGGCGAGCGTGATCGCATGGCCTTCATCGCCCAAAATTTCCGAGAGTAACTCGCGGATGCCCATTTCATCATCAACTACGAGAATGTTTGCCATGTGTTTGCCTTCCTCTTTTTGCCCGCTCCAATGGCATGCAGCGCATACCGCTCACAGCCGCGATTTTATTCTTAGTTCAACGCTTACGCCACAACGCTGGCCGGTGCTAACTTTAACAGTAAAATCAACACCGACGCGCCAGTTCCGTCACTGCGGTTCTGTATCTCGATCTTGCCGCCGTGTTCATCGACGATTTTCTTCACCATCGGCAGTCCCAGCCCGGTCCCGCGCACCTTCGAGGTGACATACGGCTCGAATGCGCGCGACAGGATTTTAGGGGCGAATCCCGGCCCGTTATCGACAATCGACAGGCGCACCGCGGTTCCGGCCCCGTTCGCCCCCTGGTAATGAATCGCTTCGGTCGTGATATCGATGCGCGCCGCTGCCGCGTCAGGACCGCGCTCGCTCATCGCATCCTGCGCATTTTGCAGCAGATTGTGGATCACCTGGCGCAATTGGGTCGCATCGCCCATGACCGCCGGCAGGTTATCGGCAAGCTCAGCATGAATAATATCGCTTTCGTCGCCGGATAGGTACATATGCAGGATTTCGCCGACCAGGGCATTGAGATCGAGCTTGTCGAGCACCGCCGGCGGCGCCTTGGCATAGTCGCGGAAGTCGTCGACCATGCGCTTCATGGCGTCGACCTGGTTGACGATGGTCGCCGTGCCCTTGTTGAGCAGGTCGCGGTCGGTCCCTTGCAGGCGCGATTCGAGCTTCATCTGCATGCGCTCGGCCGACAGCTGGATCGGCGTGAGCGGATTTTTGATCTCGTGCGCCAGGCGCCGCGCCACTTCGCCCCAGGCCATCGAGCGCTGCGCCGAGATCACATCGGAAATATCGTCGAACACCACGATGTAGCCGCTGCCGGCGCCCACCGGCAGGCGCGAGCCGCGCGCCAGCAGGGTGATGTCATGGTCGTCGCTGGTGCCGAGCCGGCGCGGGATTTCGATCTGCTGCTGCCAGTGGGTCTGCTTGCGGGGCGAACCGGCCGCGCTCTGCGCGCTCTGGGTCGAAAACGCCTTGGCGATGGCTTGCGCGAACATTTCCAGCCCGTCGATGGCGGCCAGCGCCATGCCCATGTGGCCGGCCACGTCGTGCTGCAGGATGCGCTCGACCGCCTCGTTGGAACTGACCAGTTTCGAATCGGCGTCGAGCACGATCACGCCGGCCGACATGTTTTCCAGCACCGATTCGAGGTGCGCCTTGGCGCTCTGCAGGGCGGCCCGGTTGCGCTCGACCGCGCTGCGCGCCTCGAACAGCTGGCCGGTCATGGTGTTGAACGATTGCGTGAGCGTGCCCAATTCGTCGGAGGTGGCCACGATCGGGCGCGGCGACAGGTCGCCCTCGGCCACCGCGCGCGTGCCCTCGGCCAGCACCAGCAGCGGCTGCGCCAGTTTACCGGCGATCACGAACGCGCTGGCGATCGCCCCGAAGATCGCCAGCAGCAAGGTCAAGGTCAGCGTCTCGATATACATCTTGCGCAGGCCGGTGCGCGCCACGTAGCGCTCCTGGTACTCGCTGTAGGCGTTGCGCAGCACCTCGGCGTTGAGCGCCAGCTTGACCGGCACTGACTGCATCAGCTGCAGGAAGCGCGGCGCCGCGCCCGGCGGCTCGGGAATGGCCAGCACCACGCGCAGGCGCAGGCTGGTGGCGCCGTCGAGCGCATTGGCCGGCGGGCCGTGGTTGCCGTTGACATCCTTGAAATCGCGCTCCACCCCGCCCTCGGCCACCGAATACCCGCCCGGCATCACCGCCTGCAGCAGCATGGCGGGCGTGGGCAGATCGGCTTTCAGGTCGCGCCGTCCCTGGACCGCGCTGGTGATCATCCTGCCATCCTGGCCGATGACGACCGCGCTGAGCATGCCCTCCTGTTCCTGCACCAGGCGCGTGAGGATATCGTGCGACGCCACCACATCCTGGCCGGCGATGGTGGCCGCGCTGATCTCGCCGACGGCGCCCAGTTCGCTGCGCGCCTGGTCGAGCGCGGCCACGCCCAGGCTCACGCCCGATTCCAGCGCATCCTCGATCTTCACGTTGAACCAGGACTCGATCGAATTGGATACGAACTGCACCGACACCAGGAAGATGACCAGGCCGGGCAGGATGCCGATGCCGGCGAACAGGATCACCAGGCGCGCCATCAGGCGCGAGCCGAACTTGCCGCTCTTGTAGCGCGAATACAGGCGCGCCAGCGCCACCACCACGAATACCAGCAGCGCGCCGGCCACCGCCGCGTTCAGGCCGAGCAGCCAGGTGTAGTAACGGTCGAAGAAGCCGGAATTGTCGGACGCCGAGGCGAGCAGGAACAGCAGGATGCTGACGACAGCGGCGCCGACGATCACTGCATAGCGCAAGGCTTGATTCACCGCTTATTCCGCCGTGTAGGGGAAGGTTTTGTTCTTGGAAGCAAGGCGCCAGTCGGAATTGTTCAGCGCATTGACCTGCATCGGCTTGGGCAGCAGTTCGCGGTCCATGAACATGCGCAGGGTAACGTTGTAGGTCTCGCCGCGCTTGAGCGCCCCTTTCGGCGCGATCACCCAGCGGCTGGGACGGCGGATCAGCACCATCGCGTCCTCCAGGGTGAGAAAACTCTGCGCCATGCTGCCCAGTACCGACACGTGGTACTGGCGCGTGAGCACGTTGTACCAGATACGGATGGTCTGGCGCGCCGACACCGCCTTGTCGTCATACCAGTACCAGCGCGGGCGGGTCAGTTCGATTTCGGTGGTGAAGTACAGCTGCACGCCATGCTTGATGGCGTCTTCCAGCCCCTCGTTGAGCTCGAAGGCATAGCTGGCCGCCAGGCGGTAGCCATCGTCGGTCGCCTCGATATGCGCATGCGTGACGTCCACCACTCCCGCCGCCCACGCCGGCACGCACGCGTATACGGACGCGAACATCAGCAGCAGCTGGCAGGCGAGAAGGCGGAAAAATCGTAATGTCACAGGGGGGCCAGAGTTTTAAAAGTTCGCATAGTCGAAGGACCTGTTACGTCGCGTTTTTTTGAAACAGGGCGTAGAACAATCCGTCATGATCCTGCACGGCGGTACCGGTCGGAAGCAACTGTCCCGGCGCGGCGAGGCGGGTCGCATTGTGGCGCACCGCGAATGCGGCGGCCTGCGCCTCCGATTCCTGGGGCCAGAGCGAACATGTCACGAACAGCAATTTACCATTCGGGCGCAGCATCTGCCAAAGGTTGTCGAGAATTTTGGCCGAAAGTGTTGCAAGTTGGAGTGCATCGCCCTTGCGCCGCAGCCAGCGGATGTCGGGGTGGCGCCGCACGATGCCCGACGCCGTGCACGGCACGTCGGCCAGGATGCGGTCGAACTGCTGGCCGTCCCACCACACGCTGGTCTGCGCCTCGAACGCCTTGAGCGTCGCGCTCAAACCCAGGCGTTCCAGGTTTTCGCCCACGCGCTCAAGGCGCTTGGGGTCCGAATCGAGCGCGGTCAGCTCCAGCTGCGCCAGTTCCAGCAGATGGCACGTCTTGCCGCCGGGGGCGGCGCAGGCGTCCAGCACGCGCATGCCGTCCTGCACATCGAGCAGCGGCGCGGCCAGCTGCGCGCCGGCGTCCTGCACCGAGGCCAGGCCCTCGTCGAAACCGGGAATCAGGGCCACGCCCAGGGCCTTCTCGAGGCGCACCGCGGACGGGCCGATTTGCGTGGCCGCCATGCCGGCGTCGGCCAGCAACTGTATATATGCCTCGACCGTGGTCTTGCGCACGTTCACGCGCAAGGTCAACGGCGGCTGGGCGTTGCCGGCCGCGAGGATGGCTTGCCAGTTGGCCGGATAGGCGGCCTTGGCGGCGTCGATCCACCACTGCGGATAATTCCATTGCGCCACCGGCTGCATCAGCGCCGTCTTGAGCAGCTCCTCGCGTTCGCGCAGGAAGCGGCGCAGCACGGCGTTGACCATGCCCTTGGCGTGCGCCATGTCGGGGTGCGAACTGGCCACCGTGACGGCCTGGTCGACGACGGTAAATACTTCATACGGCGGCTCGGCGCCATCCGGGGTGTCGATCAGGGTCAGGGCGCAGCACAGCAGGCTGGCCAGCATCGGCGGCTCCGGCGCTTTTGATGTCATCAGGCCGAGCAGGGTCTCGCTGCGGCCGAGCTGGCGCATGGTGCGGTACGCGATATCCTGGATCGCCCCGCGCGCCTGGGGCGCGGCGGCGGTCACGCCGAATGCGGTCAGCAGCGCCTGCGGCAGGGCTGCGCCGCCGCGCACCTGGGCCACGGCATTGGCCGCGCCGAGCAGGCACAGCGCGAGCGAATCAGGCTTCAGATCGGGGCGATAGCCTGGCTGCAGCACGGGCTTGACCTCGAAACTGGCGCGCATGCGCGGCGCTGCCGGCTTGTCCGCTTTGGCTGCGGCGGGTTTGATGGAGAGCGTCGGACGCTTGTTAGTCATGGTCGGGTCGGCTTAGCGCTACTTTATAAAGGTGCAATTGTACCGGGTTAGCCCCCGCACAGGCTTAAACGATCCTTTATGACAACACATTCTTCCAACGTCCAACCTTGCAAAACCCGGGCCAGCCCCCGATCTCGCAACATCCCGTCCCGTTCAACACCATTTGGGTGGGAAAGTGACGTGGCCGATGGGCTGAAATCCTAGAACCGGGGTCAGAGCTTTCGTACAACCGGGGTCAGAGCTTTAATTAGAAACATTTTGCCTGTAATCACCGTTTCCACAGAGAGGAAGGCAGCTCCAGGCTGTTCTCGGGGCATGGCACTGTGCGTGCGCTGCTTGAGCGCATTCTTTGCGGACAAAGCGCTGATCAGCCGTATTTTTGTTGCTAGTCAGAGCTCTGACCCCGGTTAAGGAATTGTATTTTTGTTGCTAGTCAGAGCTCTGACCCCGGTTAAGGAATTTTTGAAGGAGGTGGCGGCGGCGATGGGCTGCGAGGGCGGACTCAGAGGGGCGGCAAACCAGTATAATTGAGCTACTATTGCCCGTGGCACTGCCACCGCTCGACTACTCTACAGATCACCGCTCATGCTCGCCTCACAAAAACAAGAAATCGTCGCCCTGTTCCAGGCCGCCCTCGCCCCTGTCCTCGACGGCACCGGCATCACGCCATCCGTCGTCCTCGAGCGCCCGCGCGATCCGTCGCACGGCGACATCGCCTGCAATATCGCCATGCAGCTGGCCAAGCAGCTCAAGATGAATCCGCGCGAACTGGCCCAGAAAATCGTCACCGGGCTGCTCGACAACCCGGCCGGCAAGGCCCTCATCGACAGCGCCGATATCGCCGGCCCCGGCTTCATCAACCTGCGCGTGGCCGCCGCCGCCAAGCAGTCGGTCGTCAAGACCATCCTCGCCGAAGGCCAGGCTTACGGCCGCAGCGACGCCGGCGCCGGCAAGAAAGTCATCCTCGAATTCGTCTCGGCCAATCCGACCGGCCCGCTGCACGTCGGCCACGGCCGCCAGGCCGCGCTGGGCGACGCATTGGCCGCGCTGTTCGATTCGCAAGGCTACGCCGTCACCCGCGAGTTCTATTACAACGACGCCGGCGTGCAGATCGCCACCCTGGCCAATTCGGTCCAGGCGCGCGCGCGCGGCTTCAAGCCGGACGACGCCGAATGGCCCGAGTCGGCCTACAACGGCGACTACATCGCCGATATCGCCGCCGATTACCTGGCCGGCAAAACCGTCTCGGCCAGCGACGGCTTGCCCGCCACCGCCAGCGGCAACGTCGACGATCTCGATTCGATCCGCCCGTTCGCCGTCACTTACCTGCGCAACGAACAGGATATCGACCTGCAAGCCTTTGGCGTGAAGTTCGATAACTACTACCTCGAGTCGTCCCTGTACGCCGACGGCAAGGTGGAAAAAGCCGTCGACGCGCTGATCAAGGCCGGCAAGACCTATGAGCTCGATGGCGCGCTGTGGCTGCGCACCACCGACTACGGCGACGACAAGGACCGCGTGATGCGCAAGTCCGAAGGCGGCTTCACCTACTTCGTGCCGGACGTGGCGTACCACATCGTCAAATGGCAGCGCGGCTTCACCCAGGCCATCAACATCCAGGGCAGCGACCACCACGGCACCATCGCACGCGTGCGCGCCGGCCTGCAGGCGGTCGGCCTGGAGATCCCGCAGGGCTACCCCGACTACGTGCTGCACAAGATGGTTACCGTGATGAAGGATGGCGAAGAGGTCAAGATCTCCAAGCGCGCCGGTTCCTACGTGACGGTGCGCGACCTGATCGAATGGTCGGGCAACGGCGACATCGACAAGGGCCGCGACGCGGTGCGCTTCTTCCTCATATCGCGCAAGGCCGATACCGAGTTCGTATTCGACGTCGACGTCGCCCTCAAGACCACCGACGAAAACCCAGTGCACTACGTGCATTACGCGCACGCCCGCATCTGCCGCGTACTCGACAAGTTCAGCGACGATCTGTCCTCGCTGTCGTCGGTCGACCTGGCGCCTCTGACCGCTCCCACTGAGATGGCCTTGTTGGCCAACCTGGCGGCCTATCCCGACATGCTGGCGCGCGCCCGCAGCGAGCTCGGTCCGCACCAGGTGGCCTTCTACCTGCGCGAGCTGGCGGCCGACCTGCACAGCTTCTACAACACCGAACGCGTGCTTGTCGAAGATAATGAGCCGCTCAAACTTGCCCGCATGGCGCTGATCGCCGCCACGCGCCAGGTGCTGCGCAACGGCCTGGCCCTGATCGGCGTGTCGGCGCCGGAAAAAATGTAACCGCTTCTTCGATTGAAAGCTCCAATGACACGCGATTCCCGCCCCCGGCTCAAACTACCGCTCAAGCACCAGCAAGGCAATACCCTCACCGGCATCGTCATCGGCCTGATCGTGGGCCTGGTGATCGCTGTCGCGGTCGCGCTGGCGATCACCAAGGGCGCCACGCCCTTTACCGATAAAACCGGCAAGGCCGGCAAGATGGGCGAGCCGACCGCCGGCCAGGCGGCCGATCCGAACAAGCCGCTGTACGGGAACAAGGAAGCGGCGCGCGCCGCCAACAAGCAGATCACCGACAAGCCCAAGGCCGCCACCCCGGCCGAAGCCGATCCGCTGGGCGCGGCCATCGCCAACATGAAGGAAAAGCCCGCCTTGGCGCCGGCACCGGCACCTGCACCGGCGCCAACCCAGGTCGCCGCAGCGCCATCGGCCCAGAATGTGACCCCGACCGCGGCGGCCGAACCGGCCGAGGAAAAGATCACCTACTACCTGCAGGCCGGCGCCTTCCGCGAAGTGGCCGACGCCGAGAACACCCGCGCCAAGCTCGCCCTGCTCGGCTTCGAGGCCGTCATCAGCGAGCGCGCCAACGACAGCGGCGTGCTGCACCGGGTACGCATCGGCCCCTACGGTCAGGTCGAGGC
Source organism: Massilia pseudoviolaceinigra (assembly GCF_030846505.1). Lineage (NCBI taxonomy): Bacteria > Pseudomonadati > Pseudomonadota > Betaproteobacteria > Burkholderiales > Oxalobacteraceae > Massilia > Massilia pseudoviolaceinigra. Next base: position 39,633 of record NZ_JAVCWL010000017.1, on the reverse strand, counting down.
GATGAACAAGGCGCGCGCCAAGCTGGTCGACGCCGGCATCGACGTCGCCATCGTGCGCAACCAGAAATAACCCACGACACCACGGAAACCCGCATGCCCACTCTTTTCAAGATCATGCTCGCGCTGGCCCTGTGCGGCGCCGCTACCCACGCCACGGCCTCGCCCGAAGCGCCGGTCAGCGGCACCGACTACGTGACGCTGCCCGAGGCGCAAAACACCGACGCCGGCCAGAAAGTCGAAGTCACCGAATTTTTCGCCTACTACTGCCCTCACTGCGCCAGCTTCGAGCCGGCGCTGGCCGAGTGGGTGAAAAAGCAGGGCGACAAGATCGTCTTCAAGCGCGTCCACCTCGGCCACACGCCGGCCGTGGTGCCGCAGCAGCGCCTGTACTACACGCTCGAGTCGATGGGCCTGGTGCCGCAATACCACGCCAAGGTATTCGCCGCCTTGCACCAGCAGCACCAGCGCTTTGGCAACGATGAACAGGTGTTCGACTGGGCCGCCAGCGCCGGCATCGACCGGGCCAGATTCATCGATGTGTACCGCTCCTTCGGTATCCAGGCCAGGCTGTCGCGCGCCAACGGCATGGTGGCGTCGTACCAGATCAGAGAGTGGCCGCAGGTGGCCGTCGGCGGCAAGTACCTCACCTCGCCCCACCTGGCCGGCGCCAGCGCGAGCGCCGCCACCGAAGCGCAGCAACAGCAAATGGCGCTGCAAGTGATGGATCATCTGGTCGCCAAAGCGGCAGCGGAAAAGAAATAACCATGCCGGCGCGCGCCCAATGAACCGCGTGTTCATCACCGGCGCGTCGAGCGGGCTCGGTGCGGCGCTCGCGCGCGAGTACGCCGCGCGCGGCGCGACCGTCGGCCTGGTGGCCCGCCGCCGCGACGCGCTCGAGGCCCTGCGCGCGCAATTGCCCAATCCCGAACGCCATGCGGTGTATGCGCTCGACGTCACCGACCGCGCCGCGCTGGCGGCGGCCGCCCTTGACTTCATCGAACGCCTCGGCGGCGCCGATATCGTCATCGCCTGCGCCGGCATTTCGGTCGGCACCCTGACCGAATATGCCGAAGACATGCCGGTGTTCGACGCCATCCTGGCCACCAACGTGAGCGCCACCGTGGCCACCTTCGCGCCCTTCATCGCCACCATGAAAGCCCAGGCGACGCCGTGCCGCCTGGTCGGCATCGGCAGCGTGGCCGGCGTGCGCGGCCTGCCCGGCGCCGGCGCCTACAGCGCGTCCAAGGCGGCGCTGCGCTGCTATTGCGAGTCGCTGCGGCTCGAACTCAAGCCGCACGGCGTCAAGGTGGTGACCATCGCGCCCGGCTACATCGATACCCCCATGACCAGACACAACGCCTATCCGATGCCTTTCCTGATGTCGCCGCAGCGCTTTGCCGCCAGGGCCGTGCGCACCATCGACGCCGGCTCCAGGTACCGCGTCATCCCGTGGCAGATGGGGGTGGTGGCCAAGCTGCTGCGGCTGTTGCCCGATACCCTGTACGACCTGGCCTTCGTCAACGCGCCCCACAAGGCGCGCAAGGAAACCCCATGAGCCACGCCCTCGCCACCCCTTCCAGCCCGGGCATGGACGCCGCCACGGTCGCCCGCCACTACGGTGCGTTGGACCAGGCCGGCATCGATATCGAAGTCGTGGCCGAAACCGGATCGACCAACGCCGACCTGCTGGCGCGCGCCGCCGGCCTTGCGCGCCCCGTGCTGCGCGTGGCCGTGCACCAGACGGCCGGGCGCGGCCGCGCCGGGCGCAGCTGGCTGTCGGCGCCCGGTTCGGCCCTGACGTTTTCGCTGGCGTGGCATTTTGCCGGACCGCTGCGCGAGCTGGCCGGCCTGCCGCTGGCCGTCGGCGTGGCGCTGGCCGACGCCCTCGGCGCGCTCGGCGTGCCGGTCCAGCTCAAGTGGCCCAACGACGTGCTGCGCGACGGCGCCAAGCTGGCCGGCGTGCTGATCGAAACCCAGGCTGCGCCCGGCGGCGGCGTGTGGGCGGTGATCGGCGTCGGCCTCAATCTGCTCATGCCCGACGAAATGGAACAGCGCATCGGCCGCAGCGTGGCGGCCGCACCGTGGCTGGCGCAGATGGACCGCAATGCGCTCATGGCGCAGCTGCTCGGCGTGCTGGCGGCCAACCTCGGGCAGTTCGCGCACGGCGGCTTTGCGCCCTTCTGCGCACGCTGGAACCGCCTGCATGCTTACCATGGTCTGCCGGTCGTCATCATCGACCGCGGCGCCACCCTGCATGAAGGCGTGGCCGCCGGCGTCGACGACGGCGCGCGCCTGCTGCTCGACACGGCGGGCGGGCGCATCGCCATCGTCGCCGGCGACGTGTCGCTGCGCGTGCGGGAGCACTGAGATGCTGCTGCTGATCGACGCCGGCAATACGCGTATCAAATGGGCGCTGGCCGAGGACGGCGCCGCGCCTGGCGTCTGGATCGCCAGCGGCGCCGTCGCCCACGCCGACCTCAATCACCTGCCGGCCAGCTGGGCGCAGCACGGCGTCAACCGCGCGCTGGTGTCGAACGTCGCCGGCAGCAAGCTGCGCGACCAGCTGCAGCTGATGATTCCGACCACCGCGATCAGCTGGTTCGCATCGACGGCGCAGCTGGCCGGCATGCGCAACGCCTACCGCAATCCATCCCAGCTCGGCTGCGACCGTTTCGCCGCGGCGCTTGGCGCGCGCGCGCTGGCGCCGGGCCGGGCGCTCATCGTCGCCACCTGCGGCACCGCCACCACCATCGACGCCGTCAGCGCCGACGGGGTGTTCTTGGGCGGGATGATCCTGCCCGGCCTGGGCCTGATGGCCACCTCGCTGGCGCGCAATACGGCGCAGCTGCCAGAGGTTGCGCCGGGCGCCACCCTGCCGGCCGGCTTTGCCGACAATACCGCCGACGCCATTTTGTCGGGTTGCCTGTCGGCGCAGGCCGGCGCCATCGAACGCGCCTGCGCCCTGCATGGCGCGACCGCCTGCATCGTCTCGGGCGGCGCGGCCCAGTACATCGGCCCCGTGCTCAGGCTCCCGATCGATCACCGGATCGTCGATAATATCGTCCTGATCGGCCTTCATTCCACCGTCACGTCTTCGCCACTCCAGGATAGCCCGTGTTGAAATTCATATTTTGGACCCTCCTTGCCATCAATGCCGTGCTGTTCGCGTACGGCCAGGGCATGCTCGGCAACTTCAGGGAAAACGAGCGCGAGCCGGGCCGCATGCGCAACCAGCTCGCCACCGAGAACATCAAGCTGGTCGCCGCGCGCCCGCTGCCATCGCCGGATGCGGAAGCGGCGGCCGAACCCGAGCCGGTGGTCGCCCCGCCAACGCCGGTGCTGGTCATGAACAAGCCCGCCGCCGCGGTGCCGGCGCCCGCCGAGCCGAAGCCGGAACCCAAGCCGGAGCCGAAGCCGGACCTGGTTGCCTGCACATTGGTTGGAAATTTCGCGCCGCCGGAAGCGCGCCGCTTCGAAGCCATGCTCTCGCCGCTGGCGCTGGGCCAGCGCCAGACGCGCGAAAACGTCGCCGTCCCCGAGGTCACCAGCCATATCGTGTTCATCCCTTCGCCGGGCAGCAAGGAAGCGGCCGACCGCAAGGCGGCCGAGCTGAAGGAACTCGGCATCACCAGCTTCTTTATCATGAACGACAACAGCCCGATGAAGTATGCAATTTCACTGGGCGTGTTCAAGTCGGAGACGTCGGCCCAGACCTTGCTGGCAACGCTCACCAAGCAGGGCGTGGTCGGCGCCAAGGTGGCTGGACGCACCGGCCAGGCGACCAAAATGGCCTACCGCTTCCGCGCGCTGGAACCGGCCGCCAAGGCCAAGGTCGATGCGATCGTGGCGCGCTTTCCGGACCAGCAATCGCGCAGCTGCAAATAAGGCACATCGTCATTCGCGCCGAGGGCAGCCTTGGCGCGGGAATGACGGCTCTTCCACTCAGCGCTGTACGACGATGGGTTTCAGGCGCAGGGTCGATGGCAAATCGCGCAACGCCTGCATGGCGTCGGCCCGGCTCGGGAACGGGCCGCTGAACAGGCGGTGCAGCGCACCGCCCTGCACCACTTCGACGGCGGAAAGCGCTCCGCCCGTGGCAGCGATCTGGGCGCGCACATCGGCCGCCTTGTCGGCCCGGGCAAATGCGCCCAGCTGCAGGTAAAACCCCGGCTGCGTCAGCGCCGTCGGCGGCGCCGCCACTGGCGCGCTCGCCAGTGCGGGGACCGAGGCGGGAGCCGTCACCGTGATCGCGCTGCTTTCGCCCGGCGGCGGCATGTCCACCGCCATCGTGCTCACTTCCCCGTCCGGCTCCGGCGCCAGGCGCCGGATGGTGGCGATGCGTTCCTGCGCGTTGGGCAGCAGCCGTTCCACTTCCACCGTGTGGCTGCCCCTGCCGAGCAGGCCAAGTTTGAGCGCCGCCGTGTACGACACGTCGATCACGCGGCTCGAGTGAAAGGGGCCGCGGTCGTTGATGCGCACGACCACCTGCTTGCCGCTATCGAGGCTGGTAATGCGCGCGTACGAAGGAATCGGCAGGGTCGGATGGGCCGCCGTCATCTTGTACATGTCGTACAGTTCTCCCGACGAGGTTTTCTGGCCATGGAATTTTTTGCCGTACCAGGTCGCCACGCCGCGCTGCCGGAATGGCTGCTCGTGCAATATCGGCGTGTAGGTCTTGCCGAAGACGACGTAGGGCCGGTTGGCGTAGCGCGCATACGGTTCGGCCTTGACCACGGCGTCGGGCACGTCGAGCAGGTTGGCCGGCGGATTGTCGCCCGGGCCGTCATCCTGGTAGTAGCCGCCGCGCCCGGAACCGGCACGCGGCATGCGCGGCAGGTCCTTGCCGACATCGCCGTGTTTGGCCGCCGGGGTGCCCGGGGCGGGCATCGGCAGCATGCGCCGGTGGCCTTCCGGGTCGGTGGCGCAGGCGGTCAGCAGCAAGGCCAGTGCGCTCAGCGCAATGGAAGGTGTAAGCGTTCGTGTTACCGCCATCGTGTCTCCGGGGTCAGGTTTGCACCAGCTTGCGATGCCGCTGGATACTCATCAGTATACCTGCCCCCAGTCCGAGGGTCACAAAAGCGGTCCCGCCGTAGCTCATGAACGGCAGCGGCACGCCCACCACCGGCAGGATGCCGCTGACCATGCTCATGTTCACAAAGGCGTACGTAAAGAAGATCATCGTGATGGCGCCGGCCAGCAGGCGCGCGAACAGGGTCGGTGCGTTGGCCGCGATCATCAGGCCGCGCCCGATCAGCAGCAGGTACAGGAGCAGCAGCCCGAGGAAGCCGACCAGCCCGAACTCCTCCGCAAAGACCGAGAAAATGAAGTCGGTGGTGCGTTCGGGGATGAATTCGAGGTGGGCCTGGGTGCCCTTCATCCAGCCCTTGCCGCTCAATCCCCCCGAGCCGATCGCGATGACCGACTGGATGATGTGGAAGCCCTTGCCCAGCGGGTCAGCGTTCGGATCGATCAGGGTCATCACCCGTTCGCGCTGGTAGTCGTGCATCAGCGACCAGGCCACCGGCAAGCTGGCGGCGCCGGCCACGAACAGGCCGATGAGCGCCTTCCACGACAGCCCGGCCAGAAAGATCACGTAGAAGCCCGACGCCAGCACCAGCAGCGAGGTACCCAGGTCGGGCTGCAGCTGGATCAGGCCCACGGGGACGGCCAGCAGCACGGTGGCGATGATGAACGAATGCCAGCGCACCAGTCCCGCCTTCTGGTGGAAGTACCAGGCCAGCATCAGCGGCATGGCAATTTTCATGATCTCGGACGGCTGGATGTCGAAGCCGATGTGCAGCCACCGGCGCGCGCCCTTCTTGATCACGCCGAACAGGAACACTGCAATGAGCAAGGTCACGCCGACCGTGTAGATCGGCACGGCCAGGCGCATCAGGGTTTGCGGCGGCACCTGGGCCGCCAGCCACATGACCACGAACGCGATCATCATGTTGCGCAACTGGCCTTCGATGCGGCCGGGGAAATCGGCGCCGGCCGAGTACATTGTCACCAGGCTGGTACCGAGCAGCAGGAAGATGACCATGGCCAGCGGCGCGTCGAACACCAGCAGGTAAGGCTTGGCGCGCCGCCACAGCGAGCGCCGTTCATTGATGCGCATGGCCGTCACTCCTTCGGTGCCGGCGTTTCGGCGCCCGGCTTGTATGGCATTTCGGTGGCCGTATCGGTCTTCAGTTCTTCCAGCGGCAACAGTTCCACGTCTTCCTTGGGCACCTTGGTGCCGTCCTTGCCCACCGGGCGCTTGCCCAGCAGGTAGTAGTCGAGCGCCTTGCGCGCGATCGGGGCCGCCACCACGCCGCCGAAGCCGGCGTTTTCGACGATCAGCGCCACGGCGATGCGCGGCTTGTCGGCCGGCGCGAAGGTGATGTACAGCGCGTTGTCGCGCAGGCGTTCGTTGACGTTCTTGGCGTTGTACTTCTCGCCGCGGCGCAGGCCCACCGCCTGCGAGGTGCCGGTCTTGCCGGCGGCGATGTAGCCGGCGTTCGCAAACGCGGTCTTTCCGGTGCCACGCTCGGACACCCCGACCATGGCGCGCTTGATGAAATCGATGTTGCCCTGGCTTAGCGGGATGCGCGCGCTTTCCTTCGGCACCGTCAGGGCGCGCGCGCGCGTGCTGCTGTCTTCGACAATCTTGACCAGGTGCGGCTTCATGACCACGCCGTTGTTGGCCAGGGTGGCCACCGCGTGCGACAGCTGCAGGATGGTGAAGCTGTTGAAGCCCTGCCCGATGGCGATATTGACGGTGTCGCCGCCGACCCAGGTCTGCATCAGTTTGTTCTTGGCGAAGCGCGCCCGCTTCCAGTCTTTCGACGGCAGCACGCCAATTTTTTCGTTCTCCAGGTCGATCCCGGTCTTCTGGCCGAAACCGAACGGCTTCATGAAGTCGTGGATCGCATCGATGCCGAGGTCGTTGCCGAGCTGGTAATAGTAGGTATTGCACGAGACGATGATGGAATCGGTCAGGCTGACCATGCCGTGCCCGCCCACCTTGTCGTCTTTCCAGGTGTGGCCGCCCAGGGTGAAATAGCCGGCGTCGGAAATCGTGTGGTTCTGCGTGCGCTTGCCCAGTTCCAGCGCGGCCAGCGCCATGAACGGCTTGAAGGTCGATCCGGGCGGATAGGTGCCCTGCAGCGGACGGTTCATCAGCGGGCGGTCGAGCGAGGTATTGAGTTCGTTCCAGCTCTGGGTGTCGATGCCGTCGACGAACAGGTTCGGGTCGAACCCGGGACGCGACACGTACGCCAGGATGTCGCCCGTCTCCGGTTCGATGGCGACCAGCGCGCCGCGGTACTCGCCGAAGGCTTCTTCGACGATCTTTTGCAGTTCGATGTCGATCGACAGAATCAGGTTGCTGCCGGCGGTCGCTTCCGTACGCGACAAAATGCTGACCGCGCGCCCGCTGGCGGTGCGAATGATCTTCTGGTAGCCGGTGCGCCCGTGCAGCTGCGCTTCGTAGCTCTTTTCCAGCCCTTCCTTGCCGATATGGTCGGTGCCGTTGTAGTTCGCCTTGTCGGGCCGCTCTTCGAGTTCCTTGGCTTCCTTCTGGTTGATGCGGCCGATATAGCCGATCACGTGCGAGGCGGTTTCGCCCAGCGGGTACTGGCGGAACAGGCGCGCCTGCACCTCGACCCCGGGAAAACGGAAGCGCTGGGCAGCGAAGCGCGCCACTTCGTCGTCGGTCAGGCGGGTGCGCAGCGGCACGCTCTCGAAATTCTTCGACTCGGCCAGCAGGGTCTTGAAGCGCTTGCGATCCTTGGGCTCGATCTCGATCAGCGTCGACAATTCGTCGATCACCGAGTCGAGCGTGTTGCGCAGCTTGGACTGGGTGATTTCGAGCGTGTAAGCCGAGTAGTTGCGCGCCAGGACCACGCCCTTGCGGTCGACGATCAGGCCGCGGTTGGGCACGATCGGCACGATGGCGATGCGGTTGTCTTCGGCCAGCGCCGCGAAATCGTCGTGCTTGACCACCTGCAGGAACACCAGGCGCGCCACCAGCGCGCCGAAGCAGACGAAGACGAGCGCGATCAGCGCCACCACGCGCAGGCGAAACAGGTGGATTTCGCGGTCGTTGTTGGTTATTTCAGTCATGACGCAGCCGCACCATCAGATCGGGCGCGTATGGTCGCGGTCGACGGCGCGCCGCTGGGGCGCCAGCAGCATCCAGGTAATCACCGGCCACAGCGCGATGCCCACCACGCTCTCGATGAAGTACATCCAGCCGGGGAATTTGCCCGAGACGATCACGCGCACGATGACCTGGATGGCCTGGGTGGCCAGCAGCAGCGGAAACACGTGCAGCGCCTGGGTCAGCACCGGAAACCACAGCACGCGCCGGTGAATCATGATGGCCAGGTAGGACAGCAGCGTGTAGGCGAGCGCGTTCTCGCCGAGCAGGGTGGCGTCGTGCACGTCCATCAGCAGGCCCATGAAAAAGGCGACGCCGATGCCGACCTTGCGCGGCTGGTGGATGCCCCAGAACACCAGGACCAGCGCCACGAAGTCGGGCGCGCCGATCCAGTGCCCCCAGGGCAGCAGATTGAGCATGAAGGCGCAGGTCAGGCTGAAGGTAATGAACAGCGGACTGACGGGCAGCAGGATGTAATGCGGGCGGTTCATCGGGTCGCTTCCTTGGGTGCGGGCGCGGGTGCGGCGGCTGGCGCAGCCGCGGCGGGCAGCGGACGCGCCGCGCCGGCTGGCGCGGGAACCGCCGGCGCCGGCGCGCGGGCCGGCGTGGCGGGCGCACGCGACGGCGTGGCCGGCGTCCTGGCGGCGGGCGCCACCGGCGCCGCCGCTTTCGGCGCGTCGGCGGCAAGCGGGACGGCGCCCTCCTTGATCGGTGTCATCTTGGGAAGGTTTTTCTTGGACGGCACCGGCGGCTCTTCAGGCGGGCGCGCCGGCACTTGCGGCAGCGTGGTCAGGATCAGCACATGGCGGTTGCGGTCGATGCCGGCCAGCGGCTGGCACACCACGCCGCCAAAGGCGCCGGCGGCGCTGTTCTCGACCTTGGTGACCTTGGCCACGGCCAGGCCGGCCGGGTAGACCCCGTCCATGCCCGAGGTAATGAGCACGTCGCCGACCTGGATGTCGGCGTTCGGCGCGACGAAGCGCAGGTCGAGCGTGCCGGACTGGCCGCGCCCGTAGGCCACGCTGCGCAAGCCATTTCTGAGCACCTGCACGGGAATGGCCTGTTCGCGGTCGGTCAGCAGGGTGACTTCGGCGGTGAACGGGAATACGCGCGTGACCTGGCCGACCACGCCGGCGTTATCGATCACCGGCTGGCCGAGCGCCACGCCGTTCTGGCTGCCGCGGTCGAGCACGATCTTGCGGCTGGAACTGTCGCGCGCGTCGTACAGGATCTCGCTGAGCATGGTCTTGACCGGTACATGCTCGCGCGCGCCCATCAGTTTGCGCAACTGGGCGTTTTCCGCGCTCTGGAGCTGGGCTTGCTGGAGTTTTTCGGCGACGGCGACCTGGGCGACCTGGAGCTCGCGCACTTCCTGCTTGAGCGAGGAAATTGAAGAGAAGTAGTTGCCCATGTTGGCCAGCGCCTCGCGCGGCATCAGGGCCGCCATTTGCAGCGGATACAGGACGGTGCCGGCCACCTGGCGCACCGTGGCCAGCGCATGGACGCGGGCGTCGATCATCAGGAGGGCGATCGAAATAAACGCGAAAACCGTCACCTTGACCCGGGCTGGGGCGCCTTGCTTGAAGAGTGGCGGAGGACTGTATTCCATGAAATCCAATAATCGGTGCTAACAACCTGTCCCGGGGCGGCACGGGGTCAGACCTCCGGCTTGCACACATTGTCCAACCTGGTCTGTCCGGGTTGGTCAACGCATTGCAAGCCGAAGATCTGAACGGTACGCCGGCCGCGCCGGCAGTGCAAGCGGGCGCGGTCGCGGCTCGCTACGCGGCGGGCTCGGACTTACTCGTACGAGAAAATCGAACCCAGCTTGTCCATCCGCTCGAGCGCCATGCCGGAGCCGCGCACCACGCAGGTCAGCGGATCTTCGGCCACCAGCACCGGCAGGCCGGTTTCTTCCATCAGCAGGCGGTCGAGATCGCGCAGCAGGGCGCCGCCGCCGGTGAGCATCATGCCTTTTTCGGCGATGTCGGCACCCAGTTCCGGCGGGGTCTGCTCGAGCGCGTTCTTGACGGCCGAGACGATGTTGTTGAGCGGGTCGGTCAGCGCTTCGAGAATCTCGTTCGACGAAATGGTGAACGAACGCGGGATGCCTTCGGACAGATTGCGGCCCTTGACTTCCATTTCCTTCACTTCCGAACCGGGGAAGGCCGAACCGATGGCCTTCTTGATCGCTTCGGCCGTCTGTTCGCCGATCAGCATGCCGTAGTTGCGGCGGATGTAGTTGACGATGGCTTCGTCGAACTTGTCGCCGCCCACCCGTACCGAGCCCTTATAGACCATGCCGCCCAGCGAAATGATGCCCACTTCGGTGGTGCCGCCGCCGATGTCGACCACCATCGAGCCGGTCGCTTCCGACACCGGCAGGCCGGCGCCGATGGCCGCGGCCATCGGTTCTTCGATCAGGTAGACTTGGGAAGCGCCGGCGCCGAGCGCCGATTCGCGGATCGCGCGCCGCTCGACCTGGGTCGAACCGCAGGGAACGCAGATGATGATGCGGGGGGAAGGACGGAAGACCTTGGTGTTGTGCACCATGCGGATGAACTGCTTGAGCATCTGCTCGGTGACGGTGAAGTCGGCGATCACGCCATCTTTCATCGGGCGGATCGCCTCGATATTGCCCGGGACCTTGCCGAGCATTTGCTTTGCCTGTTTGCCGACTGCCTGAATCGTCTTTTTGCCGTTCGGGCCGCCTTCCTGGCGGATCGCAACGACGGAAGGTTCGTCCAGGACGATGCCCTCGCCGCGTACATAAATCAGGGTGTTCGCCGTACCGAGGTCAATGGCCAGATCGCTGGAAAAGTAGCTGCGTAAAAAACCAAACATGAGTGTCCTGATGCGCAACGGGCTGCGCGTAAGCATTAAAATGAGTAGAAAAACGCTACGAAATAAACAGCCGCCGCGCGCTACCTTCCCGCACCGGCACGGCCGTTTGCATGCTGCGGCCACTCCTATTCGGCGCCGACAACGCATTAGCCCGCCATTCTACCTTATAATTTGCGCGTTAATCGCTGAAAAACCGGTGTTTTGCGCGCGTATTCCCCCTGTGAGATCAGGGCCTTTAGGAAGCTTTTATCGGCTTTAGCGCTCTGTTATCGAAACTTCACTATTCGTCCACCACATTTTGAACGCGGCCCGCGCCGCGCAAATTTCATGTCCCTGACACTATCAGATGTAAATCGAATCGCCTATCTGTCCAAACTCGAGATGGACGAGGCCCACGCCGACATCGCGCTGGCGGAACTGAACGGTATTTTCGCGCTGGCCGAGCAGATGAAGGATGTCGACACCACCGGCGTGGAGCCGCTGTCGCACCCGCTCGCGGCCATCCTGGGCAAGCTGCCGTTGCGCCTGCGCGACGATGTCGTGACCGAGGAAAACGCCCGCGAAGCCTACCAGGCGCCGGCGCCGAAGACCCAGGACGGCCTGTATCTGGTGCCGCAAGTGATCGAATAACGGCCGCCCACCCTCTTCGTCCGGGCGCCGCGCCGTGCGCGTCGCCCCATACCGGTCACACTACCGGGCAAACCGAGCAATTACGTCAGCCGAGTCTCCGCCATGCATACAAAAACCATTCAACAGCTGTCCGCGCTCCTGCACGCGAAACAGGTTTCAGCCCTTGAGCTGACCACCCACTTCCTGCAGCGCGCCAAAGCAAGCGACCTGAACGCCTTCCTGCAGGTCGACGAAGCCTTGTCGCTTGAACAAGCGCGCGCCGCCGATGTGCGCCTCGCCTCCGGCAACGCCGGTCCGCTGACCGGCATTCCGATCGCGCACAAGGATATTTTCGTCACCAAAGGCTGGCGTTCGACGGCCGGCTCGAAGATGCTGGCCAATTACACCAGCCCGTTCGACGCCACCGTGGTCGACAAATTCAACCGCGCCGGCATGGTCACCCTGGGCAAGCTCAATTGCGACGAATTCGCGATGGGCTCGTCGAACGAAAACTCGGCCTTTGGCGCCGTCAAGAATCCCTGGGACACGCTGGCCGTGCCGGGCGGCTCGTCGGGCGGCTCGGCCGCGGCGATTGCCGCGCGCCTGGCGCCGGCCGCCACCGCCACCGATACCGGCGGCTCGATCCGCCAGCCGGCCGCGTTCTGCGGCGTGACCGGCATCAAGCCGACCTACGGGCGCGTATCGCGCTTCGGCATGATCGCGTTCGCGTCCTCGCTCGACCAGGGCGGCCCGATCGCCCAGAGCGCCGAAGACTGCGCCATGCTGCTCAATGAAATGATCGGCTTCGACGCGCGCGACTCGACCAGCCTGACGGCCGAACAGGGCAATGTGCGCGAAGACTTCACGCGCGACCTGAATGCGCCGCTCAAGGGCTTGCGCATCGGCTTGCCAAAAGAATATTTCGGCGAAGGCCTGGCGGCCGATGTCGAACAGGCGGTGCGCGCCGCGCTCGACGAATTTGTGAAGCTGGGCGCAACCCTGGTTGACATTTCGCTGCCGAAAACGGCGCTCTCGATTCCTGTGTACTACGTGATCGCCCCGGCGGAAGCGTCGTCGAACCTGTCGCGCTTTGACGGCGTGCGCTACGGCCACCGCGCCAGCGAATACAAGAACCTCGAAGACATGTACAAAAAGTCGCGCGCCGAAGGCTTCGGTCCCGAAGTGCAGCGGCGCATCCTGGTCGGCACCTACGTGCTGTGCCATGGCTACTACGACGCTTACTACCTGCAGGCCCAGAAGATCCGGCGCCTGATCGCCGACGACTTCCAGGCCGCGCTGGGCAACACCTGCGACGTGATCATGGGCCCGGTCGCGCCGACCGTCGCCTGGGACCTGGGCGACAAGGCCAACGACCCGGTGGCCAACTACCTGGCCGACATCTTTACGCTCTCGACCAGCCTGGCCGGCCTGCCCGGCATGTCAGTGCCGTGCGGCTTCGGCCAGGGCGAAAAGAACAGCAAGCGCCCGGTGGGCCTGCAAATCATCGGCAATTACTTTGCCGAAGCCAAGCTGCTCAATATTGCCCACCAGTACCAGCTGGCGACCGACTGGCACACCCGCGCGCCGGCCGGCATCTGATTTCGCCGGGTGCGCACCGCGTGCGCACCGGCAACCTGACAAGAAAAGAGAACACTATGCAATGGGAAGTCGTCATCGGTCTTGAGAACCACGTGCAGCTCACGACCAACTCCAAGATTTTCAGCGGCAGTTCGATTCAGTTCGGCGCCGAGCCGAACACCCAGGCCAGCCCGGTCGACCTGGCGCTGCCGGGCGTGCTGCCGGTGATGAACCGCGGCGCGGTCGAACGCGCGATCCGTTTCGGCCTGGCGGTCGACGCAAAAATCGCGCCGGAATCGGTGTTTGCGCGCAAAAACTACTTTTACCCGGATTTGCCCAAGGGTTACCAGATCAGCCAGTTTGCCGATCCGGTCGTCATTGGCGGCCAGCTCACCTTCGGCTTCGAAAAAGATGGCCAGTTCCAGACCAGGACCGTCAACCTGACGCGCGCCCACCTGGAAGAAGACGCCGGCAAGTCGCTGCACGAAGATTATGCCGGCATGACCGGGATCGACCTGAACCGCGCCGGCACGCCGCTGCTGGAAATCGTGTCCGAGCCGGAAATGCGCAGCGCGGCCGAGGCCGTGGCGTATGCCAAGGCACTGCATACCCTGGTCGTGTGGCTGGGCGTGTGCGACGGCAACATGCAGGAAGGCTCGTTCCGCTGCGACGTCAACGTCTCGGTGCGTCCGGTTGGCACGACGGAACTGGGCACCCGCTGCGAAATCAAGAACCTGAACTCCTTCCGTTTCATGGAAGAAGCGATCGCCTATGAAGTGCGGCGCCAGATCGACCTGATCGAAGATGGCGGCAAAGTGCAGCAAGCCACGCGCCTGTGGGACCCGGACAAGAAAGAAACGCGCTCGATGCGTACCAAGGAAGATGCGCAGGATTACCGCTACTTCCCCGATCCGGACTTGCCGCCGCTGCTCATTTCCGACGAGTGGGTCGCGCGCATCAAGGCCGACATGCCGGAACTGCCGGCCGCGATGCGCGCGCGCTTCGCGAACGACTATGGCTTGCCGGAATACGACAGCCTGTTCCTGACCTCGTCGAAAGAGATGGCCGCGTACTTCGAAGCCGTGGTCGCCAAGACCGGCAAGGAACAAGCCAAGACCGCGGCCAACTGGCTGATGGGTGACGTGGCCTCGACCCTGAACCGCGAAAACGTCGACATCGCCGATTCGCCGGTGGAAGCATCGCAACTGGCGCTGATGATCAAGCGCATCGCCGACGGCACGATTTCCACCAAGAGCGCCAAGGAAGTGTTTGCGGGCATGTGGGAAGCCAAGTCGAACGATGAAAACATCGCCGATGTGGTCATCAAGGAAAAAGATCTGGTGACCATCTCCGACAGCGGTGCGCTGGAAAAGATCGTCGACGACGTGCTGGCGGCCAACGCCAAATCGGTCGAGCAATACCGCGCCGGCAAGGAAGCGGCCATCAACGCGCTGATCGGCCAGGCCATGAAGGCATCCAAAGGCAAGGCCAACCCGGCCGAGCTGACCGAGCTGCTCAAGAAAAAGCTGGCGGGCTGATACCTGCCGTAGGCTCTGCGACATCGTTCGCATCCATACCGGCCGTCAACGTTGCTCAACCGGGGTCAGACCCCGGTTGAGCATTATTGACGGCCGGCTTCGTTTCCGCCCAAGGAGAAATGCTTGATGATATTAGCAGTCGACGTGCAATACGATGCGGATTGCGGCTATGCCGCGGGGTTGCTGTTCGAGCGCTGGGATGCATTGACGCCAGCGGCGACTATCTGCAAAAAGCAGGCCGGCGTCGGCGAGTATGTTCCGGGGGAATTCTACAAGCGCGAGCTGCCATGCATCCTGGCCCTGCTGCGCGAACTCGACCAGCTTCCGGAGTACATTGTCATCGATGGCTTTGTGTTCCTCGACGGGCATGCCCATGCCGGCCTGGGCAAGTATCTGTACGATGCGCTCGACGGGAAAGCAAAGGTCATCGGCGTGGCGAAAACTTCCTTCGCGGGCATTGGCGACGATTACAAGCTGCTGCGCGGCGACAGCATCAAGCCTTTGTTCATCACCTGCATCGGGCTTGAGCTGGCGGAGGCCAAGGAACACATCGCGGCCATGCACGGGCCGCACCGCATGCCGGTGCTGTTGAAAACGGTCGACCGCATCTGCCGCGAGCAGGCACTGGCGGCCACGGCCGGCATTGCGCCGGATTTACCGCAGAGCTGAGCGCGATTGAGAACGCGCAGAGAAGCGTTCGTTTTTCCCGGTCAGACTGGTGGGTGCCTGCCATCCCCACCATCCATCATGCTCACCATCGCCGATCTTGAACAGCTTGCACGCACGCGTCTGGGCGAAGCCACCGCTCTCCTTATCGCACGACAATTCGACGGATCATCCTACCTTAGCGGGTACGCCGTCGAGCTGATCCTGAAGGCGAGGATTTGCGTCCACCTGGATTGGAAGGGATATCCCGAAACGCGCAAGGAGTTCGAAAAATATACCTCACTTCGCACTCACCATCTTGAAACATTGCTCGACCTGACCGGTCTTCATAAAAGAGTCCGAACTAAATATGATTACTACTGGTCCAACATTTCAGAGTGGTCGCCAGAGGACCGCTATCGCGCATCAGGTTGCGTCACTGAAGAGATAGCGCGTGCACGCGTGGCCGCCGCATCGTTCCTTGTGAGGAATTTATGAGCGACAAACTTGAGGGCTTACTGGACAAACTAGCAGTCATCGAGCGCGACATATCCGAAGAGAAGGGCGAACTGACTTTTTTTGGGCTGCTTAAACGATGGTCCCCAACCGAATCCTGGAATCTCGTCGTCTCGTCGACCTGGTCCGATCGAGATGAACATCCGAACGCAATCAAGTACATCGTCGACAAATACTATGCTGTCTGTGACGACTCCGAACGCGTCCTGATTGCCAGAGTAGCCATCGTCGACACGGACGACGAGGAGCTGGAAGACCTTCTGGAAGCGTACGACGTCGAGCACGGCATGGTGAAAATAAGAAAAAATCGCTATTTCGATGAGGAGTTCGAACGCGGCTATATATTCACGTGCAAAGCGCGCAATGCGGCAGCATCGCCGCCCGCACGCGAGCATGCCGCAGACCAGCCGGGCTAATGCGCGTGCTCACGGCGCCGCTGTGTTACACCCCGTAGCGCGTCCGGTACGCCGCCACCGCATCCTTAAACTGCGCCATCTCCGGATCGGCCCCGGCCGCGTTCAGGTAAGTAAACAAATCCTCCAGGTTGCCGATCGATATCACCGGAATATTGAACTCCTGGCTGACCTGCTGCACCGCCGAACTGGGCGACAATTCGCCATCCTTGCCCGAACGCTCCATGCGGTCGAGCGCGATGAGCACGGCGCACGGCTCGGCGCCGGCGGCGCGGATCATGTCGACCGATTCGCGCACCGACGTCCCCGCCGAAATCACGTCGTCGATAATGACAACCTTGCCCGCCAGCTTGGCGCCGACAATGGTGCCGCCCTCGCCATGGTCCTTGGCTTCCTTGCGGTTGTAGGCGAACGAGGTGTTGTGCCCCTTGCCCGCCAGCGCCACCGCCGTGGCGGACGCCAGGGTGATGCCCTTGTAGGCCGGCCCGAACAGCATGTCGAACTCGATCCCCGAATCGATCAGGGTCTGCGCGTAAAACTGCGCCAGCTTGGCCAGGGTGGCGCCATCATGGAACAGACCGGCGTTGAAGAAATACGGCGACAGGCGGCCAGCCTTGGTGGTGAACTCGCCGAAGCGCAACACGCCCGCCGACACCGAAAACGCGATAAACTGTTGGCGCAAATTATTCACGACGACCTCATTTGTTCATATAGAAAAGTGGCGCTATTTTACGCCACCCTCCACACCCCCTGGAACCATGCCAAAAATTATTTCCGCGAACCTGAACGGGATCCGCTCCGCCCACAAGAAGGGCTTTTTCAACTGGATGGCCACCCAGACCGCCGATTTCATCTGTGTCCAGGAGCTCAAGGCGCAGTTGCCCGACATGACCGAGGAATTCCTGATGCCGGGCGGCTATCACGGCCATTTCCATTACGCCGAGAAAAAAGGCTATTCCGGCACCGGTATCTACAGCCGGACCAAGCCCGACGCCGCGCGCACCGGCTTCGGCAGCCCCGAATTCGATGCCGAAGGCCGCTACGTGCGCTGCGATTTCGGCAACCTGACCATCATTTCAGTCTATTGCCCGTCCGGTTCCTCGTCGCCGGAACGCCAGGAAGCCAAGTTCCGCTTCATGGAACTGTTCCTGCCGCATCTGCTCGAACTGCGCGCCGAAGGCCGCGAAGTGGTCATCTGCGGCGACTGGAATATTGCCCACAATGAAATCGACCTGAAAAACTTCAAAGGCAACAAGAAAAACTCGGGATTCCTGCCGGAAGAGCGCGCCTGGCTGACCCGCGTGTTCGATGAAGTCGGCTTTGTGGACGTGCACCGCGGCATCGACAAGCGCCCGGAGCAATACACCTGGTGGAGCAACCGCGGCCAGGCCTACGCCAAGAACGTCGGGTGGCGCATCGATTATCACGTCGCAACGCCCGGCATCGCCGCCCAGGCCAAGGAAGTGTTCATCTACAAGGATGAGCGGTTTTCGGATCACGCACCGCTGATCATCGATTACCGCCTCTAGCACGCCGCTACAGGGCGCGCCGGCTCTCGAACCGGCGCGCCTGGCCTGTCAAGGGATCGTCAAAGCCGATGCTGCGCGCCAGCAGCTTGAGCGGGTTGGCGAAATCGTCGCCCTTGCACGGTAGCGCTTCGGGATAAAACGCGTCGTTCATGATCGGGGCGCCCAGCGCGGCCATGTGCACCCGCAGCTGGTGCTTGCGGCCCGTATGCGGCTGCAGGCGGTACAGCATGGCGTTACCCTGCGGCTCGATCACATCGATCACGCTTTCCGAGTTCGGCTCGCCGTCGACTTCCTGCATGCGGAAAAACGGATCGCCCTCCACCATGCGGCTGCGGTGCACCAGCGGAAAGGTCAGCCCCGGCAAGGGCGCGGCCAGCGCCTCGTACACTTTGTGCACGCTGCGTTTCTGGAACAGCGACTGGTAGGCGCCACGGGTCGCTTCCTGGTGCGAAAAAATCACCACCCCGGCCGTTTCGCGGTCGAGCCGGTGAATCGGGGTCAGCTGGGCCAGGCCCGTCTTGTTCTTCAGCCGCACCAGCAAGGTTTCATGCAGGAAGCGCCCGCCCGGTGTCATCGGCAGGAAATGCGGCTTGTCGACCACCAGCAGATGGTCGTCGCGAAACAGGATCTGTTCCTCGAAGGGAATCGGCGTCTCGGCCTCGAGCTCGCGGTAATACCAGATGCGCATGCCGCGCCGCAGCACACTGTCCGGGCCAAGCACGTCGCCGCTGCCGTCGACCACCTCGCCGCGCGCCATGCGGTCGCGCCAGACAGCCTCGCCCACATCGGCAAAATGGCTGGTGAGAAACGCCAGCGCGCCGTCAAGCGGGTTATCGTCCAGCCATAAATAACTGGGCGCGACGCCATCGCGGACCGGCAGCGGAACAACCGCATTGGCATCGGCCTGCCGTCCCATTTACTTTGGCGCGCTGGTGCGGTACGGCGGCAATTGCGCGACCGAGGTGTTCTTGCTGCGCGCATACAGCGGCAGCAGCACGTT
Source organism: Massilia pseudoviolaceinigra (assembly GCF_030846505.1). Lineage (NCBI taxonomy): Bacteria > Pseudomonadati > Pseudomonadota > Betaproteobacteria > Burkholderiales > Oxalobacteraceae > Massilia > Massilia pseudoviolaceinigra. The sequence continues at coordinate 20,818 of NZ_JAVCWL010000017.1, read as the reverse complement.
CATGTGCTCTTCCATGTGGCGGATGCGTTCCTTGCCGCCCGGGTGGGTCGACAGCCACGCCGGCGGCGCTCCGCCGCCCGCCGCCGCCATTTTTTGCCACAGGATGATGCCGGCGCGCGGATCGTAACCGGCGCGCGCGGCCAGGTCCAGGCCGATCAGGTCGGCTTCGCGCTCGTCGTCGCGCGAGAATTTGAGCGAGGCGAACTGCGCGCCATACTGGGCCACCGTGTCGGTAATGCCGGGATCGATGCCGAGCACCGCCGCCAGCACCGCGCCGCCCACCCGCGCGCCGACATTGGTCGCGGTCGACTTGACCATCTGCTCGCGCCCGTGTTCGCGCAGGGCGTGCGACACTTCGTGGCCCATGATGGCGGCCACTTCATCGTCGGTCAGGTTCAGGGTGGTGAGGATGCCGCTGAAGAACGCGATGCGTCCACCCGGCATGCAGAAGGCGTTAATTTGCTTGGACGACAGCAGATTGACCTGCCACTTCCATTTGGCGGCTTCGGGATTCCAGCGCGTGGCGTACGGAATGATGCGTTTGGCGATGGTGCGCAGGCGCACCACCTGCGGATGGTCGTCCGGCACCAGCGCCCCCTTTTGCTGGGCCTGGCCCATCAGCTGCATATATTGCTGCGCCGCCTGCTGGTCCATTTTCTCGGCCGAGGCCAGCACGCGGTAGCGCGGCATCGGCCGCACCTGGATGCCGTCCTGCACCGCGGCCTTCGAGGTCTTGCCTTTGATCGGCTCCGGCAGCGGCTGGGCACTGGCCAGGACCGTGCAGGCGCCGAGCGTCAGGGCCAGGAGAATAGGTTTAATCTTATGCATGTTTCAATTCCTGCTATGTATTTGATAACACCATCATCGCAGGAAATCCGGTAAAGTCGCACACGATAAGGTTCTCGGCCGCTCAGGCCGCCGGTTGCGTCTTTTTGCGCAGCCGGAACACGGCCAGGCTGCCGCGCAGGTTGGGCAGGAAGGACACCGGCTTGCCGTCGGCCAGCGCAACCCGCTCCAGTACTTCGAGGCCGCATTCTTGCGCAAGTTCCTCGAAATCGTAAATCGTCGCGCAGCGCACGTTGGGGGTGTCGTACCACTGGTACGGCAGCGATTTGGACACCGGCATGCGGCCGCGAAGCAGCGCCATGCGGTGCGGCCAGTAGGCGAAATTGGGGAACGAGACGATCGCTTCGGCGCCCACCCGCACGATATCGCGCAGCAGCGCCTCGACGTGCTGCATCATCTGCAGCGACGACAGGCACAGGACCGTGTCGAAGGAATTATCGGAAAACAGGCCAAGGCCTTTTTCCATGTCCTGCTGGATCACGTTGATGCCGCGCCGCGCGCTGGCCAGCAGCGACTGGTCGGCGATCTCGATGCCGTAGCCGGTGCAGCCCTTGCCGCTCTGGAGGTAGCGCAGCATGGCGCCGTCGCCGCAGCCCACGTCGAGCACGTGCGACTGCTGCGGCACCCAGTGCGCGATGAACGCGAGGTCGGGGCGCAGGCTGGAGAGGTCTTCAAAATTCATGCTTGCCCTTTCACCGGCATGGCTTCCCAGATGCGCTGGTAGTAGGCGCGCACCATGTTCATGTAGCGCTCGTCCTCCAGCAGGAAGGCGTCGTGGCCGTGCGGGGCGTCGATTTCGGCGTAGGTCACGCGGCGCCGGTTGCACACCAGTGCCTCGACGATCTCGCGCGAGCGCTCGGGCGAAAAGCGCCAGTCGGTGGTGAACGAGGCGACGAAAAAGTCGGCCTTGGTGCCGGCCAGCGCGCGCGTGAGCGAGCCGCCGAATTCGCGCGCCGGGTCGAAATAATCGAGCGCCTTGGTGATCAGGAGGTAGGTATTGGCGTCGAAGTATTCCGAGAACTTGTCGCCCTGGTAGCGCAAATAGGACTCGATCTCGAAGTCGATGCCGAAGTCGAATTTGTAGTCGTTGTTCTCGGCGGCGTTACGCAGTTTACGGCCGAATTTTTCGGCCATGTCGTCGTTCGACAGGTAGGTGATGTGACCGACCATGCGCGCCACGCGCAGGCCGTTCTTGGGCACCACGCCGTGCGCATAGAAGTCGCCGCCGCGGTAATCCGGGTCCGACAGGATGGCCTGGCGCGCCACGTCGTTGAAGGCGATGTTCTGCGCCGACAGCTTGGGGGTGGAGGCGATCACGACGCAGTGGCGCAGGCGGTCGGGGAACATGATGCTCCACGCGAGCGCCTGCATGCCGCCCAGCGAGCCGCCCATCACGGCGGCGAACTGCACGATGCCGAGGGCGTCGGCCAGGCGCGCCTGCGCGGCGACCCAGTCTTCCACCGTCACCACCGGGAAGGAGGCGCCGTAGGGTTTGCCGGTGGCGGGGTTGAGGTGCATCGGGCCGGTGGAGCCGAAGCAGGAGCCGAGGTTGTTGACCCCGATGACGAAGAAACGGTCGGTGTCGAGCGGTTTGCCCGGACCGACCATATTGTTCCACCAGCCGGTGCTTTTCGGGTCGCCCTCATAGGTGCCGGCCACGTGGTGCGAGGCGTTCAGGGCGTGGCAGACCAGCACCGCGTTCGATTTGTCGGCGTTGAGGGTGCCGTAGGTTTCGTACACCAGGGTGTACTCGGCCAGCGCACCACCGCCCTGCAACCGCAGCGGTTCGGCAAAGCGCATCGCTTGCGGGGAGACTATTCCAATGGATGACATGAGATTCGAAAAAATGAGTTAAAACCGCTACCTCGTCGTTCCCGCGAAGGCGGGAACGACGGTTTTTAGGTTTGTGGTGACACGGCGCTACGGTGGGCCGCGGTTACGGCATTACCGGCTAATCAAATCACCTGCAACTGCTGCACCGCCTCCACAATCGCATGCGGCTCGGTGGTACGTAGAATCTTGCGTGTTTGCGGCGTGATGGTCGTCAGGTCGCAATTGAGGATCTCCTGCTTGACCGACAGCAGCTGCGCCGGATGCATCGAGAATTCGCGCAGCCCCATGCCCAGCAACAGGCGCGTCAACTTCACATCGCCCGCCATCTCGCCGCACACCGCCACGTCGATTCCGGCCTTCATCCCCGCCGAGATGGTCATCGCGATCAGCTGCAAAATCGCCGGATGCAGCGGGTCGTACAAGTGCGCCACTTCATAATCGACCCGGTCGATCGCCAAGGTGTACTGAATCAGGTCGTTGGTGCCGATCGACAGGAAGTTCATGCGCTTGACGAACATCGGCAGCGACAGCGCCGCCGCCGGGATCTCGATCATCGCGCCCACGTCGATCGCCGCGTCGTACTTCTGCCCCGCCTCGCGCAGCTGCGCCTTGGCCTGCTCCACCATCGCCAGGCACTGGTCGATCTCGAACACGTGCGACAGCATCGGGATCAGCAGGCGCACCTTGCCGAACGCCGAGGCGCGCAGGATCGCGCGCAACTGCGTCAGGAACAGCTGCGGCTCGGCCAGGCAATAGCGGATCGCGCGCAGTCCCAGCGCGGGATTGAGTGCGGTGTGCTCGGTCTGGTCGAGCGGCTTGTCGGCGCCGATGTCGAGCGTGCGGATCGTCACCGGCCGCCCTTTCATCGCCACCACCGCCTTGCGGTACTGCTCGAACTGTTCGTTCTCGCTCGGAATCTTGTGCGCCTGCCCGCTGCGGCCCATGAACAGGAACTCGGAGCGGAACAGGCCCACCCCTTCGGCGCCGCAGTCGAGCGCGTGCGGGCAATCGTCCGGCAGCTCGATGTTGGCCAGCAGCGTGATGACGGTGCCGTCGCGCGTGATGGCCGGGGTTTTCTTGAGCTTCGAGAGCTTCTTGCGCGCCTTGAGCATGGCCGCCTGGCGCGCGCGGTACTGCTCCAGCACCAGCGTGCTCGGATTGCAGATCACCACGCCGGCATCGCCGTCGATGATCACCCAGTCATCCTGCTCGATCAATTGCGACGCCTGCGACATGCCCACCGCCGCCGGAATATCGAGGCTGCGCGCCACGATCGCCGTATGCGAGTTCTGCCCGCCCACGTCGGTCACGAAACCGATGAACGAGCGGTCGCGGAACTGCAGCATGTCGGCCGGCGAGATGTCGTGCGCGACGACGATCATCTGCGGCTGGAATTCTTCGTCGGTGACCGGCGCCGGCGCCAGTTGGGCGGTGCCCATCAACACCTTGAGCACCCGCTCGGCCACCTGCTGGATGTCGGCCTTGCGCTCGCGCAGATACGGGTCTTCAATTTCGTCGAACTGCGCCGACAATTCATCGATCTGCGTCACCAGCGCCCACTCGGCGTTGTAGTGGCGCGTGCGGATGATATCGAGCGGCGCTTCCGAAATCATCGGGTCCGACAAAATGAGCGCGTGCACGTCGATGAACGCGCCCAGTTCCGTCGGCGCGTCCTTGGGCAGGTCGGTCCACAGCGCCTGCAGGCCGCGATGCACTTCGGCCAGGGCATCCTGCAAGCGCCTCACTTCCGCTTCCAGGTGCTCTTCGGCCACCAGGTAATGCTTGACGTCGAGCGCGGCGGGCGTGAGCAGGTGCGCGCGGCCGATCGAGATACCGCGCGACACAGGAATGCCGTGCAGCGTGAACGATGCCATGGATGATCCGCTGGAGGTGCGTCCGACCGGCATTACTCGCCTTCGCCGAATTTGTCGTTAATCAGCGCGGCGAGCGCTTCGACACATTCCTTCTCGTCGGCGCCGTCGGCTTCCAGGGTGACCTTGGCGCCCTTCCCGGCCGCCAGCATCATCACGCCCATGATCGACTTGGCATTGATGCGGCGCGCGTTACGCGTGAGCCAGACGTCGCTCGAAAACTTTGCGGCCAGCTGCGTGAATTTGGCCGAGGCGCGCGCATGCAAACCAAGCTTGTTGATAATTTCCAGATCTTGTTGAATCATTTTTTTGTCGTCTCTTCACACGGATCCTGCACATTCGCACACCCGGTGGCCGCAGCCACCGCCCAATCGCTTTTTATCCCGGTCCTACCCTGATACGATTGTCGACCCGTACCGCACCGCTCTGCGCGCCGGCCAGCGCCATTTCGACCACCACGTCGAGCGTGTCGCGGCGGTAGGTGATCGCGCGCAGCAGCATCGGCAGGCTGATGCCGGCGATGACTTCCACCCGCCCCGCATCGGCCAGCGAGTTGCAGCAGTTGGCCGGCGTGCCGCCCTTGATATCGGTGATCACCAGCACGCCGGTGCCGTCGTCGAGGCGGCAGATCGCCTGGCGCGCCAGTTCGTTCACCTCGGCCAGGTCCTGGTCGGCGGTGACGTCGATCGCCTCGAAATGCTCGGTCGGGCCGCGGAACACGTGCGCCACCGCGGCGATGAACGCCTGTCCGAGCGGCGCATGGGTCATCAACAGAATACCTACCATAATATGTTTGCCTTACTTTCCCTGGCTGCGCCGCTCGACGGCGTCGATGAACATCGCCGCCACGTCGAAGCCCGCCTGGTCGGTGATCTCCTGAAAGCAGGTCGGGCTGGTGACGTTCACTTCGGTCAGACACTCGCCGATCACGTCCAATCCTACCAGTAACAGGCCGCGCTCGGCCAGCAAGGGGCCGATGCTCTCGGCGATGTGGAGGTCGTGCGCGGTCAGGGGCTGCGCCACGCCGATGCCGCCGGCGGCCAGGTTGCCGCGAATTTCAGTGCCCTGCGGGATGCGCGCCAGCGCGAACGGCACCGGTTTGCCGTCGATGACGAGAATGCGCTTGTCGCCCTTGACGATATCGGGAATGTAGCGCTGCGCCATGATGGTCTGTGCGCCATTGAGGGTCAGCGTTTCGATCACCGAGCCGAGGTTCATGGCGTCGGCGCCGATGCGGAAGATGCCGGCCCCGCCCATGCCGTCGAGCGGCTTGAAGATCACGTCGCCGTGCTTGGCGTGGAAGGCGCGCAGGCGCGCCGCGTCCGACGTGACCAGGGTGGGCGAGGTAAATTCGGTGAACTGGGCAATCGCCAGCTTTTCATTGTGGTCGCGGATCGCGGACGGCCTGTTGAAGATGCGCGCGCCCTGTCGTTCGGCCAGTTCGAGCAGGTAGGTGCCGTACACGTACTCCATGTCGAACGGCGGGTCCTTGCGCTGGATGACGGCGTCGAACTCGGACAGGCGCATGGCCGTCTTGGGCGCGGCACGGTACCAGTCGTCGGCGTCGCCGGTCAGGGTGATCTGGGCGATGTCGGCACTGACCACGCCTTCTTCCAGGGCCATGTCGCGCTGCTCGAAGGCGTAAACCGCATGGCCGCGCCGTGCCGCCTCGCGCATCATGGCGAAGGTCGAATCCTTGTACGTCTTGAAGCCGGACAGCGGATCAGCGAGGAAAGCGATTTTCATGGGCGATTCCATTCGGGGGTAATGACTGATTTTAGCCGGAAACGCCAATGTTGGCTTGGGATGAGTCTGGATGGGGTGCGGCGATACGCGACGAACCTGGGTTCCCGCCTGCGCGGAAAGTCGTTTCTGCCAATGGCAGAAACGACGGATATTAGGGTACGGGTGCCAACTTCGCCGTTCCCGCCAAGTCCACGCTGTAGCCTAGTAAACTTCCGGATTCGGATCAGTCCGTTCCATCTCCAGCGACGCCGCAATTAGCCCCAACCTTGCCACCACGCCATACACATAGAAGCGGTTCGGCGCCGCCGTCCCCGGCTTGGCCTTCAGGTCCGGCACGGCATGCTGCTGGGCAAACGCCAGCGGCACGTACTGCGAACCCGGCGCATTCAGGTTCTGGTCGATCCCGCGCTCGGCGTGGATCCGGTAGAACCCGCCCACCACATAGCGGTCGATCATGTACACGACCGGCTCGGCCACCGCATCCTTGATGTTCTCGAAGGTCGGCACGCCTTCCTGGATGATGACGTCGCTGATTTCCACGCCATCCTTGATCACCGACATCTTCTGGCGCTGGGCGCGGGTCAGTTCGCGCACTTCGCTGGCATCCTTGATGGTCAAAATGCCCATGCCATACGTTCCGGCATCGGGTTTCAGGATCACGAACGGCTTTTGCTCCTTGATCCCGTATTCCTTGTACTTCTTGCGGATCTTGGCCAGCAGCATGGTCACATTGTCGGCCAGGCATTCCGCACCCTGGTCTTCGTCGAAATTGATCGCGCCGCATTTGCTGTGGAAGGGGTTGACCATCCACGGATCGACATCGATCAGCTTGCCGAATTTCTTGGCCACTTCGTCGTAGGCGGCCAGGTGGTTGCTCTTCCTGCGCAGCGCCCAGCCGGCGTGCAGCGGGGGCAGCAGCGATTGCTCGTGAATGTTTTCCAGGATCGATGGAATACCGGCCGACAAGTCGTTATTGAGCAAAATGGTGCAAGGATCGAAATCCTTCAGCCCCACCCGGCGGCCGTTGCTTGACCTTACCAGCGGCTCGACCACCAGCATGTTCCCGTCCGGCAGCGCCAGCGGCGTGGGCTGGGTGATCTCGGGCGACAGGGAACCCAGGCGCACGTGCAGCCCGGTCTGGCGGAAAATCTGCATCAGGCGCGCCACGTTCTGCAGGTAGTGCGGATTGCGGGTGTGGCCTTCCGGCACCAGCAGCAGGTTGCGGGCGTCCGGGCAATACTTGTCGATCGCGGCCATGGCGGCCTGCACCGCCAGCGGCAGCATCTCGGTAGCAAGATTGTTAAAACCGCCAGGAAACAGGTTGGTGTCGACCGGCGCCAGCTTGTAGCCGGCGTTGCGCAGGTCGACCGAGCAATAGAACGGCGGCGTGTGTTCCTGCCACTCCATCCGGAACCAGCGCTCAATGGCCGGCGTTGCCGCCAGGATTTTCTTTTCGAGGTCGAGCAGCGGGCCAGTGAGAGCTGTGACGAGGTGGGGAACCATGAGTAAGACGTCCTTAAAGACTGCTTGGTGATAATGATGAACTGCACAAGTCGGGGCGGAACCGGCGTTTTAAAGTCCTGCGGCGTCGCGGAAAGCAAAAAGGCGCCCCGCGGGGCGCCTGGAACAACCCGCTTGCGCGGGCCGGAGCAAAAATGTGAATCAGGAATGGTAGGCCGATTCGCCGTGGCTCGTGATGTCGAGCCCTTCCCGTTCTTCTTCTTCCGGTACGCGCAGACCGATCACCAGGTCCACCAGTTTGTAGGCAATGAAGGACACCACCGCCGACCACAGAATCGTGGTGCCGACGGCGGTCAGCTGCGTGACGACCTGGCCGCCGATCGAATATTCCGCCGATGCCTTGTTGGCAACGTAGTCGAAAATGCCCTGGCCGCCCAAGGATGGCGCGGCGAACACGCCGGTCAGCAAGGCACCCAGGATACCGCCCAGGCCGTGCACGCCGAACACGTCGAGCGAGTCGTCGGCGCCGATCAGGCGCTTGAGGCCGTTCACTCCCCACAGGCAGATAATACCAGCCAGCAAACCAATGACCAAGCCGCCCATCGGGCCGACGAAGCCGGCCGCCGGGGTGATCGCCACCAGACCGGCTACCGCGCCGGAAGCGGCGCCCAGCATCGATGGCTTACCCTTGGTGATCCACTCGCCGAACACCCACGACAGGGTGGCGCAGGCGGTGGCCAGCAGGGTGTTGATGAAGGCCAGCGCGGCGATGTCGCCCGCTTCCAGTGCCGAGCCGGCGTTAAAGCCGAACCAGCCGGCCCACAGCAGCGAGGCGCCGATCATGGTCATGGTCAGCGAGTGCGGCGCCATGGCTTCGCGGCCATAGCCGACGCGCTTGCCGATCAGGATGGCGCCCATCAGGCCGGCCACTGCCGCATTGATGTGCACCACGGTGCCGCCCGCAAAATCGAGCGCACCTTTTTGGAACAGCCAGCCGGCTTTCGCGGTTTCGGTGGCCAGGGTGGCGGCGTCGGTAATGGCGTCCGGACCGGTCCAGAACCAGACCATGTGGGCGATCGGCAGGTAGCCGAAGGTGAACCACAGCACCATGAAGGCGATCACGGCGGCAAACTTGATGCGCTCGGCAAAGGCGCCGACGATCAGGCAGCAGGTAATCGCGGCAAATGTGCCCTGGAAGGCGACATAGATGAACTCCGGAATGACCACGCCCTTGCTGAACGTGGCGGCGTAGGCGAAGGTGCCCTTGACCGGGTCGAAGATACCGGTCAGCAAAGCCCGGTCGAAGCCGCCGATCACGGCGTTTCCTGCTGTAAAGGTCAGCGAGTAGCCGTAGATGCACCACAGCACGATGATCAGCGCAAACACCACGAATACCTGCATCAGCACCGACAGCATGTTCTTGGTGCGCACCAGGCCGCCGTAAAACAGCGCCAGCCCGGGAATCGTCATCAGGACCACCAGCACGGTGGAAATGAACATCCAGGTGGTGTCGCCTTTATGCGGCACCGGCGCCGGCGCGGCGGTTGCCGCCGGGCCAGCGGCACTGGCCGGTGCGGCGGCCGGCGTGAGCGCGGTGGTGGCGGGCGCCTCGACCGGCGTGACGACGGCTGCCGTCGTATCGGGCTTGGGCGCATCCTGGGCCGAGGCCGGCAACACGCCGCCGATGGCGCATAGCACCGCTAGTCCGGCCAGCCACTTTGTTATCGTTTTATTCATCAGTGTTCCCCTCAGCTTAAAGTGCTTCGTTACCGGTTTCGCCGGTGCGGATACGCACCACCTGTTCCAGGTTATAGACAAAAATCTTGCCGTCGCCAATCTTGCCGGTGCGCGCAGCACCTTCGATGGCTTCGATGGCCTGTTCGACGATGGCGTCGTCCACGGCCGCCTCGATCTTGGTCTTGGGCAGGAAGTCGACCACGTACTCGGCGCCGCGGTACAGCTCGGTATGGCCTTTCTGGCGTCCGAAGCCCTTGACTTCGGTAACGGTAATCCCTTGCACGTTGATGGCCGAGAGCGCTTCGCGCACTTCGTCCAGCTTGAAGGGTTTGATAATGGCGGTGATCATTTTCATAGCTGGCCTCTTAGAAAGTTTTTGACACGGTCAGCACGGCGCGGGAACGGCCCAGGTCCTTGCCGTTGACCGGGCTGACGTACATATCGGTATTGGCGCTGATAACGGCCAGCGCGACCGTGGCGAAACCGACGTCCTTGGTCAGGCCGATCTTGGCGTCGTTGTAGCTGAGCGCATCGTTGTGGGCCACGCGCTGGCGTCCCACGTGCAGGTTGAGCACCAGGCCGGTGGCCAGGTCGAGATTGGCGCTCAGGTCGAGGTAGCCGCTTCCCTTGCTGTCGGTGGTGCCGAACAGGTTGGTGGTCGAATGCGAATACTTCAGGGACACCGGTCCCATGCCGACCTGCCCGTACAGCTCGAACGTGTTGGCGTTCGGATGCAAGCCGTTCGACGGGTAGCCGTAGTACAGGCCGCCCACGTCGTAGCTGATGCCTTTGGTGATTTCCCCCTTCTGGCCGCCGTACAGGTCGATTTCGACATCGCCGTCGCCGCCCAGGTCCTTGGTCCACTTGATGGTCGACGCCCAGACGCCGGCGTAGGCGCCGCTCGGAGTGTGGCTGTAGTCGGCCCCGCCCTGCACGGCCGGCTTCATGCGGGTTTGCGACAGGCCGCGGTAGCGGTAGTCGCTGGTCAGGGCAGCGTTGAAGCTGACCACATTGTCGGGCGCGGGCGCGTCGGCAGCCTGGGCCAGCGGTGCCCCCAGGGTTGCCAGCGCCAGGGTCAGCGCGGCGGCGAGAGACAACGGAGTAGACAGCTTATTCATGACGGTTCCCTTATGGTTTTTTAACAGAGACGGCGGTTGGGGTTTAAAATAAAGCCTGCGCATGCACACTGCTTAACCATTAGCAGAAGTCATGCCAGCTACGATTGCGCCCGGCTGCAACTTGTTTTTGCGCCCGGCGTCCCCAACTTGCTGTTAATAAACAGTAAAAAATCCGCGATTCCGGTCGCGGCCGGCGCGAATGCACCAAACTGGCCCACCTGGCGCACCGCTGCGGTGCGCCACCGTGCGCTGCGCCACCAATTTCACGAGGATTGCGATGGACATGAACAGCTTTTTCAACGACTTGCAGGGCAAGATCAACCAGGCCATCGAGAGTTCGCCGGCCAAGGATATCGAGAAGAACGTCAAGAGCATGATGACCCAGGGCTTTTCCAAGCTCGACCTGGTCACACGCGAGGAATTCGATATCCAGGCCCAGGTGCTGGCCAAGACCCGTGCCAAGCTCGAAGCACTGGAACAGCGCGTCACCGAGCTCGAAGAACGCCTGGTGCCCACCAAACCACAGGTCTGAGCCTGCGGCGGCGCTAGCGCCGCATCAGCAAGCGCTCGACCGCATCGATCTGGGCTGCTGAAAAGGCTTTCCGGCCCGGTTCGCGCGTGAGCAATTCGCCCATGGCCCAGGCGTAGACCAGTTGCGCCCGCGTGGCTGCCTCGGCCGCGTCAAAACCAAGCCCCTCCAGCAAGTTCGCCACAAACGCGACACGCCGCTCGTGCACCCGGCGCAACACCTGGGCCGCGCCCGGGTCTTGCGCGCCGAGCGTGTTGATGGCCTGATACAGGCCGATATCGAGTTCGCCCACGTTCGTTAACAAAAGACGCAGCCGCGCCAGCGCATCGACTGCCGCCTCTTCAATGGCGCGGATGATCTGGTCGGTGGCGATCGACTCCCAACGCTCGAGTACCGCCAGCGCAAAGCTGCCGGCGCTGTCGAAATGCCAATAGAAACTTCCCCTGCTCACCCCCATGCGCTTGCACAGCGGATCGGCCTTCAAGGCTTGCGGGCCGTCGTCGCGCAACACGGCCAGGCCAAAGTCAAGCCAAGTCTCGCGCGATAAACGATTTTGTCCTGAAGAACGGGTGGATGGCATGGCGGCTCCAAAAAAACGACCCGGCGCCAGGGACGGCGCCGCTGCATGCGGTGCGATGCGATGCGATGCGCTCGCATCATAGCTTACCGCCAGCAAACCCGGCAGTGCCCAAACATCGTGTATAGTGCAACCATACACACTGTATGGTTCGGACGCAGCGGTGCCCGTACCGGTCGTTTTTCATCCCAAGGAGCACATCATGTTTGCAAGAGTTACCCATGTTCAAGCCAAGCCGGAAAAACTCGCCGAGATCGTCGCGCTGTACAACGATTCGGTGTTGCCGGTTCTTCAACAGTTGCAAGGATTCAAGTCAACCTTTCTCCTGACCGATCCGGACAGCGGCAAAGGCATGTCGATTACCTTGTGGGAGACTGAGGCCGACCGCCTCGCCGGCGACAGCGACCCGGCCTTGCGCGGCCCGATCGTCGCGGTCATGCCCCTGCTGGCGGGGCCGCCGGAAGCGCAGGGTTTCGACGCCATCAGCCTGACCTGAAGCGATCCGCATGGCGCTGCGCTACGCGACGCGTTGCACGATGCGCTGCCGTGCGCCTTACGTCATGCTGCGGTCATCTGGGAGGATTATTCTGACGCTGTTGGTGACATGCCTCTGCATTTCCCACAGGTTAGTCCGGTGACCTCGAACACCGGCACCAGATACTTGCAGCCGGAAACCATCCGGCTGCTTTTTTTTGCCTGCGCTAGCGCGCCGGCAAGGTCGCCACCGCCGATGGCCCGCTCAGGCCGCTGTAAGTCGATGCCTTGACCACATAAAAGTAGGCCGCACTGCCGGTGGCGCCAGCATCGACGAAACTGGTGCCGGTCAGCTCAGTGCCGACCCGCTCGAACGGCCCGCTTGCATTGGTCGCGCGCAACACATCGTAGCTGCGCGCCATCGGGCTGGCCGCCCACTGCACCGCGACGCCGCCGCTGCGCGCGTTGGCGCTGACCTTGGTGGGCGGCGCCACCAGGCTGCCGGGCTTCGATCCGATCTTCACGTTCTCGAAACTGGCCGTGGTGGTGGCCGCCGGATCGCCCGAGGCTGTGAAAATGCCGACGTACAAGGTATCGGACAGCTCCGGATAAATGATGGTGCCGATGGCCGACCAGTCGGTCCCGCCATTGCTCGACAGGTAGGCGTAGACGAAATTACCGTGCCGCACCAGCTTGAGCGACATCGGCGCCACCGCCGATGTGAACCGGCGCGCCGCATGGTAGCCGCCATAGTGCTGCGTGCCGACGCGCCAGAACAGATGCGTGCCATTGCCGGAACTGGCCGGCGCCACGTAAATCTGGGCGGCCGCCGTGGCGGGACGCGCGTCGAGCGAACTGCGGATCATGATGCCGGCCACGCCGGTGCTCAGCGCCCCCGGATCGGTGACGGTGGCGATGACTTCGACGTCGCCCTTGAGCTCCTTGTACGCGAAGTGATAGCCCTTCTCGGCGCCAGCGCCGGAGGCCGTCATCTTCCAGTTCGCGCCGGTATTGGTGGCGCTGCCCGGCGTCTGGACCTTGCCCAGGTCGGCCTGGGTAAAGCTGGTCGCCGCCGTCATCACCGGCGCGGTGAACGGGAACGTTACCGCGCGTGCGGTCGAGCTGTCCTTGGTGCGGCGGTAAACCTGGCCCGAGTACGGACCGCTGTACGGACCGGCTTCGCCGCGCGATTTGGCCAGTTCGCGGTATTGCGCGACATTCGGCGCCTTCAGGCCCTTGCGCACCACATAGTGCGTGTACAGGGTCTCGAACAGGTTGGCCGGCATGGTCTGGAGGGGCTGGGCGCCGATCTGGGTGTAGTAACCGTAGCCGCATGAGACCGGATTGAAGGTGAACGGCTTGCCCAGGTTGTAGTTGGCATAGTATTCGCCGGCCGCCAGCAAGCGGTTGTTGCGCAGCGAATACAGGTCGATGCCCTGCTTCCAGGCGGTTTCGGCAATCGCGCCGTAGGTGGCGATCTGGCCGTGCGCGTGACCCTGGTCGCGGCCGGTATCGCCCACCTCGCCATTCGACATGATCTGGTCGAGTCCGCCTGGATCGCTGAGGTAGGCGTTGATGACCTGGTCGAACTTGAGCGGGCTGTCGAGGAATACCGCCACCGCCAGCGCGGCCTTGAGCGCCAGCCCACCCTGGTTGCACGGCTTGAGCAGGCTGCCGTTGCCGAGCGCGGTGCCGATCGCGGAACTGCCGCCGACCTGCAGGCGGCGCCACCAGACATTCTCGAGCCAGGACTTCATGTGCGCCGTGTGGGTCGCGGTCCAGCCGGGATACAGGCCGCGCAGGATATCGGCGGCGATGATGGCGCGGCCGGAATAGTCGCCCAGCATCAGCGCCGCCTCGACGCCATCGAGCGAGGTGTTGGTGGTGGCCCAGGCGTCAAGGATCGAAATCGATTTTTCCGCGTGCGCGCTGTTGCCCGAGACGTACCACATCAGGGCGTGGTTGTACGCCATCTGCATGTCGCGCTCGAAGGCGCCGCGGTTCAGGTCGATATTGCGGTTGGCGATGGCGAAAGGGCCGAGCATCGCGTAGTTCAGGGGGGTGCGCCCGCCGAGATGGTGGTAGCCGCTGGCCCACGGCTCCTCGCCAGCGAGCACGTGCGCCTTGTATTGCGCCAGGTCGGCCGCGTTGTAGCCAATGCCGGGGTGCACGAAGCTGGTCACGCCCGTGGTCCAGGCAGCGGGTACGGCGACCGGGACCACAACCGGCGGGGGAACCACCGGTGGCGTAGCGACCGGGGGCGTGACCACGGGCGGCGTGACGACGGGTGGGGTGACGACGACCGGCGGCTTGACGACAGGTGGGGTGACCACCGGCGGCGTGACGACCGGCGGCTTGACGACCGGCGGAGCGATGACCGGCGGGGTGATTGCTGGCGGCACAACGGCTGGCGGAGTTACCACAGGCACGGCAGCAACCGGCGGCGTGGACGGCACAGGGATGAGCACACCCGGCGTCGGTACCATGACCGGTTTGGTGACTACGGGGTCGCCAACCGGACTGCCGTCGGCCACCGGAACGGCGCCAGGCAAGGCAGGAGCCGCTTCCGGCGGGCCGGCGACCGGCATGGTGTCGGGAACAACAGGCGCGGGTGGCGCGGTGTCGGAAATAACAGCCGCAGGTGGCGCGGCCGGTGCCGCCGGCACTGGTGCGGCCATCGGGGCAGCCGACGGCAGATTCACCGAGGCGCGCGCGTCCGGCCCCACTTTATTCGACGATGATGATCCACCGCAGGCGGAAAGCGCGATGGACAGCGCCAGGATGGACAAGGCGGGGCGATGATTGACGGGGGGCATGACGAACTCCGGCAGAACGGTTGGGATGGATGGATAGATTGATCAGCCCGGAGCCGTGTACGGTCACGCAGTGTCTCGACGCTTAAAGTTATCCAAATGTAATTTTTGGACGAATATAACAATCGTGTTAACCCAAGTCAATATATGCAATTGACATAGATAATCAGATTAATGGCATAGCTCCGCCGCTTGCATGGCGGGGACAGGTGGCCCAGTCGGGCAAGCCGGCGAGCGGCGGCGATGACATCAGCGCAGCCGACTGGAGCGACAATATCGCACTACCCAGGACAAGATTTCGGCCAGCCCGCAAGAGCGGGCGCTGTCCGTCGAGGTGGGGGACCTCGGTTAGCGCTGCAGCGCGACCGGCGCTGCAGGGAGCGTGATCCGCTGCAGTCCGGTCAGAAGAACCTTAGGCCAATTCCAGGGGATTGGCTTGCTTCCAGTTCGCAAACTGCTTGGTGATGAGAGCGAACAGGGCGTCGTAGATCTCGACCGGATCGTCGTCGAGCACCGGTTCGTCATGACCGTACTGGCCCTGGCGCTTGCCGAACATGGTCTTCAGATCGGCATTGATCCAGATGCCGTCCATGTTGTGGAAATATATGTAGGCAAACTGGCGCAGGCCGGGCTCGTCCGTCAGATGCGTGTCCCACAGACCGCGCGTCAGGGCCAGCTGCACCAGCTGCGACGGGCGCGCTTGCCTGCGGCGCATGGCATCGATGAGCTCGTCCTGCCCGGGAAACATGGCGCGTTCGAGCCAGGCGTTTTCCAGCGCCCATTGCATGAACAGGCCAGCGCCGCTGTTGATCTGCTTGGCCGCTTCGGGCCGGACGAGTTCACGTCCCTGCGCGATTTGCACGCAGGCATTGGTGCGGCCATTGTTCATCCACAGCCGCAGTTCGGTGTCGCGCGCCGGATCGAGCGGCAAGGTGCACGCCTTTTCGACTTCGCCGTCCTCGTCGACGGTTTCCTTGTACTGTTGCGGCAGGCGCTGCGCAATGGCGTCCCACAGTGCGTCGCCATGCAAACCGAACAGGACTGGCTCGCTGTAGGCGTCGCCGAGAAACACGCTTTCCAGGTACGGGCAGATGGCCTTGTTACTGATCGGCACTGGCGCGTAGTTCGGGTTCAGCACCTTGCGGCTGAACAGAAAGCTGACATCGGCCTTTTTCGCGGTCAGCCAGATGCTGTCGTCGTGTTTGGCATTGCCGATGGACTGCGGCGGCGCTTTGCCGAAGATCTGTTCGGCGACGGCGCACAGCTCGGGATCGGCGGCGGTGCGGCCCACCAGGCTGCACAGCATCTTGAGGCGCTCGCCCATGCCATCGATGTGGCTCAGGTAGCCGGGGTCCATGACGGGCGCGGCGCCCTGCTGCGTGGGCGGCGCGCGGCGTTCGGGCGGATCGCCCGCGGCGTAGGCGGAAAAGTCGAACTGCCCGCTCACGGCCGGCGCGGCGATCTTGCTCTTGTTGAGCCAGGATTTGAATGCCTTGCGCGCAGCCACCTGCTCCGGTTCAAGGTCGTCGTCGCCGAGATCGATCTCGGTGTCGGTTTCGCCTGCGTCGATGGCCAGCAGGAAAGCTTCGAACGATTCGGAGAGGGTGCGCAGTTCGCCTTCGGAACCGATATGCACGACGGCAGGCGGCTGCACCGCTTCGCACAGGCCGATCAGGGAACCGTCGGGCAGGCTGATGAAGCCCCAGGTGCTGTCGCCCCAGCGCTCCATGCCTTCCCAGGCGGTACCGCCGGCCAGGTTTTCCGGCGCCAGCTCGAAGTAGCCGAGGTCGCCATATTCATAGGGCGCGAGCCATGTGAAGAATTTGGCCATGAGGGGTGGTACTGGCCGGCCGATCTCTTTTTCCCATGCCGCTACGTCAAAATCCATCGATATTCCTGTTCTCTGAAAGCATGTGCGAACGCCGCCGGTCGCGTTGACGCGGGGCGGGTGTATGGATGCATTGTATGCGCTAAGTCCGCGAGCGCTGTTTTACGTGGTTCCCAGCCCATGCGGGCGTCGCCGCCAGCCCGGCTGAAATGGGCGGCAAGGCCGTCGAAACACGGCGGGGGCATCAGCTCAGGCAAACAGTGTGTTGCGCGCCATTGTGCTGATCGCCAACGTGGCAGGATGGCTCATCCGGCGTTCCGTGGTGATGGCGTACACCTGTTCGACCAGAGAATCGACCTGGCCGAGCGGCACCACCCGGTACTGATCGCTGACCTGGCGGGCAATCACGGTCGGCGCAAAAAACACCCCCGCCCCGGACTGGCCGAAGGCCTTGATCATCGCGCTGTCATCGAACTCGCCAACCACGCGCGGATGCACCTGGCTCTTTTCCAGCCACTGCAAGACGCGCTGGTGGATGGCGAAGTCTTCGCCGGGCAACAGCATGGGAGCGCCGTTCAGGCAAGCCGGAAATCCTTCACCGAGCTCCTTCGCCAGCGCCGCGGTGGCAAACACGGTCATGCCGCTTTCACCGAGCAGGTGATTGAAGCCGCGCACGCTGAGGTGACTCGGCATGGGGCGATCGGCAATGATGAGATCGAGCCGGTGAACCGCCAGGTCCGCCACCAGGCTGGCGAGCCTGCCTTCGCGGCAGATCAGCTTGACCGGCTCCCCCAGTTTCAGGGCCGGTTCCACCAGCCGGCAGGCAATCAGTTTTGATACCGAATCGGCGCAGCCGACACGGAAAGTAATCGTCGTGGTGAACGTCTTGTCGCGCACCAGGTCGAGCAGTTCGTCGCCGGTGGTGAAGATGTCTTCGGCGTAGCTCAGGATGCGTCGCCCGGTTTCGGTCAGTTCCAGGTTGCGCCCGACGCGGCGGAACAGCTCCACGCCAAGTGTGTCGGCAAATTCGGAGAGCTGGCCGGAAATGGATTGCGGCGTGAGATGCAGCTGCGTTGCCGCCTTGGCGATGCTGCCGGTTTTCGCCACCATCCAGAAGTAGCGCAGATGCTTGAAATTCAATGATGACATGGGAGCCTCCAATACATCGATTTAATCGATCTGACAGCACATTATATTCGAATTGTACGATGCTTTTCCACGAACTATAGTGAATCCACTAACCCAACAGGAGGAAATCATGCGTGTCACCATTCAGGCAAACGGATTTGTACTCACCGAGGCATTGCGTTCGTACACCGAGCAGCGCCTGGCCATCGCCTTGGGCTGGGCCGGCCGGCATATGCGCAGGCTTGCGGTGTCGCTGTCCGACATCAACGGCCCGCGCGGCGGCATCGACAAACGCTGCAAGATCCAGGTGCAGCTCGGCGGGGGCAAGGAAGTGATCATCGAAGATACGGAAGCCGATCTTTACAGCGCCATCGACCGCGCTGCGGAGCGCGCCGACCGCGCGGTGGTGCGGCAGGTTGAGCGCAAGCGTGACTTTACCCACACCCGCCTGCCGGCGAACCGGCCGCCGGATATCAACACTGATGACGATATGCGCGACCGCGATGACGATGCGGCAAGCTAAGCGACCAAGGACAACGGATAGCATTCCATGAACGGTTTAGAAACCATTGCAAGCGCCCCCATGTGGGCAGCTTTTATCGCCTTCGTGCTCGTCATGCTCGCCCTCGACCTGTTCGTCTTCGGAGGCAACAAGGCGCACAAGGTGAGCGTGAAAGAGGCAGGCATCTGGTCGCTGGTGTGGGTCAGCCTGGCCATGCTGTTTAACGGCGGCCTGTGGTGGTACCTGAAAGGCACGGCAGGCACGGAGATCGCGGACCAGAAAGCACTGGAGTTTTTCTCGGGCTACCTGATCGAGAAAGCGCTGTCGGTGGATAACGTGTTCGTGTTCTTGCTGATCTTTACCGCGTTTCAGGTACCGCAGCAGTATCAGCGGCGCGTGCTGATCTACGGCGTGCTCGGTGCGATTGTCATGCGCGCAGTGATGATCTCCGCGGGCGCGTGGGTGGTCAGCGAGTTCAGCTGGGTCCTGTATCTGTTCGGTGCGTTCCTGCTCTTTACCGGCCTGCGCATGCTGGTCGCGGTCGACCAGGAGCCGGACGTGGCCAACAACCCGGTACTGCGCTTTGCACGCCGCCATTTGCGTGTGGCCGAAGGCGACCATGGCGAGCGGTTTTTCATCACCAAGGATGGACTGCGCTACGTCACGCCGCTGTTCCTGGTGCTGCTGCTCATTGAAGTGACGGACCTGGTGTTTGCGGTCGACTCGATTCCGGCGATTTTCGCCATTACGACCGATCCGTTCATCGTCTTCACCTCGAACCTGTTTGCCATATTGGGTCTGCGGGCACTGTACTTCCTGCTGGTCGATGTGGCCGATCGCTTCCACTTGCTCAAGTATGGCCTGGCAATGGTACTGACCTTCATCGGCACGAAAATGCTGATCATGCCGTGGTATCACGTGCCGGTGCAGGCATCGCTGACCGTCGTGGCGGTGCTCATTGCAGCAAGCTGTGTGGCCAGCCTGTTCATCACCCGCAAGGGCGGCGAGAAGTAATCGGAGGAGGTCCGGTGCGCCGGACCTCCAGCTCCCCCGCATCATT
Source organism: Massilia pseudoviolaceinigra (assembly GCF_030846505.1). Lineage (NCBI taxonomy): Bacteria > Pseudomonadati > Pseudomonadota > Betaproteobacteria > Burkholderiales > Oxalobacteraceae > Massilia > Massilia pseudoviolaceinigra. Next base: position 1,295 of record NZ_JAVCWL010000017.1, on the reverse strand, counting down.
TATGGCTTGTCAATCGAATCCCAGTCGTACGCCTTCGCGACACGATCTGCGATCTGGTTCATCAGGGGCATGCCGTTGTCGCCATTGGTCATGATGACGAGTCCGTACCCTTTGCGAACATGGCCGGTCATCCAGGCGCGATAGCCCCAGTTGCTGCCGTTGTGCGAAAAGTACCACCCGTCGCCATGCCGGTCGATTGCCGGGCCCACTGCGTAGCGGCCAATCCCGACCGGGGTAATCATTTCCCGGGCGAAGCGCTGTTCCAGCACCCTGCCCTTCGGGCCGCGCGCAGCCGTCTGGATTTCAATGACGAACCTGGCCAGGTCGCTCGGGGTGGTCCACAAGCCGGCGGCGGCCAGCTCCGGATGGACGCGCCAGGGAGCTTGCATGCGGCGACCCTGTTCATCGTGCGCCAGCGCGGCGCGCTCCAGCGCTGGCGGCCCGAAGGAGCTGTCGGACATGCCTACCGGACCAAGCACGGACGATGCCATCAACTGCGCAAACGGGCGCCCGGATAACTCCGTCAGCGCCAGCTGCATGATGGTCAACCCACCGCCCGAGTACTTGTAGGCTTCGAAAGGCGCACGCGCGAAGGCGACCTTGCCGACGTTCGACGGCGGCCGCCCATCGAGCATCTGGACCATCGTCGCCAGCGGCGCGTTCGGCTCGTAACCGGGGAAACCGAAACCATCGTCCGCACCCGATGTGTGGCTAAACAGCGAACGTGGCGTGACCGCTTGCTTGCGCGTCAATGCAGAGCGCGGCACCTGCCAGGACTTGAGCATCGTATTGATATCGGCGTCGAGGTTGAGCCGGTTCTCCTGGGCCAGGCGCATGGCGGCCAGCGCCGTCACTGGTTTGCTGATCGACGCGGCCTGGAAGCGGGTTGCCGTGTCCAGAACGCGCCCGGTCTGCGCGTCGGCGACGCCGTAGGCTTTGGCCCAGTGAATTTTGAAATCCTTGACGACAGCGATGCTGACGCCAGGAACGTGAAGGCGCTTCATCAACGCCGCAATAGCGAGGGAGTCAAGATCGTCATGGCCGGGCGAGGTTGGCGGCGTTTCGATGCGGGCGATCAGCGATGCGACGTCGTCACGAGCCTGAACGGCTTGCATCGGAAGAATGGAAATGGCAAAGAGGAAGATTCCGGAAAGGCGGGCGGGCCGCTGTCGATAGGGCTTGGTCATCAATTTCCTGTCCGTGATATGGATCGCGCCGCCAGACCTTGAGTCCGGTGGATGGCCACCGGCGAGGCCACTTGCGCACTCTGTTGGCGTCCAGCCATCCATTATCTG